>NZ_JBEOTZ010000061.1:0-26076 GCF_040303825.1 Streptomyces sp. NPDC094143
ACCAGGACCAGCAGACCCGCCTGCAGCCCTTTGGTGGCCCAGTCCTCGAACATGCTGATCCACGAGTCGCCCAGGTCGTCCAGCTGACCGGCCAGAATCGTGTGGTGCACCGTGTTCACCGGACACCTTCCGTTGCGGCAGCTCCCGTGCCGAGCGCGGAGATCTCCCACCTGCCCGAGCGGGCCGCGAGCGTGAACTCGTAGGCCAGCGGCCACCGGCCGTCCTTGCCGCGGGCTTCCACTTGCGCTAGGACGCGGGCCTTGGTGCCATCGGCCGGCACGGTCACCGTGGTGGCCGTTTCCTCGATGGCGGAGATCTGCTGCACCGTGACCGCCCTGTAGGGAGCGGGAGTGACCGGGAGCAGCTTCACGCCGGGGGCGAGGTAGCGGTCGACCTCTCCGGCACCGGTGAGGTAGGCAGCGAGGAACTGCTCGACGGTGGAGGACAGATCACCTTCCGGCACACTCTCCCGGTACGGCGATGCCGGCATCTCCCTCCGGGCCGGCCCGGCCACGACGCCCGGCGCCCCGGTGACCGTGAACGAGGCGCCCGTGCGGTCGGTGGCCACCGGCACGGCGTAATAGCGCACCGATGCGTCGGCGTACTGCGCAGCCACCGTCACCGACCACACCCCCTGCGCGCGCTGCGCAGTGCGCACCGCCGTCACTACCTGCGGTGCCGGCTGCGCACCGGTGGCCGGCTCGGGCAGATCGACGCCGGGCGCCATCGACTGCGCATGCCGGGCTTGCGCACTCGCCTCGTCCTTGGTGCTGCTGCGCAGCCACGTGTGGAGGAACAACTGCGCATAGCCGGCCGGGCCGGCTGCCACCGTCGTGACGCGTGCGGTGGTCGGCTTAGTCGAGGACGCTGTCTCGACCGTGGTCGGGGTGGAGGTGAGGGTGATGCCGAGGGCGATGGGGCCGGCCGCGATGACGGTCCACACCGCCAGGCGTGACACGCGCACCCGGCGCCGCATCGCCTCCAGCCGGGCGCCTGCCGCCATCGGAGCAACGGCCTCGCTGCGCGAAGCCGGCTTGCCAGGGGACATGGTCGAACTCCCAGGTCAGAACGGACGCTTGCGCCCTCGACATAAGCGACCGGGTCTGACCTGACCACCGACCACGAGGCCCCGACCACGATCACGATGCGCATACGGCATCCGTGGTCACAGTGGTGGACAGCCCGACCATGAGTCCGACTACGGGGCGCGGGCGTGCCGACCACGGCTTACCCGTGCGTCAGACCGGGTTCTCAGCCCTGGAGCGCGGCATGTGACCGGCAGGCGGCTGCGCACGCTGCGTGGCCCTCGTGCCGCGATGGAGCCTGTGCAGCGGGCTCACGAACTGCGCACCATCAGAGGCGCCGTCGGTAGGTTTGTGCAGCCCTCCCACACACATGCGACTGCGCAGACCTCTGCGCACCTCGTCCTTCGTCGCGCCTATCGCGTGCGCGCCGCGTCGACGGGGTGCGTGCCTCGGTCCCGACCATGAGAGCGACCACGCCGGTGTGTCGACGGTGTTGCCCGATCGTGATCCATGGTCGGGAGCGATGGCTGCCGAGGTGGTCAGGGGCTGGGGTTGGGCTGTCGGCATGGCACCCCTACGCATCTGCCGATCGCGCAGCGTCAGTGGCGGCCCCGCTTCGGCCGGCCGGGTGCGCTGGCGTGAGTGGCGACCGCGGTCATCGCCACAGGAGCAGCGGTGAGCCGCTTCGGGGCGGGAATTCGCCGCGGCGTGATGAGCGCGGATCAGTTCACGCAGGTGGCCAATGCGCTGTTTCGCGATGGGCGGTTGTCGTTCAAGGCGAAGGGAATCTTCGGTTACCTCAGCACACACCGCAGCGGCTGGCAGGTAACAGTCGCTGACCTGGTGCGTGTGGGGCCGGACGGGCGTGAAGCGGTCCGCACCGGCCTGCAGGAGCTGGAGAAGCACCGGTATCTGATCCGGGAACGTCTGCGGCGCCCCGACGGAACCCTCGGCGAGATCATCTACTGCATCACCGACCGCCCCGCCACGCTGGACCTTGCATGGGCCGAGGCCGGCACGCAGGCCACCTCCCCGCCCGCCGGTCACGGACGGCGGGCGGGGATCCGGCGCGGGGTGATGGCAGCCGATCAGTTCACTCAGATCGCCAACGCCTTGTTCCGCGACGGCACGTTGAGTTTCAAGGCCAAGGGGTTGTTCGGCTTGCTCTCCACCCACCGGGAGGGCTGGCGCATGACCGTCACCGATATCGCCCGCGCGGGCAGGGACGGCGAATCCGCCGTGAGAACCGGTCTGAAGGAACTGCACAGCCACGGCTTCCTCGTGAGGGAACGCGAACGCGGCCCGCACGGCACTCTGGGCGCCGCCGCCTACGTCATCACCGACCTGCCCGCTGCGCGGTCCAGCAGGTCACAGCCAGAATCGGGTTATCCGCGCGTGGATGACCCTACGTTGGCTGACCGGCCCCTTAAGAACACCAACAGAAAGAAGACCACCCAGCCGAAGACCAGACCCCTCCCTCCCGCCGCCCGCCCCGCACGATCACGGATTCAAGCACCGCCGCCATCACGGACCGCGCCAGCGCCGACGGACCTCACACCCGGAGTACGCCTGCTGCTGGAGATCGGCGCCCGGCGTCCCGAACTCCTGCTGACCGGCCAGGCACTGGCGGATCAGGGCACAGCGGTTTCGGCGATGCTGAAAGCCGGCTGGACGCGCGTACAGCTCAACCACGTCATCAGCGCTCGCCCTTTGCCGAGCCCGATCCGCACCACGCTCGGCGCGATCATCGCCGCCCGACTCCGCGCCGCACAGGCCTACCCACCACCGGCCACCGTGACCGAACACCACGCCACCCCAGCAGGACACCCGGTGGAAAAGCACCCGACCACCCCCACCTCCGCCGCGGCACGCACCGTGAGCGAAGCACTCGCTTACCGGGCCCTGGTCGAATGCGCCGGCTGCGGCGTCCCCGGCACCGCACCCGGCGAAAACCTCTGCCCGGCCTGCCTCAACTGGCCGCCCTGCCGCACCTGCCCCGGCCCCACACCCCGGCGCGCACACCCCCACAGCGACGGCCGATGCACCACCTGCGCCTCCATCGCCACAGGGGCAAGCCCTCTCACCGGCCGCCGACGGAGTAGCCAACCGACCGCACTACGCCGCACACACCACCGCTGAAGGGAACTGACCCCATGCCCGAGTCTGAGTCCGCATTCGGCCCGGCTGCCCGCACACGGGACGTCTACCTGCTCTTCGCCCACGAGCCGTACTACCCCGGCCCCGACACCCGCGAAATCAACACCACCGTGGTGGCCGCCGACTCGCTGCTGCACCCGCATGTACGCCAGCCCGACGGCGTGAAGATCCACGACTTACTCACCCGGGGACGCCAGCCGGGCGAGATCATCCCCCTGGCCACCCTCACCCACGAACTCAACGGAGGCGCCGACTGGCCCAGCATCGGCGACTGGGAAGGCGTCACCACCGACCTGGTCCAGCTCGTCCACACCGGCCGATGCGACGCCCTCAGCCTCGGCCTGCCCGAGATCCCGCGCGCCCTGCTCTGCACCGGGCCACACAGCCAGCTACGCGTCCACGACACCGCAGCCGACGACCTCGTCACCTACGGCCCCGCCGAACGAGCCGCGGCACTGGACAAGGTCAGCCTCTTCCTCACCGGCATCGCCACCGAGCGGCCCTTCTGGCCTGGCGACAGCCTCCTGCCCCCACTAGGTCGCCTCACCCCAGGACGCTGAACGGTGCAGCCACGCATTCCGCCGCCCCTGCATGGCAGGGGGATGGACGCCTTTCCGCGACGCCCCGGCACATACACCTCAACGGCTGTGCCTTCGTGCCGGGGATGCCCCCCGGGAAGTGTGGAGGGCGGGCTATGTGGCCTCGGAGCGGCGGAAGACGTCGCTGGGTCCCCAGGGTTTTGACGCTTGTGGGAGCCCCTGGAAGACGGACGTGCGACGCGACCCGCCCGCGGCTGACGCAAGCGGCTTCGAGTAGGTCGGCCTGCAGCCCGCGGGCGGAAAGAGAGTGATCACTTGGTCGTCGGGCGGCGTAGGGAACATTGGGAGGGGTCCGGTATCTCGGCCTGGCAGAACGGTGGCCCCTTGGCGGACAGGGCGTCAGGGACTGTCGCCGCTCATCTGGCGCTGCAGTTCCCACAGGGTCCGGAACAGACCTGGCTCCCGGGTGAGCTGGGCGTAGGTGCCTTCCTGGACGATCCGCCCTTCGTTCAGGACCACGATCCGGTCGGCGACGGCCACGTTGGTGAGGCGGTGCGTGATCAGCAAGATGGCGCGGTCCTTGGCCAGTTCGCGCAGGCCGGCGAAGATCCGGTGCTCTGCGCGGGCGTCGAGGGCGGCCGTGGGTTCATCCATGACCAGCAGCGCCGCATGCCGGTGGAACGCGCGGGTGAGGACCAGGCGCTGCCACTGCCCGCCGGAGAGTTGCTGTCCGCCGAACCACTCACTGGTCAGCAGGGTGTTCAGACCAGAGCGCAGGCCCGGCAGCATCTCCGCGGCGCCGGACGCCTCGCACGCGGCGAGCAGGGCGGCGTCGCTGGTGTCGCCCTGCCCGAACGTGATGTTGTCGCGCATCGTCAGCGGCAGGTACGTGAACTTCTGCGGCACCAGCGCGACGTGCTCCCACGACCCCCACGGGTCCAGGTCCGCGGTGGAGGCGTGGTCCCAGGCCACGTCGCCCTCGGTGGGCAGCAGCAGCCCGCACAGCAGGCGTGAGAGGGTCGTCTTGCCGGAGCCGTTCTCTCCGACCAGCGCCACGATCTCCCCACGCCGCACGTGCAGGGAGATGTTGCTCAGGCTGTTCTTCGGGGCGCCGTCGTAGCGGTAGGTGACGTTGCGGACCTCGAAACGCTCTGGGGCAGCGGTCACGGGCGTGGTGCCGCGGGAGTCGGTCATGGCCTGGCCGTGGGCGTTGTCGAGGAAGTTCTGCCAGTCTTGTACGTACCAGCCGGTGCGCACCAGGCGTGCCCCGCCGTTGATGATGCCGCGCACCGAGCCGGTGGCGGTCTGGAGGGCGAAGACGGCGCCGCCGCCGGCCGCCAGGCTGATCCGCCCGGAGGCCAGGAGCCACAGCAGCGCCGCCCATACCGCGGTCGAGGCAATTCCGCCGGCCACGGCTCCGGCAAGTCCCATCCAGGCACCGGTGTTCGCGGCCTTGCGTTCGGCGGCGTTGACCGAGGCGGCCAGCCGCCGGTACCGGCCGATCAGGAAGGGGCCAGCCAGGCAGGCGCGCATCTCCTCACTGGACTCCTGATAGGCCATGTGCCAGCGCAGCTTGCCCAGCATCCGGCGCCGCCCGGAGGTCTCCAGCCCGGCCAGGTAGAGCACGCGTGCGGAGCGCACGTAGGCGGCGGCCTGGGGCAGGCAGGCGAGGAAGAGGAGGGGAAGGAGCAGGGGGTGCAGGACGGTCAGGACGGTGGCGCCGGCCGCGAGCGTGGCGCTCGCCGCGAGGACGTCCTGCGCTTCTTCGACGAGGTCGGGGGTGACCTGGGCGCCGTGGTCGGCGATGTCGTAGGCGTCGTTGTAGCCGGGCTTGTTGTTGGCGGCCAGTTCCGCGCCGAGCGCGGCCTCGATCATCGTCAGCTCCGCTGCCCGGCCGAGCACGGGGCGCAGACGGCCGGTCAGCCAGACGACGGCGATGCCCAGCAGCGCGCGCAGGCCGGTGGCGGCGGCGATCACGGCCAGCTGGGGGGCGGCGTCCCACAGCCGCTCGGTGATGTCGCCCGAGGAGATCAGCGCGGTGATCGTGCCCGTGACGGCCAGGAGGCCGAGGGCCGCGAGGATGCCGGTTGCGATCTGGCACACCAGCAGGCCGATGGTCGCGCCGCGGTCCACGCGCCAGGCCATCTGGACCGAGCGCCGCACGAGCGAGGGCAGGCGCCGCGCCATGGTGCGGGAGGTCAGCAGGGAGCCGGCCTTCAGCCTCGACTCGTCGCGGTAGAGGTATTCCTCCTCTCGAACACCGGCCTCCTGTGGTTCGTCGTCCGGCGCGGTCCCCTTTGGTGGTTGTGGCGGCTGGTCCTGCGTAATGGCCGAGGTCATCGTTCCCCCTAAGACGGTCGCTGCGGCAGAGTCGTGAGGTCTAACGACACGGCTGCGATATCGAACACACGTCATTCGGTCGTGCTGGGGAGCGTGCTATTTCCTGCGTCAGGGAACCCCGTGGGCGCTGGATCCCTGGTCTGGCTTGGAGGGGCTGTGGGCAGGAAATGGCCGGAACGCCGACATCGCCAAACGCGTGGGCAGCACGGCCGGGCCATCCCGGTCGCTTCTAGAGCGTGTGCCCTTGATTCGCTTGTCGCTTGATCGGATATGTTCGTCCGATTAGTGATCACCGATGAGATGTGGGGCCGGATTGAACGGCCGATCCGGTTCGTGGTCGACGGTGGCCGATCACCGTCGCACCCTGGAAGCCATCGTGTGGAAGTACCGCACCGGGTCGCCCTGGCGGGACCTGCCGGACGAGATCGGCTCGTTCCAGACCGCTCACAAACGCCGGCGGTAGTGCTCCTGGCGGCCAGACTCGTGGGGCAGCTCGGCGCTGCCGTACTCCAGGCCCTCCCAGAAGACGGTGATGTGACGATCAGGCGTTAACTCGGCGGCTGGTGTGGCGTTGCCAGACATCCGCTGCGACTGTTGAAGCGTCCTGTATGGCCTGAGTCAGAGGGTCGGAGATGTTGCCCCGTTCGAGGCCGGCGGAGGCGACGGCAGCGGAGAGTGTTCTGCGCTCGTCTAGGCTCAGCCCTTCGCGGCACACAGGGTGGGCCAGGACGTCTCGTGCGATGTACCCGTCTGGATGCGTCATCGCTTCGCTGGTGAGGCGGCGCATCGTTTCGGCCTGGCGGATCTCTGGGGAGAGGTCAAGCACAACTAGTCCTACACGGGAGCGGAAGACGGCAAGGTCGGGGGCCGAGTCGAGGGCCAGGTAGAGCTGCACCATGTTGTTGATCGGCTCGACTCGGTGCTCGTCGGCTGCCCTGTGGCAGAGGACGGCAAGGGCTGCCGCGACGGGGTGCTCCCATGGCTCCACCAGGGTGCTCTCGTGCAGGAACTTCAGCGCATCGCTGGGCTGCTCGCCGAGGCAGCGGACGAGTACTTCGACTTGGCGCCCGTCGAAGAGTCGCTGGCCTACGCCCCGGTGTCGCCTGCTGTGCGCCCGGGCGTGGTCCCATTCACCTGCTGCGACAAGGGCACGGGTTCCGTCGCCGAGGAGTACGGCCCACAGCCATTGGCACACCTGTTGATGGTCGGAGGGCGACTTCGTGAGGCGCTGGAAGGACGTGGCGCGGCCGTCGATGACCGCTTCCGTCTTCGATCTAACTGCTCGGTTCAGGGAATCGAGCAGGTGGTACGCGCCAGTCCCGTCACCGTCGCGGATGCGCAGTCGGGCCAGGTTGACCAGGGGCTCCAGGGCGTACCGGGCTTCCTGCGCGCCCAAAGGCTGGGCGCGCAGGACGGCCTCGGCGTGTCGCCAGCACAGAGCGCGCGCCAGGTCCGGTATGCCGCAGTCGCTCGCGATCAGCGCCGCCTTGTTGAGGGTGACGGTCGCGGAGGTCACGTTGCCGTCGCGTTCGGCGGCGGCTGCGAGGTCGGTGATCTCGCGGATGCGTTCAGCGAGGGGCGGGCACGCTGGACGTGGACGGGCAACGAGCGGGAAGCGCTTCGCTATCTGGCTGACGTCCATGTCACTGCCATTCGATGACGATGCGGTTCAGCGGGTTGTCGAGGGCGAAGCGGCCGGGCTTCGGCGTGAGCGGGGCCGCGTTGAGCGGCTGGATCTCGAACCCGACGTCGAGCGCCCGGAAGTCCTGGTCCCAGGTGCGGATCTGGTCCGCGACGTCCGAGGCGAGGGCGTCGGGGCCGTGGCCGATGACGCCGAACTCGTACAGGGTGGCGCCGTCGGGGGCCTTCTTCGCGTACGGGCGCCGCGTGAGGTAGGTGAGCGTGCTGCCCTCGAAGACCGCGGTCGAGGACGGGTAGGGTGCGCTGACCAGTCCCTTCTCGATGGCCTCGGCCTTGGTGGGCATCCGGCTCAGGCCGTTCGGCATGGCGCAGGCGAGCCACAGCTCCAGGTACTCAGCCGACTCCGGGCCCCGGAAGGTGACGTCCGTCCACACCTCGGCGCGCGGCTGGCGGAAGATGTCGCTCAGGGCGTCCGCGTCGACTGTCTGGTCTCCGTTGGTGACGAGGGTGACGGTGTTGTCGGGGTCCAGGGGAACGAAGACGCGCGGGTCGTCGGCGATGCCCCTGCGCAGCGGCATGAACGTGTTCATCTGGCTGTCGACGCTGCGCCAGGATCCGTCCTGGTTCTCGAAGGCGATCGAGCGGGAGACGCTGCCGCGCAGGCGCAGAGGGGTGAGGAGCCGTCCGCCGGGGGCGAGCTGGTCGAGCCAGGCGTGCGGAACGCCGTGGGCACCGACTGTGGCTTCGATCCGGTCGTATGGCGCATTGGGGGCGTGGCCCAGGGCTCCGTCTCCGAGGATCACTTCTACGTTGTGGATGTCGGCGGCGACCAGTCCGCGGCGCGCTCCGTCCACGATGTCCTCGTCCACGTCGATCGTAGTGACATGTCCCGTCTCGCCGACGAGGTAGCCGAGGAGTCCGGCGTTGAAGCCGGTGCCCGCCCCCAGCTCCAGGATCTTCTGGCCGGGCTGGACGTCGAGCTGTTCCAGCATCGTGGCGACGATGTCGGGTTGGGAGGCGCAGCTGATGGAGCGGCCGGATCCGTCGAACTTCGTGTCGACGGGGGCGTTGCCGTACGCCATTGCCAGGGAGGCGTTCGGGACGAAGAGGTGGCGGGGTACGGCCCGCATGGCCTCCTCCACCCGGGGCGTGCGCACGCATCCCGTTTCGACCAGATGGTCGATCAACTGGGAGCGCAGACGGTCGGCGGAAGGGGCTTCGATGGTGTCACTGTTCACCCCGTTGACCGTAGTGCTCGGCGTCCCCTCGGCTCGGGTGGACGCGGCGTTGTTGCTCGTTCCCATGACTACCTCTTTCGCGAGTGTGGACAAGGTGTTCTGGTCCTCCGCGGGGAGGCCCAGACGGTTGAAGTGGAAGATGCCGTGGTGGGCGATCACGGCCCGCAGCCCTCGTTCCAGGCGGCCCTGGCGGTTGAGGTCGGCGAGCTGCTGGCCGAACCACTCGAACGTGGCTATCCACTCGGCCAGCGGCGCGAGTCGGCCCTGGGTGACGCTGCGGCTGGTGGTGCTGACGTCGACGGTCATCAACCGGTGGACAGCGGCCCGGTGCCGTTGCGGAGTGCGGACCTCGTCGCCGGGGCGTTCGGCCGCGATCTTCGCCCAGACGTCGCCCTGCTCGTACCAGTCGAGTCCCGCCGCTCGCATCGCCACGCTGAGCAGGAGGACCGCCAGTTCGCGGCGGCCGAGCTGGGGGCTGCTGGCTGCCTGCTGGCGGGCCGCCTCCTCTAGCAGGTGACGGCTGTCGTAGTGGAACAGGGTGTGCGCGATCTTCATGCCCGCCGGACCGCCGAAGGCCTTCTCTTCTGGTTCGTAGATGCCCCGCGTCCAGGAAGCGAGGACGCCGGCGTCGACCAGCTCGTCCAGGGCAGCGTCCAGGACCTTCGCCGAGTCTGGGCCCGCGGCTCGGTAGCGCAACCGCCACCAGGGGTACTTCCGCAGGAAGGACCACTGGGCCAGTTCCGACTCCTGGGCGGTCAGCACCGGGAGCAGATGCTCCACGGCGGTGGCCTCCGCGCGGCTCCAGTCGGTGAACCGGATGAGGCGTTGCGGCCATTCGTCCTCTGCCATGTTCCCTCTTCTCTTCGTTTAGTTGGTTAGGAAGCAGGTGTCCCACCCGGACGCGGGCGGCGTTGCGGTGTGGAAGGCGTTCAGGGCGAGGGCGGTGCCTGCGGCACCTTCGAGGAGTCCGATGTCGCCGCCGCTGGGCGGGTTGATCAGGGAGTCCGCCAGGGTGCCGGGCGCGGTGTCGGTGATGGGGGCCAGGAGCCGGGGCAGGCATTCGGTGAGTTCGGGGGTGAGGGCGTCGGCGGCAGCGAGTTGCGTGATGTGCGCCAGGCCGGCGAAGCCGTGGCACAGGGAGAGGTCCATGGTGGCGCCGAGTTGGCCGGGGTCGGTCATGGCGCGCAGGAGAGCGCGTTCGGCTGCGAGTTGGCGCGTGGGGTCGTTGAGGGCCAGGGCGGCGAGTTGCTGGGCGCGGGCGAGTCCTGCGGTCCCGTAGCACCAGGATGGCCGGGAGGGTCCGGGGCCGGTTGTGCCGGAGCGCAGCTGTTCGCGGGTGATCCAGTACGGCCACCACGGGCCGGCGGGACCGTCCTGCTGCCAGTGGTCGAGCCAGGCCAGGATGCGCGTGATGGCGTCGAGGTGGCCGTCGACGGTGACTTCGCGGCGGGCCGCGAGGGAGAGCACGGCGAGGGGGCCGCCGATGCCGTGGGCGACGCCGTTGTTGGCGTGTCCTTCCGGATACTCCGGGGAGATCGTGCCGGAGGGGTCGAGGTGGCTCCACCAGCCGGGCAGGAGTTCCCCGTCGTGCTTGACCGGCTCGGTCAGCCGGACCAGGTAGGACAGAATCCCGCGGAGGACGTCGGTGTGAATGTCGCGGTGCAGCAGGAGCCCGCCCATCCCGCTCAGGCCGCGAATCGCGTCGAACTCCGCCAGCGCGGGCATCTCGCCGCGGTCCATGCGGGTGTGGGCGTCGGCGAGCTGGTCCCGGATCGCCGCTGTGACGTACCGGTCGAGGGTGTCCAAAGCGCGGGCGTAGCGTCCGGGGCGGTCGGCGGCGGCGTGCAGGGCGAAGGCGAGCGCGGGCGCCCCGTAGTGGAGGTGGCTGTTCGGGCCGACGACGGCGGGTTCGGCTGCGGCGCAGGCGAGCCAGTCGTGGGCGCGCTGCCACGGCCCCAGCTCGGTGCGGGCTCGCTCGATGTGCAGTAGCGCGACACCGACCGCGCCGTGCGCGAGCGACTGCGGCCACCAGCCTTGACGGTGATGCAGCCCTCGTACTTCCTGCGGCGAGGCGAGCTGCTCGGTGATCGTGTCGGCGGCGGCCCGTGCGCTTTCACGCAGGTTCATGATGATCTCCTCGGTGAGTCCAGGCCATTGCGGCGGCGTGGGCCAGCCGTACGCACATCCGCTCGTCGTCCTTGTCGATGCCGGCGGCGCGGATGTGGTGGGCGTGCAGCAGCGAGTTGAGAACGAGGTCCGGGTCGATGCCACCACCGGACGCGTCCAGCTCCTGCCGGTAGCGGGCCAGGGCTATGTCGCGCTCGCTCCAGGCGCTGGCAATGGCCGCCCCGCCGGGGACCGCGCGCAGAGCCGCCCAGCCGTCGGCCGGATCGGCCAGGCGCACCGCCTGACCACGCACGGCGCGGTCCATCGGGCGCGGGTCGGTGATCCGGCCGTGGGCGATCAGCCAGTCCATGCCGGCCGCGGTGCTGCCGGTGAAGGCGGCGGCGAGGGAAACGAAGTTCGCGGCGGTTAGGACCTGCCGGTGCGGGCGGGGGCTCTGGGCGAACTGGACAGCCAGGGCTCGGGAGTCAGCGGCGAAGACGTCCTCGGCCAGGCTCATCAGCGGCCCGGGGCCCCACCGGCCGGTCTCCGGGTAGGAGGTCGCGAACTGCATGTCGGTGAGGAGCCCGGTACGGCGCAGTCCGTTTGCCCAGGCACTCACGCGCTTCGCGGTGACCGCGAAGTCCTGCTTGCGGGGGAGCGCGATGCGCAGCCGCAGGTGCCAGCGAGGGTCGCGGTAGCGCATATACCACCAGGTAGGCGGCGCGCCCCACTGGCCGAGCAGCGCGGGAAGGTGGTCGGCAAGGATTTCGGGCTGCCGTTCGATGTGCCCGTACAACTTGACCAGCAGCCAGGAGGCGGCGCCGGGAAGGTGCCCGTGGTCACGGGTGACGAGCCGGTCGGCGGTGATGGGCGGGACGGTCGGCCAGTTAGGCGGGCGGACGGCCGTCATCGGGGCGATGATCTCGTGGGCCCGTCCGTCGAACCAGCCTCCGTCGGATTCCGCTTCCGTCAAGATCGCCGATTCGTGGGTGTCCAGGTGGGCGCGCAGTAACGCGAGGTGCGCGCGTTCGCAGAGGTCCAGCGGCAGGCACTGGTCGCCTTCGGCGAGTGTGACGTGGTCAGGAATTCGGCGGCGTGCGCGCCACCCGTCGGCCGCCTTGTGCCACTCCTCCCAGGAGGCGCGGCGGTCGGGCAGTTCCAACCGGTCCAATTGCCACCGCGCCGGAGAGAGGATCACGCGGCCGTAACGCACGCGCGGAAGGTACGGCAGGGCTGCCGCGGACGCCCAAGGGAACACGGTCAGGACAGCGGTCTGGGAGCGGCTGATCTCGGTGAGGAAGCGCGCGAGCGGCGGTGTGTGGCCGCGCAGGTCCAGCGCGTGCAGCGTCATGGGGTCCAGCAGGCACGCGCGGGAGAGGGAGACGAGGTAGAGCCTGCGGTGGTCGCAGCCCACGGCGAGGTCGTCGAGCGGGATCGTGCGCGCATCCACCTCACGGTGCTCCGCGAGGCTGATGACGGCTGGCAGGAGTTCAGCGACCCGGGTGACGTTGGTGTCGCCCCGGTCGAGTGGAGCGAAGGAGACCTGCGTGGGAATCGAGCCGGGCGTGTTGACCGGCAGCTCCTCCAGCAAGGCGCCTATGCTGGCTTGATCAACTGGTGTGAGCAGTCCCAGACTTCTCCCGATCGTGGTACCGATCCCGCGAGATGGGGCGATGCCGTGGAGGGCGAAATCCCCTCCCTCCAGGGCCTCTCGTGATGCCGCGCGGATCTGGAAGCGCAATTCCGTGTGGGCTGGCACCTGCGGCGCGTCTCGGTCTCCGACCGTCAGCGTACGGATCAGGTCCTCGTCCAGGCTGATTTCGTCGCGGCCGTCGAGGACGGCCGCTTGGGCGAGGGAGAGCAGCCGCTGTTCACGGGTGGTCAGGGCCTCACGCTGTTCAGGTTCCGCGTCGCGGTATCCAGCCGGGAACCCGAGGCTGACGTCCGGGTCCACCAGGTCCCGGACCGGGACGAGCGAGTTGATGCCGTATCGCTCGAAGAACCGGTTGTGGAAGTCCTTCCACGCCGGAGTGCCGAAGGGGTACGCAGTCAGCCGGGCCAGCACTGTGACGGCCTGCTCCGCCTCGCGGGCAACCTGTGGGGGCAGAGTGAGGGAGCAGTCCATGCGCAGGTCCAGCGTGAGCGGCTGGGTTTTGACGGTGCTCATGGCGGTCATCTTCTGACGTAAGGCGGTACGCAGGCGCTGGCCGTCCACCGGGGCGTGGACCTGGTTGTGCCGGGCGATGGCGTCGCGGACCGCCCGCAGGTCGGCCACGAGGTCCGCGGCCGACGGCGTGGCGGCTGCTTCCGCCTGCTCGACCAGGTGGTCTAGGGCATCGGTGGTGGCAGAGGGCGCGTGCAGGCTAGTGATGAGCGCACCGCGTTCGACCAGGCTGCTGATGAGCCCTTCCACCCGGTCAGCGGGAACGTCGGGGTACTCGGTCCTCATCAGTTCGACGACCGCATGGACGGGGACGGGCGAGGCAGCGGCGTCGATGGCGACACGTACGGCGTCGGTGTGCCGGAGGGACACTTCGGCCGCCGGGCTGCGTTCGGTGCGGTGTGAGCTGGGCGGGTAGGGCACGATCAGCCGATCGCCCCGTACGAAAATGGTGTTGTTGGCCATCACATGCAGGTGCCGCAGGAGTTCAGGGTTTGCTTCTAGGCGGGTGATCAGGTCTGCGATCCAGTCGCCATCGGCACGGATGACGGGTCGGTGCCGCTCACCCCAGGACCATCCCAGTCGTTTTTTGAACGAGGCGGGCGCGATGCCGGCGAACAGGCCGTTCGGGGTCGCTCGGCCTGTCATTCGCAGCAGGTACCGCATGACCGACACCATTGCGCGGCGGAGCTGACGGGCCTCGGGGCTGGCCGCTGAGCACAGGGTCTTTACCTGTTGCGCGAGCAGGGGGCTGGCCTGCTCGATGGAGTCGGCGGCCTCGGACAGCGCCCAGACGTCGCGCAGCCATGTCTGCCACCGCACCTGACGGCCGGGGGTGTCGTCGGTGAGGTCCGGCCATGCGGGAAGTGGTGGCAGCTTCGTGTAACGGGCGGTGCGCACCAGCGCAGCGTCCGCACACCGGTACAGAGGGCCGTCCTTGCTGGAATCCATACACCCTCCCGGATGGTGTCGTGTTGGGGTGCCAGCCCGCGCGGCGCATGGCGCGCGGGCTGGCAGATCAGTGCGCCGGGGTCAGGCCGCGTTGGTGGCGCAGGACCCGTTGCAGATCGGCTTGCAGCCGTCGTCGGTGAGGTTGATCACCGTGGCGGAACCGTCGCCGGACTCCAGGACGCTGATGTCCAGGTCAAGCGCGTCACCGCCCACCGTGGCGGCCGGGGACGGCGCCTGGCCCTTGATCGTGTTCGCGTCATGCAGTTTCTCCCTACTGGTCGTGCGGTGGAAGATGGTCAGGCCACGTTGGTGGCGCACGGGCTGGAGCAGGTGCTCCCGCAGCCGTCGTCGGTGAGGTTGATCAGCGTGGCCTGTCCGTCGCCGGACTCCAGGACGCTGATGTCGAGGTCGAAGTCGTCGTGCTCCATGTGCTGATTCCTCCGTTGTCGTGCGCGGCTCCGTTTGAGCCGCGCGGGACGTGCCGCGTTGGCGGCGCCGGCACGACATGGGTGTCGTGCCGGTGGTCTGGTGTGGTCAGGAGCCGCTGGAGATGCAGACGCTGCCGCAGGTTGAGCCACAGCCGTCGTCGGAGGCGCTACTCGCCCCGACCGTGCCACCCGGATCGATGACGCTGATGTCGAGGTCGAACGGGTCCTGCGCGCAGGAGGCCGAGGCGGCCCTCACGCGCTGGTCGATCACCCTGGGAGTCACGGGAACCCTCCGCATCGGCCGGATGGAACACTTCGATTCGGGGTGTTGCTGTACGGCCGGGCCTGCCCGGTGGGCGGCAGCTGTGTGCCTGCGCCGGTCGGCCCTCCTCGGGCTACGTCTCCAGACACGGAAGCTGCTGTCCGGCAGAGGAGTTGGGGACGGACACGGAGTCCGAGAGGTGAGGGGACCGAGATACGCCGTCAGACTGCTGTGGGCTGCGCCTGCGGGTGGTTCTTCGCGGCCTGGGCCAGCACTCGGGTGAAGTGCTCGGCGCGCTCGTCGCCCTCGGCCTCCTGGGCGCGGAGGTCGCCGAAGCGGGCCCAGTAGCGCCGGCAGACGTTGCTGTCCATCAGCTGGGCGGCGTACCACGGCAGATGGCCGGCAGGGACGAAGCCGAGGCGGTCGCGCAGGCTGAGCATGCAGATGAGCTGGTTGGCCTTCAGCAGCTGCATGTACTCGTTGACGTCCATGTCTTGGGGCGTCCAGAGCTTGGCGATGTCGGGATTGGTGGACATGTGCGCCAGCCAGCCGAGCTGGTTCTGTGTGAGGACTGCATCGTTGCGCTCGGCCTGGTGCCGCGCGTCCTGCCTGAGCCGGGCGGTTGCGACCACGGCGGTGGTGAGGGACACGGCGACACCGGCAGCGATGACGGCGGTGGTGAGCTTCATACGTGAACGGTCCTTCGACTGGAGTGAGGGCGCGGAGGAGTATTCGGATGGTGAGCAGGCAGCGGCTTCGTTCATGCGGCTTCCGGGAACGCGTCAGCCAGGAGGCTTTCGACATGCGGCACCGAGGTGTACCTGCGACGCACCGTGTTGAGAGCGACCGCGATGGGCGGCAGCCCGACGCCGGCTCTTCGCTCGTCCAGTGACTCCGGTGCGCGCAGCGGGCACAGTTCGATGCCGTCTGCTCGCAGGTGGAGCTGGGTTCCGTAATTCTGTTCGTGCCCGCTGGTGATGAGGGCGCGGTCGTGCAGGTGCGCCCAGTGCTGGATGAGCGCGTCGCCGGCGTGGACCGCGCGTTGCAGCAGGGTGGCGGCGGCGCGCTGGAAGTCGGGTTCGTCGTCGCTGTGCAGGGCGATGCTCCAGGCGGCGCGAGCGGCGGCCGGGCCGACGAGGCTGTGGCCGGGCCAGTTGTGTTCGGCCAGGATGCGGCGCAGCACCTTGGTGTTGGCGTGATCGGCGTGACGGCTCTGGCCGAGTTGGACGGCGTCGAGCTGGTTGCGCACTCGTTGGGCCCGGTGCGTGGCCGAGGCCTGGGCGCGGGCGATCAGCTCGCGGGCGAGGTCGGGCCGTTGGGATTGAGCGGTCATCACGTGCTGCCCCGTTCTTCCGGGGTGGCGGCCTGTGGCTCGTGGACGCGGCAGCCGATCAGTGCGCTTAGCCCGGACCGACGCTCGGCGGGGATCTCGAGGCGGGCGACTCGGTCCCCTTCTTGTCCTGGGCCGGATCCCTGTACCTCCCAGCCCATGTTGGTGAGCCGACGCAGGAGGGCGGCGATGGGTTCGGCGTCGAGGGTGTGGCTGGCCAGTGCCTCGGCCCGTACGAGGGGGAGGCCGAGCCGGGCGGCGAAGTCGGATGCCCACAGGGTGATCAGCCGGGTGACGTCGTCGGGCTGGTCGGGCAGGGTGTGGACACCGCCGAGGAAGAGGCAGGGGCTCTTGCCCCATCCGAGGTTGGGCTCGCGCTTGGGGATCATGCAGGCGAGCAGCTTCCCGTCCTCGAACAGCCCGGCCGGCCGCGTCCGCGGGTCGCGGAAGAGGGCCGGGATGTCGGCCCGGGCGGATACCGGGAGACCGCGCAGTGCGAGCCAGCGCTGCCGGTCCTGCACGAGGGCGGCTGCCTCCTCACGTTCGGCGTCCGTGTGTAACGTGCGCATCTCGTATGCGGCGGCCAGGGGCGCCGGGGCGAATGACGCCGCAGGCTGTTGCTCCCCGCGGGCTACGGGAGTGGGGGGCCTGCTCACCGGCTGGCTCCGCCCCGGGCCGGCTGGGCCTGCTCGGCCGTCAGCAGGTTCCAGCCATGGGCCAGAATCACCAGCTGGGTGGTGTCCTGTGCGCCCGTGTCGGCGAGGAGCTGGGCGAGCGCGGCGCGCAGGTCGGCCGGGGCGAGTTGGGCGGCGAGGGCGATGTCGCGGGCGTCGCTGTGCCCGGCGACGGCTCGAAGGAGCAGCAGCTGGTCCGAGCTCAGTTCCGGCGCCGGCCTGTCCACCGTGGGCGGGGCGACCTGCTGCTCGCTGAACAGGCGGTGCACGATCACCGGGCGCTTGCAGCGGGGCGGGCAGTGGAGGCTTTCCCGGATGTAACGCACGTACTGGCGGACGGTCACGGCCGACAGTCCGGTGCGTGTGGCGACCTCCGAGGGTGTGAGGCCGTCGGCGAGGTGCTGGGCGAGGCGCTGAAGGGTCGGCGTCAAGGGAGTGATCGGTGCGCTGGTCGTCACGGACGGGGTCACGGTGTCTCCTTCTCCGCTGAGTGGATGGGCATGGGGAGGGGTGCCGCCGGTCCCCGCGGGGGTGATGGGGGCCGGCGGCACGGGCCCGTGCGCGGCGGTCTGTGGATCCGCGGGCGCCGCGCACGGGGGCTTATGCGGCCGTGGGGTCGGGGCGTGCCCGGGTGGCTTCGGCGGCGAGGCGTTCGGACCACTGGATGTGGTCCTCGCCGAAGGCGGCGTCGGCCAGGCGGATGCGCTGGACTTCGCCGGTTCCGGCCGGTGGGTAGGTGTGCTGGATGTCGCGCCACAGGCGCTGGAGGCCGCAGTCGTGGTCGAGGGCGTGGGCGCCGTGCAGTTCCATGGCGTCCTGGGCCGACTGGGCGGCCCACTGGTGGCCGAGGTACTTGGCGTTGATCAGGTCGGCGTCGCAGGGCAGGCCCTGGTCGAGCAGGTGCACGCACTGGTAGGCGAGTATCCGGGCGGCGCGCAGGCGGGCTTCCATGTCGCCGATGCGGTCGCGCAGTACGGGCAGGTCGGACAGGGTGCCTCGGTAGCGGGGACGGGTCTTGAGACGGGCGGTGGTGGTGGCGACGATCGCCTCGTGAATGCCGAGGCTGACGGCGGCCAGGTTGGGGCGGCCGTAGAGGATGCTGCTGCTCAGGGCCACGCTCAGCCCTTGGCCGATCTCGCCGACCACGTGGTCCTTTGGAACGCGGACGTGGTCGAGGTCGAGGCGGCCGGCGCCAAAACCGTGCAGGCCAAGGCCCGGACGGTGGTCGGGGACGGAGAGCCCGGGACGGTCGGATTCGACCATGAACGCGGTCAGGGCCTGAGAGGCGCTCACGCCCGCTTCGGCGGTGCGGGCAACGACGAGGTGGGCGCCCGCGAGATGGCTGTTGCCGATATGCATTTTGCTGCCGGTGATTATCCACTCGCCGCCTGCGCGTTCGGCGACGGTCTGGATGCCGCCGATGTGTCCGCCGGCGAGC
Organism: Streptomyces sp. NPDC094143; assembly: GCF_040303825.1. Lineage (NCBI taxonomy): Bacteria > Bacillati > Actinomycetota > Actinomycetes > Kitasatosporales > Streptomycetaceae > Streptomyces > Streptomyces sp. NPDC094143. Next base: position 18,291 of record NZ_JBEOTZ010000061.1, read on the forward strand.
GGTTCGGTCACGGCGATCGACAACAGCAGGGAACCGTCCGCCACCCTGGGCAACCAGCGGCACTTCTGTTCATGGGTGGCGAAGTGCAGTAGGGCGCCGACAGGGATCAAGATGGCCGCGGCAGCGGCAGAGACCCGCGCAATGCGGTGGACCAGGATCGACTTGGCCACGTGTCCGGCTCCCAGCCCGCCGAAGGCGGACGGGACGGTGACGGCGAACCAGCGCCGTGCGGCCATCAGGTCGGCGACCTTGTGCTCCACCCTGCCCGGAGCGGCCTCCATACGGGCGACGCGCGGCGCGACGTACTCGGCTGCGAAGGCGTCCGCTTCGTCCCACAGCAGGTGGTGGCGGGCGGTGAGGTAGGGACGCAGCGCCGGTGGCGGTGTGCTGGGTGTGGCGGACATGGTCTCCCTCTCCCTGGGTGGAGGTCGCAACGCGGAGCGGCCGGGGATCGCCTGCGGCTCCCGGGTGGGGGTGGCGGAATGGCTAGCGGGCCGGAGCGTGAGCGATGTGTTCCATCACCTGCGCGCCGGCGTTGATGACGATGTCCCTGAGCCGTCGCGCCTCGTCCAGGGACCGCTTCTCGGGGTCGATCACGCACACCGTGCCGAGCACGGTGCCGCTGTCGTGGATGAGCGGGGCACCGAAGTAGGAACGGATCCCGACCGCGTCGACCACATGGTTGCCGCTGAAGCGAGGGGAAGCGTGCACGTCGTGCAGCGGGAGGGCTTTCTTGCGTGCCATGACCTCCGGGCACCATCCGTGGTCGCGGCTCATGGTGCGGCCGACGATGACGTACCCGCTGTCCACCGGGGGTTGATGCAGACCGACGAAGGTCTGCTCCTCAAGAAAGAGATTGACAAACCCGTACAGGAACCCCGCCTGCGTGGCCATGTCGCGGGCCAGCTCGTCGAAGGCCTCGCTCGCCGCGGTGGGAACGCCCAGGTGCTTCAACAGCTCATACCGCTGCGCCAGCGCGGTTGCTTGCTGGGATTGGAGGCCGGTGACGGTGGTGTTGGCCGGGGCGGACGGCCCGCGGGCGGCGCCCCGCAGGTAGCGGCGCGGCAGGGGCAGCGTGGGTGGGGTGGGCGACGGAGTGAGATAGGGGTCGTTGAAGTGCTGTGACATCAGGCGTCCTGGAGGGTGGTAGGGGGCTTGTGGCGAACGCGCCTGGCGGAAGTGTTCGTCACCGCGTGGTCGACGAGGGTCAGCAGGACACCTGCGACGTGGTTAGGGTCCCGGGCGTCACACGTGACCACCGGTACGGAGTTGGACAGTTCGAGGGCGGTGCGGACCTGCTCGGGGTGGTAGCGGTGCGCTCCGTCGAACTGGTTGATGGCGACGATGAAGGGCAGGCCGATGTCTTCGAAGAAGCTGACGGGGGTGAAACTGCTCCCAAGGCGGCGGGTATCGACCAGGACGACCGCGCCGACGGCTCCCTGAGAGAGGTCGTACCAGAGGTCGACGAACCGGTCCTGGCCGGGCGTGCCGAACAGGAACAGCTCCAGCGGTACGGGCGCGTCGGGCAGGCTGAGCCGGCCGAAGTCGAAGGCGACCGTCGTGGTGCTCTTGGACTCGATGCCCGCCAGACTGTCCACGCCTGCGCTCGCTTCGGTCAGGTACTCCTCCGTACTCAGCGGCGTGATCTCACTGACGGAGCCCACGGCCGTGGTCTTTCCCGCGCCGAAGCCCCCGGCGATCACGATCTTCAGCACCGTCGGTGCACCGGCCTGCAGGCGCGATGGACTCTGCAGCGCCACAGTCGGGTCACCCGGCCTGGGGATAGGCGATGGCATCGGGCCACTTCCTCTTCAGGCCTACGGAGAGGGCGGCCAATAGGTGGGTGGTGGGACGTCCATCGGCGTCTGTGCCGGAGGCGGCGTAAGCATCGGTGACGGAGACGACCAGGGCATCAGCGTCCAAGAGGTCCGAGACGAGGATCTTCACCACGGTGACGGGGCGGCCGAGTCGGCCCGCAAGCTCGGTCACCGAACGCCGTCGCTCTCGGCACAGCGCGAGGATCTGCGTGCATTCCTCGGCCTGCGCCGGGCCGGGCCGCCCCGGTCCGGCGTCCAGCACGGTGTCCAGAGCAAGCAGGTGCCGCGGCTTGGTGCGCCCGCGCGTCACGGTGTAGGTCCGCACGAACATCAACTCTTCGGCTGTGCGGCCGTGTGCGGTCACTGGGCTTCAGCGCCCGTGCCGACGCGGACGGGGATATGCATGTAGGGGGCGAACTTCCCCACCAGTCGACCCGTCTCGTATCCGACGGCGCCCGCGTCGGCGTCCGTGGTGGCGATGACAGCGAGAACGGTGTCCACCACACCCCGTTCGTTGCCGGGGTGGCTTTCGAAGGCGGCGCTGCGCCCGGCGCTCTGGACGAAGAACAGACAGTCGTCTCGCTCGATGATGACCTGCCTGGCCGACCGCTTCTTGTGGCTGGGACCGGTGATGTTGGCCGCAAGGGAGGCAACTCCGCTGAACGCGGCGGACAATTCGTCCGCCCAGTCCTTGTCGACGTCGCTGTCCAGCAGCCGCAGCCCGTCCCGCGACAGCAGCACGGCGTGCGTGACGCCCGTGACGTCGGAGGCGAACTGCCGCAGCAGCCAGGCCATGTGCTCCCGCTGTCCGCTTGCTGTCGTCTGGGAGGCGGGCGGGGCACTGGCCGCGTGGTTCATTTCAGGGTGGGTGCTCATAAAGATCGCTCCAGAAGAGGGGAAGGGGCAAGGGTCAAGGCTTGGGCTGCTGCGCCGCGGGCGGAGAAGATCCAGCAGTTCCCCCGGCTTGGAAGCCCTTGCGGAAGGCGGCTGCGAGCCCTGGCGTCGCCGCGCTCACTGGGGCTTGCTCCCGCTGGTGCGGTGAACGGAACGAGCCGGTCTGACGTCTACGCGTGGGAAGAGCGGGCGCAGCACAGTGACCTGCCTCTGCGGCTCCCGGCGCCCCTGCCGTGCCGGGGGGCGCCGCCCGCTCCGTCCTCGGGGTGGCTGGAGTCGCGGCAACCTGCTGCGGCTGCGATACGCAGGGGCGGGGGTCCCTGGACGGCGCGCCCGCACCGTCCACGGGAGGAATCGCTACCAGGAGCCGCGCCGGAATGACGACCAGGGCAGTGGTGCCTCCCGTCACATTCTCCTGCAGGAGCACGGACAGCCCGTGCGACTGGGCGATCTTCGCGGCGACCAGCAAGCCGAGCTGGCCGGCTCGGACTTGACCGCTGACATCGACCTCGTCGGGGGCTTTGAGGAGCTGGTTCATCTGCGCGCGTGTCTGCGGATGCATGGGGATGGCCCGGTCCTCGACCTCGATCGCCAGCCCGTTCGCCACCCGCTGCGCCCGCACCATCACCTTCGTCGCCGGGTCGGAACACTCACAGGCGTTCTCGATCAGTTCCGCCAGCAGGTGCGTCAGGTCCGGACCTACATGCCCGGGCAGACCCACCTCGGCGCCCACCGACCCGGCCGCGACGGCCACACGCGGATACTGCACGACCTCGGAGACAGCGCCGCGCAGCGCGGTCGCGACGGGAACAGGCCGGCGCACACTGCGCAGGGACTGCCCGCCTAGCACCGCCGTGCTCTCGACCTGGCGACGCATCCGCGTCACGAGGTGATCGATCTCGAAGATCTTGGCCAGCAACTCCGGGTCGTCGGTCAGCATCTCCAGCTTGCTCAGTGCCTGAAGGGCCTTGCCGACCAGTGCGTGTTCGCGCATGGCCAGACGGCGCAGCACTTCCAGAAGGACAACGGACTGAGACTCGTCGTGCACGCGTACCAGCGACGTGATGGCCTGCACCTGCAATACACTCATGGCCTGGTTGATCTCGGCGTTCAAACTGGCCGATGGCGGCTCCTGCAGGTCCGGTAACGACGGGCGTCCCCCGCGGCAGAGTTCGTCCGCCGACCACAGCACCGACTTCTCCACGGCCGCCGCTGCCCCCGCGACCGCCGCCAATGCCGCTGCCCGGGCCTCCTCCGCAGCCGTCTGCACGCCTGCTGCGACCGTGCGTGCTCCGCGAGCCGCCAACGTGACGAGACCAGCCAATCCGCACACAAGGCCGGCCAGGAGCCAGCCGTGTCCTATCGCGGACATCGACCAGAAGGAGAAGGCAGCGCTCAGCAGCGCGGCAAGCAGCAGCAGGGGAAGTGCCACGGCGCGGCGGGCACGGTGCAGCGTACGCACGTCGATCGGGGGCCGCCGTCTGCGGTGACCGATCGGGACCGGTCGTGGCGAGAACACACTGTCAGGCATGGAGGAAACCTCGTCAGTGGGGGAGGGCTTTGTCGCAGAACCGGTGAACAGTGATAGGGCGGCGCACATCGCGCCTTGGCGTATGGAGCGGAGTAGCTACTCGCATGGCGCAGGGGGCGGATTTTGCAATGACGTCAGGGCTCCGAGCCGGTTGACGTGCCCGCGAAACCGCAGGACGAGGTCCCTCCACATCAGCCACAATTTCGGGCAACGGTGAGACTTCGCCCAGCACCAGCGTCACCGTCTCCGTCGCGGACACCGCTTGGTCACGCCGCACACTCGGCTCACCAGGGACGTGGTTTCGTCGGTTCTGATGACTGCGTGGGCAGGACGCCCGGCGAGAGACCAGCGAGATAGGCATGACACAACTCCTGCGAAAATCGAGCCAAGTTGGGCGAGAATCACCGTGCACCGCCCTGCCCTCGGCTGGCGTGCAAGGTGAGTGATCCGGCCGCTACGTTGAGCGAACCGCGTATCCCCGCTGGGGGGTATGCCTGCGCGGCCCTCAAGGCCGTCAAAGGCGTCAAAGATCATTTCGGAATCGAAGGGCAGTCCATGGCCCGTGAGCGAAACATCGCACTCGCCGCGCTCCTGCGTGAAGCGGGCTGGTCCCAGCCCCAAGCAGCCGCCGCAGTTGCTCGCGTTGCCGCGGAGAGCGGTGCACGAGAGCTGACGGCTATCTCCCGCTCGCACATCGCCATGTGGATCCAGGGCACGAAGCCAAGTGGACAAGCGCCTCTTATCCTGTGTGAGGCGCTGTCGCGCAGGCTCGGCCGACGCGTCACTCTCGCTGATCTTGGGCTGGAAGACGGGCCGACAGGCTCGACCGACAGTAGTTCTGACTGGAGCGTCGACCCTCTGACCGTGTTGGCTGAGCTGGGAAGCGACGATCTGGACATGCACCGACGCAAGCTGCTGGCGACCACCGCGTACTCGGCCGCTGGCCTCGCTCTGCCCCCCAGCGCGTGGTGGGCGACCGCCTCGTCTGCGGCGGCATCGCGCCCAGCAGTCTCCCCACGGCTGGTGACCCAGAGCGACATCGACGACGTCCGCCACCTGACGGCCTTCTACTCCGCGCGGGACCAGCAGCGTGGTGGAGCCTCGGGGCGCTCGGCCCTAGCCGGCCATCTTCGCGACGAAGCGGTGCCGCTCTTGGGCAGCAGGTTTCGAACGGAACGACTCCGCCGTGATACGTACTCGGCCGTGGCCGAGATGACCTACCTCGCTGGCTGGATGGCGTTCGATGCCTCCGAGCACCGCACCGCCCAGCGCTACCTCAACCTCGCCGCACGCATCGCGGCCGAAGCAGCAGATGGACCACTGGGCGGCCACATCCTGCGCGCCCTCGCCCACCAAGCAGTCGACCTCGGGCACTCACGCAGGGCCCTCGACCTGGCCGACGCCTCCATGACCCGCACCCATTACGGCCAGGCCAGCTCGCGCGAGAAGGCCCTGCTCTCGATCGTCCACGCCCGAGCCCTGGCCGCCGACGGCGACCGCCCCGGCACCATCGCCGCCATCAGCCGCGCGGAGCGGGACCTTGCCCGCGCCGATGATCAGGACGCTCCCGACCGCGTCAGCTTCTTCCAGGAAGCCTCCCTCGCACACGAGACCGCCTGCGCTTTGCGAGACCTGGGCAACCCCATCGATGCGGAAATCCACTTCCAGCGCAGCGTCGCCACCCGTCGCCAGCAGCAGTACGCTCGCACTCACAGCGTGACCCTCGGCTACCTCGGTGCCGTCCAAGTCCAGCAAGGACATCTCGACGAAGCATGCGGCACCTGGGCACAAGCTCTCGACGCCATGGCCGGCGTCCAGTCCGGCCGAGCCCGCGACGTCATTGTCCGCATGCAGAGAGACCTGTCTCCCGTCCGCCAACGCGGAGGCCGCCACGTCGCCGAACTGGACCGCCGAGCACGGGAAATGCTGCGCGCCATAAGCTGACTACGCGGCAGGTCTGCAGCTAATGACGGCAGCTGCTGAACATGCGACCCCGTTAGAGAGGAACGAGTACAGATGGCAACGTACGAGGTCGAATCGATCGCAACGGTGGTCGGGGGCCACACCCGCGTGCAGGACGATTACCAGGGCGGAGTCGAGTCGGTCATCCGACTCAACGAGGCATACGCCCTTGAGACGCTGCAGGGAATCGAAGAGTTTTCCCACCTGACGGTGACCTGGCTCTTCCACTTGGCGCGACCGGAAGACGTTCAGCTCCACGCACGCAGCCCTCGCGGGAATCCGGACTGGCCGCCGACCGGTACCTTCGTCCACCGCAACCATCGGCGTCCCAATCAACTAGCGATCAGCTACCCGCGGCTGCTCAAGGTCAAGGGACGGGACCTGGTGGTCACCGATCTCGACGCTGTAGACGGAACGCCCGTGATCGACTTGGCACCGTACTTCGAACAGATGGGGCCTCGTGGCCCGATCCGACAGCCTGCCTGGCCCGGCGAGATGCTCGAACCGAATTACTGGGCAAAGGCAAGCGAACGGCCCTCGGAGCACCCTGTGTGACAGAAGCGACTGAACGGCCCGGCGGAACCCCGGGGTCGGGCTCCAACTCGGCGTGATCGAGGTCGGGGGCAGCGACCTTCCCCTGTAGCGCGCGGTGCACAGGGGAAGACGGCCCCGGAGTCGTGGTGCACGAAACACCCCCGTGCCGCGGGGAGGACCTGGGCCCGACGACGGGCTGGGAACTCACTATCGGAGCACCCCGTGTCGGCGAGGAGGACGCGGATGTAGGCCGGCCAGTGCTGGCTGGCGTCGGAACACCCCCGCGGACGCGAGGGTGTTCGGAGGGGAGATCGGTGACCGCAACGTCGGATGGGACGCGGACGACGAGTACGAGTGGGTGCGGTGGACGACACTACAACCCGTGGCGTGACCTGATTACCGACGTCCGCGCTCTGCGCCTGACCGTTTGCGGCATCGCCGGCAAGCTGCGCTCGATGACCACGCGATAGCACCGCCTCCCCGACAGCGCCCGCGGCCGGCACCAACGGCGAACGCGGTGGGCCGCTGGCAAATTACGGCACCCGGACCCGGAGCAGCCGTCGCAGACCCGCACTCCGGCTTGTCCAGCGCCGTCGGACACCCGGCCAGCCCAGGTCCCAAGACTACGCAGAACCGGGGATCGCAAACAGCCACTCAACCCACTCGCATCCGTAGCCATGCGGTGAACGGATGAGGCCGGGAGCATGGCCGGATGCCGTGTACTGCTCGGCTGCGTGTGGTGCCGCTGCCGCTAGCCGACGGTGTCCGAAAGGTCAGTGGCTGCGGTGTCAGCGACCAGTTCACCCAGCTGGATGAGGCACTCTCTCTGAGTCCCGGTTCAGGCCGGGCAGCGGCGACGTGTGGGCGGCGGGCATGGCGGTTGTTCACTCCTTCGCGGTGTGCTCGGGCAGGCGGTGGGCGGGGATGACAAGGACCCGGTCGTCGGTGGGCGCCGGGGTGGGGGCGGGCGGCCGTCACCTCGCGGCGTGCCTCTCGTGCAGTTCGGCGGCCGCCGCCCACCACGCCTCGCGCAGCGCAGGATCCTCGC
>NZ_JBEOTZ010000062.1:0-24220 GCF_040303825.1 Streptomyces sp. NPDC094143
GCGAGCTCCCACAAGCCGTCCGGAACAATCCAACTCCACGTACCCCGCCCCATGAACGGACCAACGAGCGATCACCACATAGGACACCGTCTTAGTGGCTCCTTCGTGACCGCGGTCAGGCCCACACGGTCAGTGGTCCGGTCACAGTGAACAGGTACTCCCCCAAGGCCACCACGCACACGCCCACAACGGAAGCCCTCCGGGCAAGACCGCCCGCAGGAACCGAAGCTGCAGCAACAGAGCGCCTTGGGCCGAGGTTTTCGGGGACTCCGGAAAGTGTCGGTGAAGGGTGGGAAGATCGGTGCATGGCGGGTGGTGTGTTCGGTTTCCAGGTTCCTCGGGTGTGCCGGGTCCGGGGCGGCAGCGGTTCCGAGAGGGACCTCTTCACTACAGATGACGGGGCTTTCCGGGTGGACGGCCAGGGTCTGGTGACGGAGGTGAGCCAGCTGGACGAGGGGGCGTTGGCGTCTCCGTCGGTGGTGGCAGCGTCCGGAGCGATGGTGGTGCTGGGGGAGCCGGGCGCGGGGAAGACCTCGGTGCTGACCGGTCTGGTCGAGGAGCTGCCTCGTCTGGAGGAGGCGTGGGAGGGGGGCGAGGATGCTTGTGTGTGGGTGTCGGGCGGGGACCTGACGGAGGCCTCATACGCGGACGAGCTCGGCTGCCACTTCGAGGTGCTGCCTGCGGCAGGGAGCACCGGCGGTGGCGCCGGGATACTGACGGTCGTGGTGGATCAGGCCGACGAGAGCTCTTATCTGAGACATCTGCCCAAGCGGCTGAAGAGATCGTTGCGTGGCCGGGATGTCGGCCGGGTCCGGTTCCTGATGGCCTGCCGCACGGCCGACTACCCACCCGACGCGACGGGCGTGCTGGCCGAGGTTTTCGGCACATGCCGTTGCGTGGATCTGGCGCCGCTGAGCCGGCAGGAAGCGGTCGCGCTGGTCGACAGCGCCGGGGCGCCGGGGGAAAGGGTGGTGGCCGCGGCCGAGGCCGCCGGTGCGGCGGCACTGGCCTGCGTCCCGCTGACCCTGGAACTGCTGGTGATGACCTACCGCGTCGACGGCCGGCTGCATGGCACGCCCCGCGAGTTGTTCGCCCGCGGCGTGCAGTACCTCGCGGAGGATCCCGACCCTGACAGGCTAAGCCACGCTGTCACCACGACCGCGCCACAGCGTCTGGTGGTGGCTGGACGGATCGCCGCCTGGATGCTGTTATCCGGCCACCGGAGCGTGTGGCGCGGCCACAGCCTCAGCGCCAGTACCTTCGACCTGCCCGGCGAGCGGCTGGCGTCCGGCCAGGAGCAGGCGACCGCCGGCACCTTCGACGTCACCCCGCAGGTGATCCAAGAGACCCTGGCGACAGCCTTGTTCACGGCGCCGGATGTCAACCGGGTCTCCTTCCGGCACTCGTCCGTGGCCGCCTACCTCGCCGCCCGCCACCTGACCGAACGCCAGACCACACAGCGGCAGCTTAAGAACCTGTTCCTGGTCGGCGCCCCCGACCGCGGGACCGCCAGCATCCCTATCCCGCTGCGGGAGACCGCCGCCTGGCTGGTCGCGATGAACCCCACAGCCACCAGGTGGCTGGTCGGCGCCGACCCCGAGAGCCTGGCAGTGCACAGCACGCTGGTGCGCTCCGATGAGATCCGGCAGCTGACCGTGGAACGCCTCCTGGACCGCGCCGCCCAGATCGAGCTCAGCGGCCACAGCTGGCAGCCGACCCGCTGGGACCTGCACCACCCCCGGCTGGCAGACCAGCTCACCGACGTGCTCCGGGCGGCTCCCGAGGGTGAGGAGGCCGACTGGCCGACCAGGGCGCGCATCCGGCTGGCGATCCGGCTGGCGCAGGACGCCGGCCCCACCCACGCGGGGCTGGCCGCAGCGCTCCTGCACCTGGTGGAGAACGACACCTGGCACCAGACCGAACGCCGCCTGGCCGCACGCGCGGCATTTGCCTGCGACCCCGGCCGCGCCATCCCCGTCCTCAAAGAGGTCCTCGCCTCGCTCATCGACCCTGCCCACGTGGACACGGTCGACCCCGACGACGGCCTCCGAGGCACCGTGCTGAGCCTGTTGTGGCCGGACCAACTGGACGCGGCGACCATGCTCGCAGCACTCCGCCCCCCGCGATCCCAGCACACCTACGGCATGTACGCCCACTTCCTTAGGACCATGCCGGACCAGTGCACGGACGAGCAGCTCCCGGAGGTCCTCACCTGGGCCGAGAAAGCCGCTACCGCTTCCACCTGGCCCCGGCCCGCACCGACAGCCCAAGACAACTTGGTAGAGACCACAGTGCTGGCCAAGGGGGTCGCCGAGGACCAGCCGGGCGACGGCTTCGACTTCGCACCCCACCGGGTGGAAGCCGAACTGCTCGACGCCCTGGTCAACCGGACCCTTAGCAGCCAGAACGCGACACAGCACCTGGACACCCTGGCCAGGATCATCTTCTCCCGGTCCCAGAGCCATCACACCGTTCGCCTGCCCGACGCGCTGCAGCCTGACGAGCACGGACACGAGCCCCCACACGTGCAGAAGCTGCGCCGTGCCCTGGCCCACGCACTCATCGGTGAGGCCGTCCGTTCCAAAACCGAACCTCGCCTGGCGGCCTGGCTCATCGTGCGGGAATGGGAGCGCCGATCGCCTCTGCTGTGGGGCTTCACGCCCGAGCACCCCAGCCGCCGTCTGCTGCTGGACGGAGCCGACTTCCCCTGGGCATGGGAGCAGATACAGCATGCCGCGGCATCCGGGAACGAGGAGGTCATGCGCGCCTACGGCGAACTGGCCTCCACCTTGTTCCCCCACGGCGACCAGGACGCATTCGAACTGGCCTACGACGATCAGCATCCCGGCTGGCCGTACATGCGCCACCTCTACGAGGCTGTAGACCTCGGCAGCGATCTGGCCAAGGCATGGCGCCGCAATCATCAGGGGCAGGACAGCACCTGGCCGGAGTCGACCGCCTTCCTCGCCGAGCAGAAACAACTCCTCGCCGACGCCAGAGATGGCGACAACGACAGCCTCTGGAAGTTCCTGTGGCGCCTGCGCGTAGACCCGCAGACCGGCCACTTCGAGGAGCTGTCCGACACCATCCGGGCCTGGCCGGGAAGCGCCGCCTTCCAAGACAACCTCACCGACCTGACCGACCTCGCACTGCGCTACCTCACCACCGAGGACGATCACGCCGACTCCTGGCTCGGGCAGAACCTGCACAACAAGCGCTCCTGGGCCGGGTACGCCCTCCTTACCGAGCTGCACCACGCCAACCGCATCACCGACCTGTCACCTGACGCCTGGAGGGCGTGGGCCGCGGCCCTCCTCACCGAGAACCTGCACCTGGCCACCAGCTACACCGAAGACACCCGGCAGGATCTGCTGCGCATGGTCGCCACCCACGCGCCCGAGGAACTGGCACGCCGCGTCGACCAACTGGCCCGAGCAGAACTCGCCGACGGCAGCCAGCCTCTCCAGCTCAACCCGCTCGACCCGCGTTGGGCACCACAACTGCACAGCGCCCTGGAGCAGCTCGCTGTCGGCCTCTCCGCCCGACTCGGGGTCCTGCAGACCACCAGCACAGGATCCGTTGGACTAGCCGCCTCAGACCACAGCCCTGTGCAGGTGCCCGACACCAGCGAAGCCCGTGATGCCGCCATACGGACCTGGCACAGCCTCCTCACCTCGCTCCTGGAAGCCGGCAGCCAGGTTGCCTATGAGATCGCGGAAACCGCACTCGTCGCGCCCGGCGAAGCACCTGAGTCCGCCGACCTCCTCCTACCGGCCGCCCAGGCTCTCCTGGCCACGGACGCCGCCACGCACTGGCCCCGCATCCAGGCTCTTACTGCTGCCCATCCCGGCCTCAGCCGCCGACTGGCCGAAACCTGCGCCCAGGATCACATCAGCGCACCGATCCAGACCTCCCTCACTGAAGCGGCACTCGCAGACCTGTACCACTGGCTTAGCGACCTGTACGCGCCCGAAGAAGACATGAATCCCTTGGGGGCGCACTGGGTGACCCCGCAAGAGCAGGCGAGACGGTGGCGGGACTCCTTGCTCGGGGAACTGAGCCGGCGGGCCACTGCGGAAGCCGTCATCGAACTCGGTAAACTGGCCAACGAGTATCCCGACAGACTGTCCATCACTGCGGCTCTCGTCACCGCAAGAGCCCAGCACAGCGCCGCTAGCTGGGACCAGGTGCGGCTGGAAGACGTCATCAAAGTCCTCCATGACCCCGCACGGCGCGTCCTCCGTACCAGTACCGATCTCCTGGCCGCCGCCGACGAAGTCCTTGAGCAGATCGCACAGGACATTCCTTCCCACGGTGAGCTGCTCTGGGACAGGACCCCTGGCAAACGCACCCGGAAGAAACCCGCCACAGGCGAGGACGCACCGGTCCCGGACACCTGGCGGCCCAAGCCCGAAGCGGCCCTGTGCGCATACCTCGCACATGAGCTTCGCCTGCGGCTGGGCGGCCACCGCGTCGCGGTGAACCGGGAAGTGCTGATTCATCCCACCGACGCCTATGGCGCGGGGGACCGAACCGACATCCTCATCGACGCCATGTCATCCCCTGGCGACAGCCCCCACTCCGCCTCGGAAGAACCGGTCAGACTCGTCATCGAGGTCAAGGGGTCCTGGAACCCCAGCGTTACCACTGCTCAGGAGGACCAGCTGGCGGGCAGGTACCTGCCCGAGACAAAGACCGACGCAGGTATCTACCTCGTGGGCTGGTACCCGATAGATCTATGGGACGCCGTGGGGGACAAGCGTAAAACTCAGGCGAAGAAGCTGGATCTCAGTACGCTGCGCACGCATCTGGCCGAGCAGGCGCGGAAGGCCTCCGAGGCCGCGACAGTGCACCTGCGTCCCATAGTGGTCGAGATCCCCCGACCGTACTCCGGGTAGCGTCTTCTGCGATGGCGTCCCTCTGAATGTTTACCCGGCGGAAAGACACAAGGGCTCCGCAGCTGTGAAGGAGGCAGTTTGCTCACCCAGGCTGCTGGCCAGGTGAAAACCATGACTCTGCATACCGGAAGCCACGCGGGCGGACGCCGGTGATGGTGCCCACAAAGCCAACCCCCACGTGAGTGAGGAGGAGAACTACCCCTGGCCTCTGAATTCCCTGCCGTGGGACGCGGCCCTGCGGCCGAAGCCGGCCCACGAGCGCCTGCTCGACGCCTTTTACCAGACGTGAGTGCATGCTATGGCGCTACCCATCAACAGGGCCACTCAGAGGCCCCGCGAAGCCAGCAGCTTGATCGACCTGAAGGTGATGGTCACCGCATTCGCCCTTACCCGCCGGCTCCCAGAACCCCGGGCCCTCATGCGCTCGTGGGAGCAGAAGCAGGCACCCCTACACCATCCACTCCATCATGAAGCTCTGCGACGGCCAGCACTCGCCCCGTCGTCGCGGCCTCAGTAGCCCGTTCGCGATGTTCAGCAACAGGTACTGATGTCGCCAGCGGCATCCATTCGTCCGGATGCAGCTTTCACGAAGGCCCCGGCATCGCTGCCGGCGCTGTTGTAGAGGAAGAGCTGGCTGCGTTCATCGATAGGAGTGGCAACCCAGAATCGCCCTAGCGCGACATTCTTTTTATGATTGAACGCGGCGGCGGCGCACCTGGGAGGGCGTCCCACCCCGACCGGTGGCTCCACTCACCGGGCTCCGGCCTGGGCATCCTCCGCTGGGTCGTCGAACGGACCATCACCCACCGCCACGGGGCCAACGCCTGTGTCAGGGCCTCCGAGCGACGGCTCGACAGCGGTCAGATGACCAGTTGCAGGACGGCTGCTCCTGTGGCTGCCGCGAGGACGGCAAGTGTCCAGAAGGCCGTCCGCCACCAGCGGGCGCGGCGAGCGTTACGGGCGCTGCTGCGGAGAATGTAGTCGAGTTCGTCGGCGGAGATGTCCTCGGGGTCGGCTGCCAGTCTCCGTTGGGCCTCGGCCAGTTCCCACCCTCTCAGCAGGTGTGAGGGGTCGCGCTGCTGGCGTTCCCAGCGCTCGCGCTGAAGGCGCAGCGCCTCGTGCCACAGCCGGGCCTCCCGAGACTCGTTGAGCCACTCCCTGAGCCTTGGCCACTGTCTGGTCAGTGCCTCGTGCGCCAGCTCGACGATCTCATCGTCCTGTCTCACGCCGTTCGAAGAGCGGGAGAGGACGACGAGCCTCTCCCCTGCCAGTTTTCGTGTAATGACGACTTGCTCGGGAGTCAGCCTCCCGGTCCGCACCGGCCGGCAGACGAAGACATCGCCGTCGCCGGGTCGAGTGAGGTGCACGAGCAGCCGTCGTACTTGCTCCCGCTCCTCCTCGGAGAGCCGTTGGAATGCTTCCTCCGCGTGTACGGCGAAGGCGCCCCCGACGCCGCCGCAGGAGTCGTAAGCATCGTGAGTGAGCGCCGACGGGGTACGCCGGTACCAGAGCTCGGTGAGGACGAGCTGGACGAGCGGCATCCGTCCGGGCGCTTCGCCCACGTCGACGAGGATGCGGTCCGGCAGTCCGCGTTCGAAGCGCAGCGTCGGCATACGGGCCAGCGGCGCCGCGATCGCCCGCTTCAGGTCATCGGTGTGCAGCGGAGCGAGGAACTGAACCTCGGGGGGCCCGGAGTCGGGCAGGATGTCGAGGACCTCGGGGCGTCCGGCGGCCACGATTCTGAGGAGATGGCCGCGGTTCGCTTGCGACAGACGGTCCACCAGGCGGAACAAGTCGCGTACGGCTTCCGAGTCCTGGCTTGTGAATTCCTCCAGCTGGTCGATGCACAGTATGTGCCCGGCGCCGTCCAGCCGGCCGAGGATCCGGTCGGCAAGGTCGGTGCTCACGTCACTGTCGGCCTTCATCAGCCCTCTCACTTCCTCCGCCGACGGAGGCCGTTCGACAACGCCCCCTGCCTGTCCCTGGGTGAGCACCCGGGCGAGGGCGACTGCCAGAGGCTCAACGGGCGTCAGCAGGGTGACACTCAAGCCGTTGGCGCGCAGCAGGGGCAGGACCGCTGCCTGTAGCAGAGAGGTCTTTCCACATCCCGACGGTCCGACGAGAAGCGTAGAGGGCCGTTGGCGGACGGTCGCGTACACAAGGTCGATGTCCGCCTCGCGGCCGTGGAAATTGTCCCCTTGGGTTTCGGAGAACGGCGCGAGGCCTGGGAACGGGCACGGTGGACGCAGCGTGTGGCTGTCGACCAGGTCGGACGACGGTAACAGGTACACGGTGTGACCGCGACGGTCCACGGCGACCGTCATCCCCACCACGCCGCCCAGCGAGTCGTCCCAGACCGGGCTCCCGGCGTACCCCGGGCCGATGGACGGACCCGACGCGTCCGCCTCCATCTGCAAGAGGCCCGAGCCCTGTCGAGCGCGTAGGATTCCGGCGGCCCACTGGCCGTGGTCTCTACCGGCGGGGTAGCCGAACGCGCGGCACGAGTGTCCCCATACGCCGGACTCGTCGACCAAGGGCACCGGCCGTGTGCCGGGTACCTGGGCACCGAGCCGGAGCAGAGCGACGTTCTTCTCTTCCCCGGCGTGCCACGAGGTGATGCTTGCCTGCGCGCGGGGGCGGTCGTCGAGCAGCGGGAAGTCGATGGTGACCAAACCGTCCGGAACTTGTTCCGCATGCCCCGGCCCTCCGAGTGCGCGCTGGACGACGTAGGCGCACGTGCAGACCACATCGGGGGAGACGAGGAATCCTCCGCCCACCACCTCGCCGGTCGCGGAGAGTACCCGTACCAGCGAGGCCTCGAGGTCGGAACCCGGATCGTGGGCAAGCAGGTCTGCGACCGCTGGGCGTTCGCGGCGTGCGGGCAGAGGGGACGGCCGATGTGACACGTACGCACGGTTGCGGGCGATACAGATCTGCGCCGCCGCGTTGTGGCTGTTCATCTGGGGCTCGGGCCGAGAGGCAGCTTTGAGTCTGCTTCTCATCGCGTCATACAACAGGCTCATGCTCAGCAGTTCCTGAGAGCCGTCCACACCTTTTTCAAGGCACTCGAGCAGCGCACCGGTGAAGGCGGTGAAGTCCTCACCCGGTACGGCCAGGGCCAGAGCCGTCTCCCGGGCCGCCGCGATCAGGCAGGTGCCCTCGACGTCGGCCTTGTGCACGAGGTTCGCTGCACCGCCGCCCATTGCACCGGCCATTGCCCGGGCGCTGTAGCAGCAGTCGAGGAGCACCACCTTCCTCTTGGCGCTGCTGGAGCGGACATAACGCCTCAGGGTGTCGTAGCGGATCGCCGAGTCGATGTGATGGTCGTCCGTGCGTGACTCGGGCAGGGCGAGGTACAGCTCGTTGCTGTCCTCCGGGTCCAGGAGCCCATGCCCCGCGTAATACACGACCAGTGTGTCGGTGGCCGCGGTCGCCGCCCGCTTCACCGCGGCCACCACCTGCCCCTCGCTCGGCGGCTGGTCGAGCACCTCGACCCTGTCAGCCGGGATACCCCACACGCCCACATCGGTCAGCACCTCGCGCAGGCGTGTCAGGTTCTGCCGTACAGCGGGGAGGTCTTCGAGTGTGGTGAAGCCGTGGCAGCCGATGAGGACGACGTTGGAGGCGCCGGCTTCGGAGAGCGCGTCGGCCACGTCACGTATCGGACGACGGGTCGCCGCCCGCGCTCGGCAACGAGTCCGGTTCCTGTGACGAGGCCGAGTCCGCGTCTGCCGCGCGCAGTGTGTCGATGAGCAAACGGATGGCCTCGGGGTCGTCGGTGTTCACCGTGACGGGCACACCGTTCACCTCGATGCGCACGGCCGGTGGCGGTGACGGCCGGCTGGAACGCCACGCCACCAGGGTGGTGAGCAGGCTGCCCAGAGCGATGGAGTTGGACAGCACGACGTTCACGATCTCCAGGGCCGACCCGCCCATGCCGCCGGGAGGCGGGGGCTGGGTTCCGCTGAAAGACACGCGTGCCTGTCCGTGAAGGTCGCTTTCCTCACGCAGCCAGCGAAGCAGAGCCTCCGCTTCGCCGCCGACCACCTCGTCCACCGTCAGAGCCAGCTCCATGCCGCGCAGATTATCGCCGGAGCATGCCGGTGACTGAGCTTTCCGCTCAGCCATGGGGCCGACATGATCAGGTCCCTGCGGTACGCCGTCGCCATGAGAGAGGCGCACGGCGGGAGTCTCAGTGGGCGCCTGGTCGTGGCGGGCGGGGAAACAGCACTGACAGCGCGCCAGCAAGTAGGACACCGCGGCGATCACAGTGCCCCTGCCACTGCACGGAACACCTTCCGCCTCAACGGGAAGAACTCGACGATGATCGGCATGCGGTGTCCCTCCTACGGAACACTGCCGCGGACGCGGGGGTATTGCGGCTGCCCCATCAGCCCGACCGATCGCGGCCGCGTCGATCTCCCGCCGAGGCGAGCGTGCTCCGATCTCGCTCAATGCCCTCCCCCGCAGCAAGGTCCGGCCTGGCGCCGAACTCGCCACCCCCATGATGAAGGACCCACCAGCAACCGCGTTCGTCATCCAGGAACTGCTCGCCGGGCGCTGGGCGACCGCTCCAGCGGATCGTACGACCCGGGTTCCGGGCGAGTTTGGGGTGCGTCTGCGCTGCTACCTGGACGTGCGCCAAGAGCTCAGCTCCCAGCGGTGAGGGCGGGCCGGATGCGCTTACCACGCCCCGACCTGACCCTGACCCTGCCGGCAGGTTACGGCGCCGGCTCGTAGGCGACGTCCTGCAGCGGACACCTGTCCCCCAGGTCCCGCAGGACCGCGATTTCCGGCTCGTCCGCTGTCAGGCTCCAGCGCAGCTTGGTGGCCACCCACTCAGCGGCGTAGCGGCAGTGTGCTTCGGCTGCGGGTGGGAACCACTGGGCGGGGTCCTGGTCGGCCTTGGAGCGATTGCAGCGGGCGGTGACCGCGACTAGGGAGGCTTCCTGGCCCTGGTCGTTGGCGTAGGCCTCGCGGCGCTGCGCGCTCCAGGCCGAGGCCCCGCTGTCCCAGGCTTCGGCGAGGGGCACCATGTGGTCGATGTCCAGGCCGGAGGGCCATGTCACCGTGACGGCGTCGTAGTAGGAGAACCAGCGCCCGCCTTCCAGGCGGCAGTTCGCACCGACGGCTGGTGCTTCGACCGCTTCGTGGAGGAGGACCTCGGCGCGGGTGTGGCAGCCGTCCGTGGGATCGTCGCCGGCGTTCCAGTGCCGGAAGCTGGTACGGGTGTAGCCGTCGCGGGACTCCGTCCCCAGCGCCAGCCGGTCGACCGCCTCCGTCAGGGACAGGGTCTCTGCGGCGTGGGCGGGTGCGGTGATGGTGGCGGACAGGACGACGAGGGCGGCGGCCAGGCCGCGCAGCACAGCTTTGACCATGCGCCAGTGGTATCGACACAGCACGGGGCGCTTTCAGCGTTTTGCTGGATGCGCCGCCCGTGTGAGTGCAAAGGTCATACCGGCAGCCAGCACCTCGACCCAGGACATCGCCGGGGGTGGTGTTGCCGCGTTGCCTCCTCCGACGCAGGGCGTGGTGGGGTCCTGCCGCCGCGCAGCAGGACGAAGACGCGCCGCTGGTCCCCCAGCCGCATGCCACTGGGCGTCCACCCGCCTGCGCAACCGACCGTGAATTCTGACGGCGTGGCCATCCTCCAGCGGTTTCACCTTGTGCGCTGCCTTCGGCCAGTTGCTGCAAGCTCCACTACTCGGCGGCCGGCTCAGGCATCTCCGGCACGCCCTGACCGTGGTCAGTCTCGTGATGTGCCCTACCGCGAGACGGATCAGAGGCTTCCTGTCCACCTCGTGACCGTGGTCATGCCTGCGTGGTCAGTGCTTCGATCCCGCTCGCGAAGCGCAACAAGGCCGGGCGATGGGCGGACAGCTCCCACACCGCCGACACCGTCTACGACCGGCACCAGGGCGCTGGCCCACACGACCCGCTAACTCGGAGCCTCTGTACGGCGGTGCAGCTCACGCTACAGTCGCCAATGCCCGAGCCGAGGCACCTGAGATCGCGTGACGGCCCCGCCCACCACCCAGGGGGCAGGTCCGTTCACGGGTGCAGCCTCTTCACCATGACGGCGTAGAGCGGAGAGTCTGCGAATGGCTGCTGCTCGCCCACCTTCTCGTAGCCCCACGTCTCGTACAGCTCTTGCACCTTCGGGTGAGTCACGTCGACCAGCAGCACGGCAAGATCCTCTTCGCGCTCTTCCAGCAACGCTTCGTGCAGACGCTCCGAGATACCCTGCTTCCGCCACTTCGGGCGCACCATGACCTCGGAGACGGCGTAGGTCGCGGTGTAGCCGTTGTTCGGCTCGAAGGCCGTGGAACGCCACCATTCGCGGCCCGGCTGGAGCGGAGCGCCGTACGCGAAGCCGGTCGGCTCGTCCCCGTCGAAGGCGACGATGCAGGTGAAGCCGTGCAACCCTGACCAATGGTCGACGAACCAGGGGAACCGCTGGTTGAACTCGTTGTCCATCGCGTCAGCGTAGGCGTCGGCGTGCACTTCGATCAGCATCTGCTTGAAGCCGTCCGGAAGGTTGTCCTTGCCGTAATGCCGCAGGTCGATCACCCTGGTCACGCTCGACTCCATTCATCTCGCATACGGTCTGCCCAGTTCCGGGCGTACGTCGTTGACGGCGCTAGTCGGAACAGGTCTCGGTGGAAGTCTCCGATCAAGGTGCGCATGCGTCCAGGCAGCGGAGCGCCATCCATGATCCTGAAAACGGTGGTCGCGGTGTTCGTGGCCTGCTCCGGCTCTCCCTGCCGGAGCTGCGCAAGGGCGAGCTGGCACGTGGCAAGGGCGCGGTTACGCTGGAACTCCGCAGGGATCTTCGCCAGTGCGCGGTGTGCCATCGCCTCAGCCTCGGCGTACTGCCCGTTGCGGTTGTGGATGATCGCCGCGAGATGGTGGAGTTCGGCCGGCCCGTAGAACGCGGTCCACCGGGGACGTTCGTCCTCGACCGCCTTCAGGAGAGTCTCCTGTGCGGCACCTAGGGCCCTTTTGGCGGCCCGCGGGTCCCCCAGGCAGGAGTGGGCCAGGGCGAGCCGGACACGGCCCATCGAGCCGAAGAAAGGGTCTCTGCGGGCGGCCTGAGACGCGACTGCGGCCTGCGCGGCTGCGAGCTGCTCGTGCCCGTTCTGCCGCTGGTAGGCAAGCATGGCCATGTTGATCCACACCCGCATTCCGGTGGGTGGGTCCTGAGACAGCCCGGCGAACGTGGTCGACTCGTGTAGGTACCGTTGGGCCGCATCAAGATCGCGCAGGTCGATGTACGACCAGGCCGCGATGGTGGTGAACTCGGCCGCGAGCGCGTACAGGGCACGGCGCACACGTTCGCTGGCGTTCCGCTGCTGAAGCTCCAGCACCTTGGCGCGGCCTTCGAGTGCCGCGGTCGCCAAGGACGTGTGACCGCCTTGCCGGTCGTCGGCCTCCACGAGCTGATTCATGCTTGCAGAGGCGCGGGCTACGTCGGTCATGCCCACAGACCGGCGCTGCTGTCCGACGCCGGGTACAGCGGCCACGGCCGATCCGGTCGTGGAGAGCATGAAATTGCGACGCCTCACAGGGTCCTCCGATGGTGCTCGTGCTCGTCCAGCGGGAGGTGTGAAGCCCAGCTCCTCCGCACTGGTGCCGAATTCTTCTTCGAGAACGAGGCGTTGTCTTCCTTGCGGCCAGCGGGTTCTTCCGGTCAGCCAGTTACGCACGTGGCGGTCGGTGAGTTTGCCGGGCTGGCCGGTCAACTCACCGATGCGCTTGTTGAGGCGGTCCGCCAACTCGTCCTGGGTCAGGCCGGCGTGCTCCATCCGCGCCGCAAGATGCGGGTTCCCCGTCATGCACCAAACGTAGCTGTGGCCAGGGAAGCCGAGCACCCTGGAAGGTAAAAATTTCCGGTCGTGGGTCAGCGGAACCCTCCGCGAATTACCTGTCCACTGTCGGTAGTTGGGCTGTTACCTATGTGACGTGCCCCTCCCCCTGCAGCGGAGGGGCACGGACACCGGCTTGGCGCAACACGTGCCTCCCGCCGGGACACCAACGGAGCACACCCGGTACCTTCAGGGGGCCCAGTGAACGGCACCATCGCCTTAGCCAAGGCGGCTCTCCCGACCCGGCCCAGCAATCCGCAGGTGCGTGCCGCGCCTTGGACGCCGCCCTTCGATGCGGCGCGCCTGCAGCGAGTACTGGATAGCGCGCGTCAGTGGGAGCCGGTGGACTGGAAGCATGTTTACCGCGGCCTGGACAGCCTTCTCGGCGATGACGACCATCCGCAGCCGTCCCACATCGACCACGACGCCGCCGAAGAACTGGCGCAGCGCTTCCGCGGCGCCCTCATGCAGCTCGTCCACCGCGGCCTGCGCGACGACGCCGACCGCGACCCGGAAGCGGCCCGGCTGATCGCACTGGCGCGCGAGCTGCGAGACGAGGAACTGCCTGGCGGCGCCCGGCAGGCTCTTGGGCTACTGCGCCGCCTGGGCGCGGTGACCGTGGAACTGGTCGACCGGCTGGAGAGCATGGGCATCATCCAGGGTGTGAGCAAGTGCTGACCACGCCGGCCCGGACCACCCCACTCACCATTACCGCACTTCCACCGGCGCAGGCGTACGACTACGGGTACTTCCTCAAGCGGCTCGCCGACCCCAGCATCCTGGAGGGGGCCGTCGCACTCCGCGCGTTCAGAGCCCCCCTCCTGGCCGTGCCCGTCGGAGGACGCCGCCACGGCGGCTACATGTCCTTCGACCTCTGCACGGTCGCTCAAGCCGCTAAGGCCGTGCTCGATGGCCGGCCCGGCTTCCCCGAGCTGCGCGTGCGCTGGTCCCCCTACCGCGGCACCTGCCACGTAGTCGAGTGGGGCGGCCATCCCCCGGACGGTGATGCCGAGCGAGGCCACTTCTACGGCTACAGCGACGAGGCGATAGAGAAATACCTGGCCCCCCACACCCCCATGACTCCCTCTTCGGCTCCCGCGGATCTTTGACAGCCGAAGAGGGCCCAGCTTCGCACAGCGATCCGAGAGGACGAGCCGCATGTGCCGGCACCACCCACCCTGCCCCGCCGCAGACGCTCCAGACCGAGAGGCCGCCAAGGTCATCACGAGCGCCCTCAGCCAGGGGTGGGCGGCGCTGTGCAACGGGGTCATCGTCTTCGAAGACACCGGCGAGCTGCTGCCGGACGGGCGCGTCATCGCGCCGCGCCGGCCCGCCGCCTAGAGCGACCGCCCGGCGGTGCGAGCGAAGGGTCTTCGGACTCAAGCCACCGCTCAGCGGTCTTCCACCCCGGCGCGGGCGCTCTCGCCCCCCTTTCCGCGAGGCGCTCGCGCCGGCCTCCGCACCATCAGCAACCGACCCCTCGGCGCGCGGGCGCCGAGAAGGAGACCTCACGTGGATACCGTCCCCGGCATGACGAACGACGATCACAAGAACGCTCCTGCCACCGAGCAGGATCTGCGCGACGACATGGTGCGCGAACTTATCGAGAAGGGGGCCCTGCGCAGTCCGAGGGTCGTCGCCGCGTTCCGTAAGGTGCCCCGGCATCTGGTCGCGTCCGGTGTCGAGATGGCCAAGTGCTACAGCGTCGAGGAGCCGCTGATCACCAAGACCGACAGCAGCGGCGTGCACATCAGCTCAGTGTCGGCTCCCCGCATCCAGGCCATCCAGATCGAGCAGGCCGACATCCAGCCGGGGATGAACGTCCTGGAGATCGGGTCCGGGGGCGTGAACGCGGCCTACCTCGCTGAGCTCGTCGGAGAGCGCGGCAACGTCGTCACCGTGGACATCGACCCCGAAGTCGCCCAACGCGCCAAGGTCTTCATCAAGGACACGGGCTACCGCAACGTCACCATCATCTGCGACGACGGCGGTAACGGTGCGATCGACCACCAGCCCTTCGACCGGATCGTCGTCACCGTGCAGGCAGCCGACATCCCCACCTCCTGGCTGCACCAGCTCACCACTGAGGGCCGCCTGGTCGTCCCACTGCGCATGCGCGGCATGACCCGCACGATCGCCTTCGTGCGAGACGACCACCGGCTGATCAGTGACGGCGTCGAGCTGTGCGGCTTCGTCCCCATGCAGGGCGCCGGCGAGAACCGCATGCAGGTCGTTCTCATCCACGACGTGCCCGGGGAAGAGGTCGGCCTGCGCCTGGACGGCCACCCCGAACCGGATACCAAGGCCCTGGCAGCGGCTCTGCGCACGCCGCGCACCGAGGCATGGTCCGGCGTGATGCTCGCCGGGGACGAGTCCAACGAGCACCTCGACCTGTGGCTGACGACGGCCCTGGACAACCTGCCCCTCATGGCCGCCGAACCCGCGGCCCGCGAGCGCGGCCTGGTCGCCTCCGCCTCCCCGCTCGGCGTGCCCACCCTCGTGGACGGCGACAGCTTCGCGTACCGCACCGTGCGACGCACCAAGCACCCGGACCGGTTCGAACTGGGCGCGCTGGGTCACGGACCCCGCGGCCAGCAGGTCGCCGAGCGGCTGGCCGCTGAGATGCGGACCTGGGACCGCGAGCACCGTGGCGACCGCGCACACATCGAGGTCTACCCGGCCGGGACGCCGGATGACCAGCTTCCCGCGGGCCGGGTCATCGACCGGCAGCACTCGCGGGTCACGATCTCCTGGCCGTGACGCCCACAGCGTCGCGCCCAGGTGGGCACAGCACATCCACCCCTTCCCTATGGAGGAGAACGAGATGGCACCGCACAACAGCACCATGCTGAAGGCCGCGACCGACTACGCGGCGGACGGCAGGTCGGACTTCGACCTGAGCATCGAGACGGTCACCTCCGCGGCCGTCCCCGGCGCGCTGCTGAACGACACCGGTGACGGCTGCGGCTCGTCCTGCCAGTCCGCCTGCTCGAACAGCACCTGCATCGGCGGCTGACGTATCGCCTGGGGGCGGGCCGAGCAACCAGCCGGCCCGCCCCCAGGCACCCCTGATCACTTAGGAGGCAGAGCGATGTATCACGCAGTTGACGCGGGCATGATCAGAACGTCGGTGTTTCCGCTGGAAGCCCCACTGCCCTCGCCGCCCGTAACCGCCGACGGCACGGCCGACATCGACACCTGCCGCCAGTGGATCGAAGCAGTGTGGGCGGACCACAACCGCGCCGGAGCCATCGAACTCGCCGCACCGGTCCTCGCCGCCGGCGTCACCCGCGCCCTTGCCGGGAAGGCCACCCGCTCACAGGTCATCCGCACCACGGCGTCGCTGACGCGCTACCTGCTGCGGATGCAGTACCGCGCCACGCCGTTCGGCCTCTTCGCCGGCCCGGCCCCGCTGCGCATCGACGACAGGGCACACGCTCGATTCGGTCCCGATCACCGAGCCTTCGCCACCGCCGACGCCGTATGGCTGCACGACATCTTCACCCGCCTGGAAAGCGACGTGGACGTACTCCGGTGCCTGCGCGTCGTGGTCAATCCCTCCTGCACGCTGCGTGGCTCCCGGATCCAGATCAAGCCCCAGCCGGGCCCCGAGGCGCCTACCGAGACGACCCTGCGCCGCACGCCGGCCGTCGAGAAGGTGCTCGCCCTCGCGCAGTCCCCCACCACCGTCGGGGACATCGTGGACAAGGTGCAGGCCGAATACCCGGACACCCCGCCCGAGAAGATCACCACCATGGTGGGCGATCTCGTCCGGCACCGCGTTCTCTTAAGCAGCCTCCACGCGCCCATGACGAGCACCGACCCCCTCGGGCACCTCCTTGCCGAACTCGACGTCACCGGTGCCACTGCTCCGGTGCCCACCGTCGCAACGCTCCGCAGCATCCACCAGACCCTCAGCCGGCACAATCAGGCGGCCCCCGCCGAGCAACGGCCGCTGCGGGCCCAAGCGACCGCAGCCATGAACGAGCTGACCGGAACGGCAGAGCGCAGCCTCGCAGTCAACATCCGGCCCCACTGCGACGTCGTCCTCCCCCGCGCCGTCGCCCGCGAGGCCGCTGCCGCCCTGGACGCCCTCACACGCCTCACCCCTTTCCCCCACGGCACCCCGGCCTGGACGGACTACCTCAGGCGCTTCCTGGAGCGCTACAGCATGGGCACCGTCGTGCCCCTGCGCGACCTCACCGACCCCGACACGGGCCTCGGCTTCCCCGTCGGCTACCGCGGCACCGTCCTCAAGCGCCCGGTCCTGGCCACCACGCCCCGCGACGAACATCTGCTGACGCTCGCGCAGAACGCTGCCCTCAACCGGCAGCTGGAGATCGACCTCACCGAAGAGGACATCCAGGCCCTCACCGTGGGAGAACCGACCCAGGTGCCCGCCCACGTCGAGCTGTGCTTCACCGTGCTCGCACAGACCCTTGAGGACCTGGACGAGGGACGGTTCACCCTGTCCGTGGCGGGACTGTCCCTCGCGGCCGGTACGACCGCGGGCCGGTTCCTCACCGCCCTGGACCCGGCCGACCAGGCTCGCATGGCCGCCATCTACGCGGCACTGCCCACACTCACCGAAGGCGCTGCGCGAGCCCAGGTCTCCGGGCCTCCGCTGAAGATCCCGACGTACAACGTCAGCCGCGTCCCGGCCGTCGTCCCCGATGTCCTGCCCGTGGGCGAGTACAACCCGAACGCCAGCCTCAACAGCGACGACCTGGGCGTTGTAGCCGACTCCGCGCGCCTGTACCTGGTGACGCTCTCGACCGGACAGCTCATCGAGCCTTCGGTGATGAACGCGGTGGAGTTGAGCAACGCCACGCACCCCATGGCCAGGTTCGTCAGCGAACTGCACCGGTCACACAGCGCCGCCCTGCTCCCCTTCCACTGGGGCGCCGCCTCCCGCCTGCCGTTTCTTCCTGAAGTCCGCGTCGGCCGCACGATCCTTTCCCCGGCCCGCTGGCGTCTACGTCAGGGCGACCTCGCAGACGGACCGGACTGGACGAAGAGCCTGTTCGCCTGGCGCATCCGCTACGGCGTCCCAGCGACCGTCGCCCTCGGCTCCGATGACCGTCTCCTCCGGCTGAACCTGGAGGAGCCCGCCCACCGGTACCTCCTGCGCACCGACCTACGACGCCACGGCACGGTGGTCGTGCAGGAAGCCCCCGCCGACGACCTCCTGGGCTGGGCCGGCCGCGCGCACGAGGTCACTCTCGCCTTCGCCTCAGACCAGCCCATGGCCACCCCCGGCTGCCGGCCGGCAGCCATCTACAGCAGGGACACCGCCCGGCTCCCCGGCGCGACCGCGCGGCCGTACGTCAAGCTGTACGGCAACCCCGACCGGGCAGCGGAAGTGCTGACCAACCACCTGCCGCACCTGCTGTTGAAGCTGAGAGGGGCGCCGGAGGCGTGGTTCATCCGGTACGCGGACCCCGACGACCACCTGCGCCTGCGGTTCCACCTCCCCTCCACGGAAACCTTCGGCGAGGCCGCCGAACATGTCGCAGCCTGGGCCGCCGACCTGCGCCGCGAGGGCCTGCTCCAACGCGTGCAGTGGGACACCGACGAGCCGGAGACAGGCCGCTACGGATCAGGGGCACTGCTGGACGCCGCCGAACGGTACTTCGCCGCCGACTCGGCTGCCGCCATCGCCCAACTCACCCTCCCCCTCAAAGACCACGCCCGGCCGGCCATCACCGCCGCCAGCATGGTCGACATCGCGACCACCTTCCTCGGCTCGCCCGCAGCCTGCTGGTCGTGGCTGAAGGACCACCTGCTCAAGGCAGAAGGAGAACCCTGCCCGCGGGATGTGCAAGCCCTGGCCGTCCGCCTCACCGCCCCACACGCCGACGCTGCCGCGCTGCGTGAGGTTCCCGGAAGCAAGGCCTTGTCGGGCCTGTGGGCCCTGCGCCGTCAGCACCTCGTGGATTACCGGCAGGCCCTCGAAGCCGCCGGGCAGGACCCGCGCAGCGTGCTGCCGTCCCTGCTGCACATGCACCACAACCGGGCCGCAGGCATCGACCCGGACGCCGAGGCCACGTGCCGCCGCCTCGCCCGCGCAGCCGCCCTGTCCTGGACCACCCGCGCTGAAGGAGCTCCGCGGTGACCACCGCCTCGTTCGACACGAACACCGTGACCCGGCAGTCCCTCGCGCACGGGCCGCTCGGGACCGCCCTGCTGGACATCGAGCGCGCACACCGCGGCCTCACCGACTTCCACGCCGCACACCGCAAGCTCGCCGTCTCTGGCCCGCTCATCGACGGGGACCACGCCAACCTCTTCCTCGGCGCGCCCGCCATGGCCTACGTCCTGCACATGGCGGCGGCCGGAAGCGACCGCTACGCCGGGGCCCTGCACACCCTGGACGCAGCCGTGGCAGCGCACACACGGCGCCGGCTGGCGGCCGCGCACGCTCGCATCGACCAGGGCCGCTACACGAGCTTCGCCGAGTACGACTTGTTCCGCGGCCTGACCGGCATCGGAGCGCTTCTCCTGCGCCGACAACCCGACAGCCCGGAACTGCGGCGCTTACTGGAGTACCTGGTGCGGCTCACCGAACCGGTAGCCGACCCGGACGGACAGCCCCGGCCCGGATGGTGGGTCGGCCATGCCCCCGCGAGCAATAAGACAGCGACCCCTGGCGGTCACGCCAACGCCGGTCTCGCCCACGGCATCACCGGCCCCCTCGCCCTGCTCGCCCTGGCCAAACGCCGCGGGGTCACCGTGAGCGGTCACGCCGAAGCCATGCGGCGAATCCTGCGGTGGCTGGACCGCATACGGCAAAGCGACCACCACGGGACCCGCTGGCCCCGATGGGTCAGCCTGGCCGGGCCCGCCCCCTCCCACGTCGCGGCCCCGTCCTGGTGCTACGGCACGCCCGGCATCGTCCGCGCCCAGCAGCTCGCCGCGATCGTCCTGGCGGACAACGACCGCAAGCGCATGGCCGAACGCGCCCTCCTGTACTGCCTGGCGGACACCCGGCAACTCGACCTCCTCGTCGGCCGCGGCCTCTGCCATGGCGTCGGCGGCCTGATCCGCACCGTCCAGCGCGTTGCCGAGGACGCGGACCAACCCCACGCCGTCAAGGCACTCAACGACTGGCTGCAGCAGTCCCCCGAACGCTTCCTCGCCGCCGAGACACCGCAGGCGTCCGGATTCCTCGAGGGCACCGCCGGGGCCAGCCTCGCCTTCCAGATCGCCGAGCCGGACACCTCCTCAGCCACGGACTGGGACGCCTGCCTGCTGCTGAGCTGAGGAGACCACCCGGTGCACCACCATGATCCCGCGCCCACCGAAGACATGATCCTGACCGTCCTCAGCGGCACACCGATCGGAGCGGCAGCCAGCCGAGCCGGGATGCCGCCCGCCCGGCTGGCTGCCGCCGTCGAGCGCTACCGCGCTGCCGGCCGCGCCGCGCTCCACGACTCCTCCGAGGAGTGGTTCCAGGCGAACATCCGCTTCGTCGACTACCCCACCGCGCCCGAGGCGTTCCGCGCCTACCTCCTGCCTCAGCTGAGGCAGGAGACTGTCGGCTGCTGGTGGTTCATCCGCAAGCACCCCCACTGGCGACTGCGCATCCAACCGGCGCCAGACACCTCCATGGCGGATGTGGTCACCGAGACGGCACGATCACTGGACTCCGCTGTCTCCTGGCACGTGGTAAGCCAGTGGCGGCCCACCCGCTACGAGCCGGAAACCATCGCGTTCGGCGGCCCGGCCGGCATGGCCATCACCCACCGCCTGTTCCACGCCGACAGCCTCGGGGTCCTCGCCTATGACCAGGCCGCTGGCGCGGAGCCAAACAGGCTGCTGGAGGCCAAGGCCACCTCCTTGCTCGTACTGACCTCGTTGCTGCGGGCAGCCGGGCTCGAATGGGGTGAGCAAGGCGACGTGTGGGGACAGGTCGAAGCCAAACGTGCGCTGCCCGCCGACGCACCCACCGAGAAGGTCAGTGCCCTGGCGGACACGATGAGGCAACTCCTCACCCTGGACACCGCCCCCTTACTCGCCGACGGCCCGCTCTCACCACTCCGGGACTGGGTCACCGGCATGGAACGCGGAGGGCAGGCGCTCAAGAACGCCGCGCAGAACAACAACCTCCTGCTCGGGCTCCGCGCTGTTCTCGCCCGACACGTCCTCTTCCACTGGAACCGCATGGGTTTCACCGTCCGCCAGCAAGCCATCTGGTCTCGCGCCGCACGGGAAGCGATCCTCGGCAAGTAGAGCGAAAGCGCAGGAAGTCCGCGCACGGCGCAACGCCACACGGATGGTGATCACGCACGAGCACCGCTCGGCCGTCAGGGACGTCCCCTCAGAGCACCTCAACGCGCGCGGAGGCTCCTCGCCGACAGCGACGCCATGCTCCGCCCTGACGGGCCGCTGGAACCATTCGCAGAGTGGGTCACCGCGTTTCGCAGGACAGGGCAGATGCTCGGCCGCACCGTCGAGGAAGGCAGTCTCGATCGCGGGCTGAGGCAAGTGCTCAGCTACCACGTGATCTTGCACTGGAACCGACTCGGGCTGCCCATGGGCGGGCAGAGCATTCTGGCCTCAGCTGCCCGAACGGCGATCTTCCACGACGCGCACTACACGCAGTTGACGTGACTGAATTGGATCGCTGCCGTGTCTGCCACACCGTTTAGCGTCCAGGGGTGAGTCGGCCCAGTGGGGGCAGGAGGCTGTCGCCAGGCCAGAAGGGCCGCTCGGTGACGATGCTGTTCAGGAACAGGCTGACCTTGTCCAATGCCGCAGCGCGTTCAGCAGGGCCGTAGGTGACGAGGTCGTCGGCTGCCCTGTCGTGAACGCGTAGCTGGCCGTGTGGCCCGGTGCAGAGCAGGGCGCGGGGGATCTCGGGCAGACCCAGGCTGAGGGCGTCGCATCGGCCTGTGTGGACAAGCTGGACCAGGTCGGTGGTGACGCCTTCCCAGTCGCCGATCCTGGGCCAGTCGGCGCCCCCGTCGAGTTCGTCGGTGAGGGTGGCCAGCGGGATGATCTCACCCGGCTGGCGTCCCCGGGTGAGTAAGTCGTGGATCTTCACGCCGTCGGGCTGGCGTACGTGCGGGTGCAGCAGCGAGTCGGCGGCCACCACGGTGGTGTTGATCTCGCGGGTGTCGGGCCCGGGGTAGTACGGCTCGTGGGCGAAGAGCAGGTAGACGTCCCGGGTGCGGGCGGCCGGGCCGAATGCGAACTCAGACTCGGGCATGGGGTCAGTTCCCTTCAGCGGTGGTGTGTGCGGCGTGCAGTGCGGTCGGTGGATCGTTCCTTCGGTGGCCGGTGGGAGGGCTTGCCTCTGGGTGGGTGGAGGTGGAGGCGCAGGTGGTGCATCGGCCGTCGCTGTGAGGGTGTGCGCGCCGGGGTGTGGGGCCGGGGCAGGTGCGGCAGGGCGGCCAGTTGAGGCAGGCCGGGCAGAGGTTTTCGCCTGGTGCGGTGCCGGGGACGCCGCAGCCGGCGCATTCGACCAGGGCCCGGTAAGTGAGTGCTTCGGACACGGTGCGTGCGGCGGCGTTGGTGGTTGAGTGTGCTCCCACCGGGTCACTGGCCGGGGTGGTGTGGTGTTCGGTCACGGTGGCCGGTGGTGGGTAGGCCTGTGCGGCACGGAGTCGGGCGGCGATGATCGCGCCGAGCGTGGTGCGGATCGGGCTCGGCAACGGGCGGGCGCTGATGACGTGGTTGAGCTGCTCGCGTGTCCAGCCGGCCTTCAGCATCGCGGACACGGCTGTGCCCTGATCCGCCAGTGCGCGGCCGGTCAGCAGGAGTTCGGGACGCTGGGCGCCAATCTGAAGCAGCAGGCGCCCTCCGGGTGTGAGGTCCGTCGGCGCCGGCGCGGTCCGCGGTGGCGGTGCTTGGCTGGGTGATCGTGCGGGGCGGGCGGCGGGAGGGAGGGGTCTGGTCTTCGGCTGGGTGGTCTTCTTTCTGTTGGTGTTCTTAAGGGGCCGGTCAACCAACGTAGGGTCATCCACGCGTGGATAACCCGACTCTGGCTGTGACCTGCTTAATCGCAGAGCGGGCAGGTCGGTGATGACGTAGGCGGCGGCGCCCAGAGTGCCGTGCGGGCCGCGTTCGCGTTCCCTCACGAGGAAGCCGTGGCTGCGCAGTTCCTTCAGACCGGTTCTCACGGCGCATTCGCCGTCCCTGCCAGCGCGGGCGATATCGGTGACGGTCATGCGCCAGCCCTCACGGTGGGTGGAGAGCAGGCCGAACAACCCCTTGGCCTTGAAACTCAACGTGCCATCGCGGAACAAGGCGTTGCCGATCTGAGTGAACTGATCGGCTGCCATCACCCCCCGGCGGATCCCCACCGACCACCCGCCAGCGTGACCGGCGGGCGGGGAGGTGGCCTGCGTGCTGGCCTCGGCCCATGCAAGGTCCAGCGTGGCGGGGCGGTCGGTGATGTAGTAGATGATCTCGCCGAGGGTTCCGTCGGGGCGCCGCAGACGTTCCCGGATCAGATACCGGTGTCTCTCCAGCTCTTGCAGGCCGGTGCGGACCGCTTCGCGTCCGTCCGGGCCCAGACGCACCAGGTCAGCGACGGTTACCTGCCAGCCGTTGCGGTGTGTGCTGAGGTAACCGAAGATTCCCTTCGCCTTGAACGACAACCGCCCATCGCGAAAAAGCGCATTGGCCACCTGCGTGAACTGATCCGTGCTCATGACGCCGCGGTGGATTCCCGCCCCGAAGCGGCTCACCGCTGCTCCTGCGGCGATGACCGCCTACGCCGGGCACACCGGCCCATCCGGCCGGCCGAGGCGGAGCCACCGCCGCTGCTGCACGATCGACAGGTGCGCATGGGTGCCATGCCCACAGCCCAACCGCCACCCCTGACCAAGCCGGCAGCCATCGCTCCCGACCACGGATCACGATCGGGCAACACCGTCAACACGTCGGCGTGGTCGCTCGCGTGGTCGGGTTCGGCCACGCACCCCGTCGGCGCGGCGCGCATGCGATACGCGGGACGAAGGACGAGTGCGCAAGGGTTCGCGCAGTCGCTTGTGTGCGGGAAGGCTGCGCAACCCGACCGAGGGCGTCTCACTGCGCAGGTTCGTACGCCAACTGCACAGGCTCCATCGCGGCACGAGGGCCACGCAGCGTGCGCAGCCGCCTGCAGGTCACATGCCGCGCTCCAGGGCTGAGAACCCGGTCTGACGCACGGGTAAGCCGTCGTCGGCACGCCCGCGCCCCGTGGTCGGACTCATGGTCGGGTTGTCCACCACTGTGACCACGGATGCCGTATCCGCATCGTGATCGTGGTCGGGGCTTCGTGGTCGGTGGTCAGGTCGGGGCAGGTCGCTTATGTCGGGGGCGTAAGCGTCCGTTCTGACCTGGGAGTTCGACCATGTCCCCTGGCAAGCCGGTCTCGCGCAGCGAGGCCGTTGCTCCGATGGCGGCAGGCGCCCGGCTGGAGGCGATGCGGCGCCGGGTGCGCGTGTCACGCCTGGCGGTGTGGACCGT
>NZ_JBEOTZ010000063.1:0-23450 GCF_040303825.1 Streptomyces sp. NPDC094143
GCACGGCTGCATCAGTACGAGGCCCAGCCGGCCGGCCGGCGCAGAACCGCCGCCGCCGCGGAGCCCGGCTGGATGCGCTGGTACCCAGTCTTCCCCCGGCTGCTGTTCGTCCTCACCGGCGCCTCCCGCACCAGGCTGGAGGGCAGGATCAGCGACCTGCAGGCGATGGCCTCCCAACACCCGCTGGTCGCCGCGCTCGCCCGCCAGGTGCCACTCGGAGCGGCCGTCCTCGAAGACCTCGAACAGCACGGCCCCACCGCGGAAGTATGGACGCCGCTGGCCGGCGGCACACCCCGCCCCTGGACCGACCTGTGACGATCGGTCTCATTGCGTGATGTCTGCCCCTGAGGGAAGGATCCATCTGCATGGCCAGCAGGCCGATTACCGACCTGACGGCTGCGTACCGGCAGCGCACACTCGGAGGGCGGGACCTTCATGATCGAGTTAGGCATCCTGTTCGGCGTGCTGGTGGCGACAGCGCTGGCTTTGATCTTGGTACTCCTGCGACGGAACAACAGCAGGACGGAGAACGTCGACGGACTCCTCATCGAGCAAGCACGGCAGGCACAGCTACAGAGCGATCGCGCGGCCTGGAGAGCCGGCACCGTGGACGGTCACGTGCCACCCAGGCGGGACCACTACCGCCCCTAGACGACTGACCGGAGGCGCTGCTGCTTCACGTGAGCGCCCACCTGGGTACCGGTCCTCGTGAAACTCCATCCCGGCACAGCGTCAGCCTCAGCAGCCACCGCGTCAGCCGTTGGCCCCGGCCGCCGTGTACTCGGCGTGACGGAGGCAGGAGCGGCGTTAGCGCGTGGTCAGTGAGCGCAGCCGGTCGGCGATGTCGTAGACGGTCAGGCGCAGGGCGCGGATGTCGGTGATCAGGTCGCGCCACGGCTCGTACGAGTCATCGACGGTTTCGCTGGAGGCTCGGATGTAGGCGATGGCGACGCCGTAGGCGAAGAACTCGTTGCGTGCCGGCAGCGGGCGCAGAAGGACGATCTGTTCCAGGAGGGCGGCCGCGCGCCAGTATGCATCGGGCGTGTCGGCCTCGATGCTCGGGGTGTTGACGCGGTGGCGGGCGACGGCGGCGGACGATGACCTCGACGACCTCGACGACGACACCTGCCCCGCCGCGGCCGCCGGATTCGGGCTCTACGACGCACACAAGGAAGCCGACAAGTGGTGAACACCCGCCCCGAGCCCGCAGCGCACCAACCGCCCAGCGCGCCCGCCGACACGGGAAGCGGCAACACGGCAGAGTCGTCCTGGCCCCTGACCACCTGGCAGGGCTGGCACCGCTTCGCCACCACCGACCCGCCCGAACCGCCCCAGCCCGGCGACCCACCCCGCAGCACCGACGAACGCCTCGCCTACCACTCCGCGTTCGTCACCATCCGCACCCCCGCCATCAGCCAACTCGCCACCCAGGTCCGCACCCTGATGATCCTCGGCCGCCACCAGCACACCACCGCACGGCCCTCCCTCATCGTCACCGGACCCGCCGCAGCCGGAAAAACCACCGCCCTGCTCAACGTCGGCCGGGCCTGCCACCTCGCCCACACCCGCAAAAACCCCGCACCGCCCGGCTCAGCCCACGCCACGGCACCCGTGGCGTATGTCCTCGTCCCGCCCGGCGCCACCGCGAAAACCCTCATCACCGAGTTCGCCCGCTACCTCGGCATCCCCGTCACCACCCGCATGACCCAGACCCAGATCACCGACGCCGTCTGCCACACCTACACCGCCGCCTACGTCCAACTCGTCCTCATTGACGAGATCCACCGCCTCAACCCCCGCACCACCACCGGCGCCCAAGCCGCCGACCTGATCAAAGACCTCACCGAACGCCTGCCCGCCACCTTCGTCTACGCCGGCATCAACGTCACCGACACACCCCTGTTCAGCGGCACCCGCGGCGCCCAGCTCGCCGGCCGCGCCACCCTCATCACCTGCGGCCCCCTCCCCGCCCACCACGGCACCCGCGAACCCTTCCGCGACGTCATCACCGATATCGAGAACGCTCTCGACCTCACCCACCACAAACCCGGCACCCTCCCCCGCCACGCCCCCTACCTCCACCAGCGCACCGCCGGCCGCATCGGATCCCTCACCAGACTCATCCTCCAAGCAGCCGTCACCGCCATCCACGACGGCACCGAACGCATCGCCAAAGCCGCCCTCGAAGCGGTACAGCTCGACCACCTCGCCGAACAACACGACCGCCCCACTCGCAACCGCTAACCCCCGCCCACCGAACAGGCAAAACAGCGCTGACCAGCACAAACACCAACCGAGCCTTTACGCGCTAGCGAAACCCACAACGAACCAGGTCCCACTCAGCACACACGACACAACCCCAGCTCACACCCGAACTGCCCGCTAGAACCGCGCACCCGGCCACTCTCAACGCACCCACAACACGCCAGGCCAACAAGCCCGCGATACACCAACAAGCCCCCTCCGAGCGTTACCTCCAAAAACACTGCCGAACCCGCGCCTGTGCCGGTCCGGGTCGTGCTGCCCGCCGACCCCCTGCTCGGGACTGAGCAGCAGGAAGTCGTGGCGCGACTGTGGAAGCGGCGGCAAACAGAGACAGGTTGGACCTACCTCGTGGGGCTGCCGTCGTACCGAGACCTCGAAAACGGAGACCGTGGAACCCCGCGAATACCGCGGCGTGGCTGACGGTCGACCAGACCCGGCCCATTGAGGGCGTCTCCTACGACGCGGTGCCCACGCACCCACTGGAGCAGAAGGCGCCCACCGAGGACAGCGCAGACCGGTGGGCTGGAAAGTGCAGCGCACGAACGTCGGCGGCTGCCCGGGCGCGGTCGTCCCCGTGTGGGACTGCCTGGAAGCGCCAGCCGAGGCGGGCGAGCTGGACGTGTTCGCCGCGCTGGAGATCCTGCGGGCCCCGAGCGCCGCCGCCTGCTCGAAGTGCGGCGCCGACGTCACCCTCGGGCCGATGATCGCGTAGCCGCGCCGTGTCAGGCTCCCGGCAGCGGGCCGTTCTCCACCCAGTCACCGTTGCGGGGCACTTCGAAGCTGAGCCACCAGGGCTTGTGCCCTACTGCCTCGCAGCCAGCCCACAGGCGGACACGTGCGTGCTCGTATTCCTCGCGCCAGCGTCGCTCGCCGGCTTCCCCCTCGTACCAGTCGGGTGCCGGCGAGAGGTCCAGGGCTAACAGGTGCTTGTCATCCGCTTCGACCGTGAAGGAAGCAACCTGCCGCCCGATGTCGTCCGCCCCGTCAGCTCCGAGGCGGAAGCGGCACGGCCCCCAGATCACGCGCTCCCTCATCGCCGCAGTCACGCCACCCGCCAGCTCAGGGTCCCGCGAGCGGTTGCGATCGTCCCGGATACGCAGGGTCACACTCAGCGGCCCGAGCACGGCCGGACCCTCGAATTGAACGATGAGCTTGCTCATCGCCGGATGCCTCGACGTGATCCTCATGCGGAGACGGGGAGTCAGCTCACTGTGCCAGCGGTTGCGTTCGATCTGCGCCACGTTGGCGGCGGTGGCGTTGGCCTCGCGCGAGGCGCGCCACGCCGCGACGGCTGCCCCGCCGCTGAACAAGGCGGCGACGGCAGCTATGGAGGTGTCAGCGATGCCCATACGGGCGGACTGTAGCCCGATGGGCCGCATGATGACCTTGGTTTACTGACGTCGGCTTGTCAGGGTGAGGTTGGGTCGTGGAGGGTCAGGCCGGTGCCGGCTATGAAGCCGTTGAGGGTGTCTGGCCGGTACTGAAGGCGTTTGAGCCGGTTGCGTACGAGGGTCTCGAGTCGGTCTAGGGCGACGACGGCGAGGTTGGCAAGGCTGCGCTTGACGTGCGCCCATGCCCACTCGACCGGGTTGAGGTCGGGCGAGTAGGCGGGCAGCAGGAACACCGTCAGCCATGCACGCTCGGCGATCAGCTCACGCATGGCGTGGGAGACGTGGGTGTTCAGCCGGTCCCACACCAGCACGATCGGCGCCTTGAGGAGCTGGTGGACGCCGTCGATCAGCGCGATGAAGTCCCGCTCGCCCATACTGCGGCGCATGCTTTTGCCCGGTCGGTGGGTGCGCAGGCGGTGGCACAGCCGGGTGCGGGAACCCGGCCGCATGGCGATCAGCTCGGCCACCGACAGTCGTCCCGAGCGTCGTCCGCTGACGGTCACGACCGGAGTGTGACCACGTCGGCCCCAGGTGCGTCCTTTGGGCGGCCGGCGGGTGAACCCTGCCTCGTCCTCGAAACAGAGGTAGCCCCCGCAGGCCGCCCGGGCTCTTTTACCTCCGCCCAGGTCGCCTCCCTCCACACGGTGACGGCCTGCTCGTCGCGCTCGGCGACCCTGCGTGCGGGGATTTGCGGGCTGAAGCCGAGCCGGTGCATCAGCCTTGTGGCACCCGAGACGCTGTAGGAGACGTGGAACTTCCTGCCGATCAGCGTGGCCACCCGCGCCGCGGTCCACACCTGGCCCTCCACCCAGCCGTGCGCGGCCGGACCCTGCTCGAGATACCCGGCCAGCTTCTCCAGACAACGCGGCGACAGACGGCACCGCGACCCGCGCGGGCCGCGGGAGGCCAGACCCTCACGACCACCCGCCCGCCACAGCTGATGCCACTGATAGGCCGATTTCAGGCTCACCCGCAGTTGCCGCGCAACCTCCGACGGCTTGATCTTCTGCTCGAACAGCCGGCCGCCTGCATCCGCACCGACTCCCGGCGCCGACGTCCCGCAGCCGTCAGCCCGCCCCCATCCGCATATCTCACACACCACGAAATACAGTCACCACACCGAGCTCGTCAGGGACTTCGAGGTAGCTCACCCTAACGAGCCGAGGTCAGTAATGAGTGCGCTCGGTTGGAGCGTGTATGAGCCGGAGCAGGATGTTCACCAGCCCGCCGAGGCCTGAGCACCGGCCCGGAACCCGGCCCCCACCACGCCCCGACGCGCCGCCAGAGACCCACGCACCCCAGCGCCCTTTGCGGGGGTCAGGTGCGGCGGAGCGCGTCCAGATGGTCATGGGCGGGGGAACGGCCGCGCTCTGTATAGCGCTCGGCGAAACCGGTCAAGGCATGCCGCAGGACCACCGGGGTGCCGGGAACGGCGAGGGCGCTGTCGGCCGCGGCAAAGCAGGCGCGGGCGGCCTTGGCGAGGTCCTGGTCGTCGAGGCCGGTGCGGGCCGCCCGCAGCCAGATGTCGTGGGAGGGGACGGGCCGCTGCGAGTCCGGGCAGAGTGGATCGGTTGCCGCGTAGGCGGCATCGGCCGCCACCGTGTCGTTCAGAAGCGTCGTGGCCAGCACAGTCGGCACGACCCAGTCGTCGCCGTTCTGCGCGTCGGTCATCCGCAACTCCAGCCAGCCGCGCGGTCTGACCGGCGGGAACAGAGTGCTGAGGTGGTAGTCCAGGTCGGCCAGGGTCGGCGGCCTCAGCTCGGGTACGCCCCGCAGCCAGGCGCGGAAGGTCAAGCCGGAGGGCGCGGACCAGTCCCCGTTGAGGTCGCCCGGTATGCACATCACCTGCGCGTCGAGCGCATAGCGGGTCCAGGCCACACGTGGGTCGGAGTGGTAGCGGGGCGGGCGGGTACGACCGGCATCCATCCGGGACCAGACGTCCTGCCGGCTGGACAGCCACCCGGTGGGCCACCCGTCCTGTATCGGGGAGTTGGCGAAGGCGGCGACGAGCACGGGACCGATACGGTGGGCGAGTTCCCAGCGGGAGCGGTAGCCGCCGATGCCGCGGGAGTCCTCGCCGGAGTCCAGGTTGATCTGTACGGATGCGGTGCGGCGCATCATGTCGCGGCCCCAGGGGCCCTCGCGGTCGAAAAAGCTCTCCATGGCCCGGTAGCGGGGGTGGTCGAGCACGCGAGGCGGTTCACGATAGGGGTCAAGGCCCCGGCCGACGAGGGCCAGATTGGCCTGCTCGACTGTCGTGCGCAGTACGGCGAGATCCGCGGCCATCATCTCGACGCACGCGCCGAGCGAGAGGGCCGGCGGGGAACTCAGCTCCAGCTGGCCGCCCGGCTCACGGGTGAGCCTGCTGCCCCCGGGCAGGGCATCTGTCACCTCGATCGGCGCGAGGGTGGCGTTCAGCCGGTCGACGGATATCGGCAGCAGCGGGTTGTGGCGGTCCTGGACCAGCCACTCCGTCTCCACACCAATCCGCTCAGGGGGGCCGGTCTTGAAACACACGCCGAGCACATACGCTTCCGCCTCTTCCAGGGTCAGTTCGGTCATTTCTGTCCTCCTCTCGCACAATCTGGTGCGGGTCAGGTGGGTATCGGGCTGGGCGCAGGGGTGGAGCGGCGTGTCGAGGGGGAAACCGCTCCACCCCCGCGCGGGGCTGTCAGTTGGAGACGGCCTCGGAGGTGATCTCAACGTGTGCGGGGTAGAAGGCGACGCGGCCGGCGATCGCCCCCACGGCCTCGTACGGCTCCTCGTAGAACCACACTGCGTCCGCGATCTTCTTCTCGGGGGTGACGAGGCTGTAGTAGGACGCCTCGCCCTTGTACGGGCAGTAGGTGTGGGAGTCCGTCCGCTCCAGAAGTGCCTGGTCGACTTCGGCCAAGGGGATGTAATGAACGGCCGGATAGCCGGCCTCGGTCAGCGTGACGGCAGAGGTCGTCTCGGCGACGACCTTCCCGCCATCCCGAGTGACCACCCGGATCAGACTGGAGTTCTCGACGACCTCAATGGTGTGGTCCGGCCCGGGGATCCTCTTCTCACGGGACATCAACGTTCTCCTTCATTTGGATTCTGTTCGAGCCACTGCTGCCGACCCCGGTCTGCGAAACGAAGGCGGGTGGCCGTCCCGAGAGGCACCCTCGCCGGGAGATCGTGTACGCGATCCGCTATGTCGTGGATACCGGATGCAAGTGGAGGGCCCTGGCCAAGGACTTCGCGCCCCGGCGGACCTGTTACGGGTTCCTGGCTCGCTGGGCTGCGGCCGGCGTCGTCGGGCAGACCTGTGACCAGCTCAGCACCTGACGATCAAGACCGTCAGCCGCCCGAAGGACGCCTCCGGGTTCGTGGTTCTGCCCCGGCGCTAGGTCGTCGAACGCCCGCACGCCGGGTCATGCACGCCCGTCGACACGCGCGTGCCTACGAACGGCTCATCCAGCACTCGGAATCGCTCATCCTCTGGGCCGCGATCACCCTTATGACCAGGCGAATCACCCGCCGAAACTCCCGCAGGAGCGGACCGGCCGACCTCCCGCGAGGCTCAACACGACTGATCGTCTCGGCACTGACGGTCAGCAGTCCCACCAAGAGATCACCAGGCCCTCAAACCGGCCTCACTGTCGCACCACCACGACAACTCCATCGGGTAATCCGCAATGCCCAGCTCACCAACAGGCACTCAGGATGCGGGCCACGCCCGGAAAGGCTGAGGCGGGTGCGTCGTTGGCCCGGCCGGTGGTCGGCGTCGTGAGCCGGTTCGGTCTCCGGCCGCACGGGCGGGCGGCCGGAAACCTTCGCGGTGGCGGTGGTCGCCGCGTCGTTCAGATGGCGAGGCGACCACCGTCGGCCACGATCACCTGGCCGGTGACGAAGCTCGCGCGCTCGCTCGCCACGAACGCGATGACCTCGGCGAGTTCCTCGGGCGTGGCGTTGCGCTTGAGCGGGTTGACCTCGGACCAGGTCGTGAACTGTTCGGCGCCTATGAAGTTCACCACGTTGTCGCTGTTCACGTTCCCGGGAGCCACCGCGTTGACGCGTATGCCGTGCCGGCCCCACTCCGCGGCCCAACTGCGGGTGAAGGATTCGACGGCCGCCTTCTGCGCTCCATACGTCGCCATGTGCGGCATGGCGATCGCGGCGGCGATACTGCTGATGTTGACGATGTTGCCGCCGCCCCGCTCGATCATCCCCCGGACGAGTCGTGTGCTGAGGACGAAGGTGGCGCGCACGTTGGTGTCCCAGGACTCCGCGTTCGCTTCGAGGTCCTGGTCGAGGGTCGGCTTGATACTGGCCCTGTAGCTTGCCGCGTTGTTGACCAGCACGTCGATTTCACCCGCCTCCTTGGCCAGCCGCTCGACGTCGGCGAGATCACTCAGATCAGCGAGGATGAACCGGGCCTTTCCTCCGCCCGCGGTGATGTCGTCCACCACCTCCGTCCCGCGCTCAGCGTTGCGGCCGGTGATCACCACGGACGCTCCGTCGCGTGCGAACGCGTGCGCCGTCGCGGCGCCGATACCTCCTCGCGACCCCGCACCCGTAATCAGAACGCTCTTGCCTTCGAAATCCATTGTGTGCTCCTCGAAAAGAAAAGATGACTGACGGCGCGCGCCGAGATCGGGCGGCAGCGTTCCGGCCCTGGTGGCTGGGCTGGGCGTGCACCACGGTAGGACCCGCCTGGCATAGAGGCAAATAGTGGCAACGTATACTCTGCATTGACATCCCCTATGTCGAGGGTTGGGTTTCGAATGAACCTGCGCCAATACGAATACGCCCTGGCCGTCGCCGAGGAGGGATCCATGACGGCGGCAGCAGAACGTCTGCGGGTCACTCAGCCCTCTCTGTCGCAGCAGATCGCCACCTTGGAGAAGCACCTCGGGGTGCAGCTGTTCACCCGCACCCCGAGCGGGGTGACGGTGACGGTGGCAGGGCGGGCTTTCCTGGCGGAGGCGGAGATCGCGACGACCGCATCCCGGCGTGCCGTCATGGCCGCCCGCGCCGCCGACGGGGAACTGGTAGGCGAACTCATCATGGCTGTCCACATGGGCCTGGGAGCACGCCAGCTGCCCCAGGTACTGGGACAGCTGCGCAATCGCCACCCGAAGCTGCAGGTGACTCTCCACGAGGAGCCCGATCCCGCGGACATGGAACGACTGGTCCGCCAGGGAACCCTCGACATGATCCTTGTGCACCGCTTCCCCGCCGGGTGCACCTTCGACGCTCACCCTCTGGGCGAGGAAGCCTACGTCGCCGTCCTGCCGAAGGGGCACCCGCTTCTCTCGGACGGCGCCGCCCTGCGCCTGGAAGACCTGGCGTCAGAGGGATGGATCCGGTTCCGGCGAGCCAGTCTGCTCGACGACTACCTCGCCCGCCTGCTCGCCAACGCGGGCCTCAGCCCGCACACGGTGGCCCGAGCGTCACAGATCTCCACTGCGGTGCGACTCGTAGCGCAGGGCTTGGGCGTCACTGTGGTCCCGGCCTCGGCCATCCCTGAAGGCTACGAAGAACTGGCCTGCCCGCTACTGCCCTCCCTGATCGAGCCCGTCCTCGTCGGCGTGCGGCGCAATCCGGGTTCGGCAGAGGCGGCCATGCTCGACCATCTCAGCCAGCAGAACTGGTGCGGTACAAACCTCCTCTACTAGCCCGCAACTGATTGAGCGTCCAACTTTCCACGGTGCGCTAATCGGGAACGGTCGCCTGGTACAGGTTGCCCTCAGCTGCGTTGCGGGAGGCCATCCCGAGCATCATCGCCAGGCTGTGCAGTCTCTCGTCTCCGTCGGCGGTGTCTTCGCCCAGGCGGGCACGCATGAGGCGGTCGGCCTGGTCCAGGACGTCGGGCCAGATCCCGGCATGCGTCTTCGGGTCCACCCCGGTCAGGGGCGTCAGCCACAGGTCGGCATGTGACTGGAGCAGCTGCTCGGCCGACCGGTAGTCCAGGACGGACCCGCAGGGCAGGCGCAGTCCATCGTGGTCGGCGGCGGTGCCCGGCCATCCGGGCAGGGCCTCGGAGTGGGCGGGGCACAGGAGTGCGAGCCATTCCGGCGACTCCCCCGGCGCGGCGGCGGGGCCTTGCCGGAGCGTGGTCGCCGTGGCGGGGCAGTCCAGCACCCGGCGGAGCCCGGTGAGCTGTCGGCCGGCGGTGAGCTGCGTGATGTCGGACGGCACCTTGGGCTCCTTTGGCGGTTAGATGTTGCTGGCCATGACGTTGGTGACGCCCCACGTCGATGTTGACCTTCGAGTTGGTTGAAGCTCAATGATGGCGAGGTGCCAATTTCTGAGCTGATGCCGATCGGGGTCTTCGCCCAGCGCAGCGGTCTGACCTCCAGCGCGTTGCGGTTCTACGCCGACTCCGGGCTGCTGCCCCCTGCCGAAATAGACCCGGTCTCGGGCTACCGCTACTACGGCGCTGACCAGGTGGCACGGGCGACCGCGCTGCGTCAGCTCCGCGAGATCGCCATGCCCCTTGCTGCGGTCGAGGCGGTTCTCGACGCCGGGGCCGACGAGGCAGCGCGGCTGCTCGACGAGCATGTTGCCAAGATCGTCGATGATGCGGCGACGGCACGGCAGAAGGCTGCTGTCATCAGGTCCGCGCTCGGCGGCAACGTGCCTGGCGTGCTGATCGCCACGTTGAAGGGGCCCGTGTTTGCGGATGCGGTGGAGCAGGTTTTGATCGCGACCGCGCATGAGCCGGGGATGGCGGTGCTTGCTGGCTTGCACATTGAGGCGAGTCATGAGGCGATCGCCCTGACGGTGACCGACCGGTACCGGCTCTCCACCCGGACCCTGGTGCCGGCGCGGCCGGCGGAGCAGACGTGGGTCGGCACGATCGACGGCGATGACCTGCGGGCCGCTGTCGCCACGGTCCGGCGCAGTGCGCTGGTCCGCATCGAAGCGGTGCCCCACGGGATCTGGCTGCGCATGCCCGAGCGGGAGGACCGGCACTGCCGGTTGCTGTCCGAGGACTTCCCCGATCACCGGCTGATGCTCGCCTCCCTGGGCGCGATCAGCACCCGCGCGACGGTCTCGAAGGAGCTGCTGCTGCGCGCCCTGGAAGAACACCCCGGCGAACGCGTCGCGCTGCAAGTCTCCGATCACGGAGTAAACCTCCGGCCCCCGAACGGCGAGGACCCCGGTGTTCCGCTCCCCGCCACCGTGACGGGCGAGGCCCTCCAGATCCCCTTCGAGATGACCACGCTCTATCCCACCGTAAGCACAGCCATCGGTCCCGACGTGATGCTCGACCTGAGGGGACACGACGGTCCCGTCACCATCCGCTCCGCCGACCGCGGCGATCTCACCACCCTGGCCATGCCCGTCAAGTTCGACCACTCAGCCTGAGAACGACAACGGGGAACAAGTCATGCCTACCGCACCCGCCAGTCCGGACCCGACCATGGAAGCCATCGGCCAGGCCGTAACCGAAGGCCGAACGGGCAACACCCTTTCCGCCCGCCAGAAGCTCCTGAACCTGTGGTCGGCGATCGGCGTCACAGGCGACCCGCTGCACCGTTGCTCACTCGCCCACTACCTGGCAGATCTCTACCAAGATCCTGCCCAGGCCCTCGTCTGGGACGTCCGGGCCCTGGACGCTGCCGACGCCGTGACCGAGCAGCGCGTCCAGGAGCACCACGCCAGCCTGCACATCGCCGGGTTGTACCCCTCCCTCCACCTCAACCTGGCCGACAACTACCGCCAACTCGGGTCCTTCGATGCGGCCACCGAGCACATCAACGCGGCAAAAGAGCACGCCCCCAACCTCCGTCAGGACGCATATGGTGCCTTCCTGCGCACCGCCCTTGATGAGGTGGCAGAAGCCATCTCCCGGCGGGACACCACCAAGCGGCCCTCCGCGCCTGGCCCCACTGCATGACGCACCGGAACGCGCCCCTCACCGTCGAGGGACGCCGTCGGCTGGTCGAGCGTTGCCGGACGAGACCGATTGCGCATGTCGCAGCCGAGATGGGGGTGTCCCGGGCGCGCGCTTCGAAGTGGGTCAATCGATACCGGAGCCACGGCGAACTCGGGCTGGAAGACCGCTCGTCCACGCCGCACGACCAGCCGACCGCGACACCATCCGAAGTCCTCGCACTCATAGAAGAGCTGTGCCGGACCCACAAGTGGTCCGCTGCCAGGATCGCCTTCGAGCTGGCCCAGGCCGGAACACCAATCAGTCGAAGGACCGTGAGCAGGCACTTGGCTGAGA
The DNA here is from genome assembly GCF_040303825.1 of Streptomyces sp. NPDC094143. NCBI lineage: Bacteria > Bacillati > Actinomycetota > Actinomycetes > Kitasatosporales > Streptomycetaceae > Streptomyces > Streptomyces sp. NPDC094143. Next base: position 11,863 of record NZ_JBEOTZ010000063.1, read on the forward strand.
TCGGCATCAACCGGCGCCGGTTCATCGACCCTAATGGCGAGTCCAACCGCCAGCCGCGGAAGATCCATGCCCGACGGCCCGGCCACATGATCCACGTCGATGTGCAGAAGGTAGGCCTCATCCCTGACGGCGGAGGCTGGCGCGCACACGGACGCGGCAGTGCCCAGGCCAGAGCCGTCAACCGGAGAAAGAAGACTGAGCGCGGTGGCTACGTCTATCTGCACTCGGCCATAGACGGGTACAGCCGTCTCGCCTACACCGAAGCACTGCCTGACGAGAAGGCCGTCACCGCGATCGCCTTCCTCCATCGTGCCCGCACCTGGCTGGCAGCCCACGGGATCACACGCATCGAACGGATCGTGACAGACAACGGCGCCTGCTATCGAGCCGAGAGCTTCACCCGGGCCCTCCTTGGCGCCAGGCACCAGCGCATCGCGCCCTACACCCCACGCCACAACGGCAAAGTCGAGCGATACAACCGCATCCTGGCCGAAGAGTTCCTCTATGCCCGGACGTGGACATCGAAAGCCCAACGCACCCACCTCTTGGGCCGCTGGATTGTCCACTACAACTATCACCGCCCGCACACCGTGCTCGGAAACCAACCACCCGCAGCACGACTACCGAGCGGCGTCACCAACGTCCTGGCCTCCTACAGCTAGGCATTCACCAGGACAGCGCCCGGCGGCTGCTGCGCGACCTCGCCGCCCGACAGCAGTAGCCCACCCCCTTCCACTCGGCGCCTGGGCCCCGGTTACACCGGGGCCCAGGTGCTCGCCGCAGATGAACCCGCATGATGCCGCGCAGCCCCAACCGGGGAGCCCACAGCAGACGCCGAATTTGCCAGGGTGAGGTGGCGAGGAAGGGTCATCACGCGGGGAACACTAGGCGTAACTTTCTGTGACAGTCCATTTGGCGTCAACGACGAGGACCCATGAGGGCACGAACAGAATCACCAGCGCCATCGCGAACTGATTTCTCTCCGGTTTTGAAGATCGCCTCCTGGCAGGCGGGCGGCAGGCTGCGAAACCTGAGGGGCGATGCTCCGGAGCACGGGAGCAGCGGCTGACCAGGGCGTGGCTCATCGTGCACTTCTGGCTTTGGCCGCCGGGCTTCGGTGCATTACCGGCGCGGTGTGTGCGAGAGGCCTCCCGGCCCGCCGCTGCCGTGCGGCGCGCGACGGGCCGGGAAGGGACAGCACTGGGCCGGGTCAGTCCTTGTGCTGGAAGGACGCCTTCTCGACGGCTTCGGTGTCGGCACGGAAGCGGGACCACGCATCGGGGTCGCGGTCGAGGGCGTCGAGGAGGTACGCGGTGACGGCGTCGGCGACGAGGGCGACCCGGTCGGCGTCCGTGTCGGTGGTCTCGCTCACGGCCTCCCCGGCGATGCCGCCCAGGGTGTGCTCTCCGCCGGGGACGACGAGGAGGCGCTTGGGGGCGGGGCTGAGGTCGAAGGCGTCGAGGAACCAGTCCGGTCCCCGCGTGGACATCTTCGACTGGTCCTTGTCGCCCGCGATGACGAGCGCCGGCATGGTCATGGTGGAGTAGTCCGGCCTCATGAAGGGCAAGTGCCCGACGGCGAACGGCGTGAGCGAGTCGCCCGTGCCGGTCGCCGCGATGAGCACGCCCGCCTTCGCTCCGCCGTGGGAGAAGTCCTCGCCCGCGGTGCCCTGGGCGTCGAACACGCGGGCGCCCAGCAGGGTGCCGACGGTCTGGGCTCCCCAGGAGTGTCCGACGAGGGCGACGCTCGTCCGGTCGGCGCGGTCGATCAGGTCACCTGCCTCGGCCAGGATGGCGTCGAGGTGGTCCAGCACCGCGTGGAGGTCATCGATGCGCACGCGCCAGATGGTGCCGAAGCGCGGATCGTCGAACCCTATGGCGTTGCGGCGCGAGTCCAGGTGGGTCGGCTGCACGACGACGAAGCCGGCGGCGGCCCAGCGGTCGACCAGCGGCTCGTAGCCGTCCATCGACCACGCGTTGCCGTGGGAGAACACGATGACCGGAAGGCCGCGGCCCTCGGCCGGTGCGGTCACCTTGACCTGCAGGGGCACCGCCCGGTCACCGGTGGGAACGGTGATGGGCTTGATCGCGACGGTCTTCGTCCGGAATTGCGCAGGAGTGAACATGTGCGGACTTTCTGTGGGAAAGGCGCGTGCCGCATACTTGGCGGAACGACGTTCCGCCCACATTAGCGGAACAATGTTCCGCGAACCAGAGGTGAGATCTTGTCCCGATCGGCCGGCTCCAGAGCGGCGGGCGCCGAGCGCACTCGCCAGTCCCTGCTCGCGGCCGCGGCGCAGGTGTTCGTCGAGCAAGGCGTCCAGGCGCCCATCCGCGACATCGCCGGCCGGGCCGGCGTGGGCCTGGGCACCGTGTACCGCCACTTCCCCACCCGGGCGGAGCTGGTCGTCGCCGTCTACCGGCACCAGGTGGACGAGTGCGCGCGACTCGCCGCCGATCTCGCCGGGTCGCCGAGGCCGGGCGAGGCCCTGTCGCGATGGATGGACGCGTTCGTGGAGTTCCTCGTCACGAAGCACGGACTGGGGGCGGCACTCCAGTCCGAGGACCCCAGCCTGCAGAGCCTGCACTCCTTGATGCTCGACACACTGGTCCCGGCCTGCGCCTCGCTCCTCGACGCCGCGACGGCCCGGGGCGAGCTCGACCCGGACGTCACCGCGTACACACTGATGCGAGCGGTCGGCAACCTGTGCATCCTGGGCCCGGGATACGACCGTGAGCACGCGCGGGCCATGGTCGCCCGACTCCTTGCCGGCTGCCGGACGACCATGCCCCCGGACGGTCCCGTGGCGGCCTGACGACGAAGACCCGCCTCGCCCCCCACCTCCTGGGCGAAAGGTCGGCAGCGGCCGAGTTCGCCGGAACCACGTCCCGCCTGCGGGTTTCCCGTCCGATCGGCCGACGGCCGACAAGCGGCGCAACACCTCCGCAGCCTAGGCCGACCACGACGGCGTCAGTCGTGGCCGCTGGAGCGACGGCCCGCAGGCCTGCGGGCTGAGTCGCGGAGATCGGTCACGGTCGACGTGCCGCCCGAGCTCGGCCGGAGGCCACCCAGTCCATCCATGCATCGACTCATAGATCGTGTGCGATGTGACCTGCGAAGGCTGCGGTGCCCGGTGCGCAGAAACTCCCGTATACGGAGGCGCTGGAAATGTCGAGGGTGTGCCTGTCCCCCTCGGTGGCGAGCAACGGGGAGAGTTTCACGGTCGCGAGGGCTCTGCGTCTGGCCGCAGGCCACGGCGTATGGGGAGTGGTCACCTACGCGGACCCCGTCGCACGGATTCGGCCCCTGCCGGACGGGCGCACGGCCGGCTGCCCCGAGGGCACCTCGGGGTCTTTTACCAGGTCATTTCCGCAACCTATACGGGCCGCAGCACGGCGAGGACGGTCATCGTGCTACCGGACGGCCAGGTGCTCCCGGCGCGGTCGATCGCCAAGTTCGTCGCCGGAGACCGTGGTGCCGACGGATTCGAGCGGCGCCTCGCGGCGCTGGGCGCCTCGCCGCGCCCTGCGGGCGCCGACCGGCGCGCCTGGCTGCGCACCGCGCTGGAGCAGATCGGGGCCAGGCGCCAGAGGCACCCGGGGACCCACAGGTTCTGCGGACGGTTGGTTTGTGTTGCCGCCTAGCCGACGACGCTACCTGAGTCAGGAGCCCTCACGCGAACGTATCCGTCGCTCAGTTGCGAGTCTGAAGGCCGCTGGGCCACAGCAGAGTGGTGGCCGCCCAGGTGAAGCCTGCACCGAAAGAGGTCACGAGGACTCGTTGCCTGGCTTCCAGTTGCTTGTCGGTCGCGGAGTGGCTCAGTAGCAACGGGATGGAGGCCGCGGAGGTGTTGCCGACGTGGGTGATGTTGGATGGTACGCGCTGTGTCGGGATTCCCAGGGTGTTGGCCACGGCTGCGCTGATGCGTGCGTTTGCCTGGTGGACGATCAGTCTGTCGATGTCCTGGATGGACCATCCAGCTGCGGCGGCTGACTCTTGGGTCACGTGAGCGATGCGGCGCACCGCGTGACGGAATACTTCATTTCCTTCCATGTGTACGTACCGGTTCTTGAGATCGTCGGTTGTGCGTGGCGGGCGGCGGGAGCCCCCGTCAGGGATGTAGATGGCGTCTGCGTGCTCGCCGTCGCTGCCCCATGCGGCTGGCCCGAGAGCTCCCGGTGCGTCAGCGTGTCCGGCTGTGAGCACGACTGCGCCTGCTCCGTCTCCAAAGATCGGCGCGGTAGAGCGGTCGTCGGGGTCGATGACGGCCGACATCTTCTCTGCTCCGATGACCAGTACGGTGCTGGCGGTTCTCGCCTGGATCAGTCCTGCTGCGACGGTTGTTGCGTAGACGAAGCCCGAGCAGCCGGCGCCGAGATCGAAGGCAGGGACGTGACGCAGGCCGAGTCGGTGGGCCACCAGCGGCGCCGTGCCGGGGATGTGATGGTCCGGAGTGGCGGTGGCCAGGATCACGGCGTCGACATGTTCTACCTCCGCCGATTTCATCGCCCGTAGTCCTGCTTCTACCGCCAGGTCACTGGTGGCTGTTGCTGGATCGGCGATGTGTCGCTGGGCAATGCCGATACGGGTGCGGATCCATTCGTCCGTGGTGTCCAGGCGTGAGACCAAGTCGGCGTTGCTTACCTTCTGCGGGGGCAGGTAGGACCCCAGGCCGATCAGTCGCGCGGCAGGCGCTGGCGTCGGGCTCGTGGTTTTGCGAGCAAAGATCAACGATTCGCCTTCTCTGTGTTGCTCGTTCGCGTCACCGTCAGGGGAGGCTTCGCCTTGGGGATCCTGGGCTGACTGGTCGCTGGCGTGATCCCGCTGCGGGCTGTGGCACCGGTGGTGCCGGCCGGACCTTTTGCCAAGGGGCAGGGCTCGACTACGCCTCAGGTGCTGCGTGGGGGCGGTCTGTCTTTGGGTGGGGATCCTGCTCTCCCGGGCTCTCGTGGTCGGAGGGCGATGCTGCCCGTTGGGCCACCAGGTTGACCAAATCGGCGACGGTGGGTGCCTTCGCCAGTTCGTGTTCGGCGATCACGACGCCCATGCGGTCCTCGAGAGTCATGGACAGCAGGGCAATGGCCAGGGAGTCGATGCCGGCTTGTGCCTGAGTGGCCCCGGCAGTGATGGGTGCGGCCGGCAGACTTCCCTGCTGGACCAGGATGTCTTTGATGAGGGCGAGATCGATGATGGCTGTGGTATCGCAGTCGAGGGCGGATGCCGGAATCGTCCCGGTGGCGTGGGGAGGCTGGTCCGGCAGCTGCGAGTCGTCGTGAGGGTGGGGAAGTTCCTCTACCGCGTCGTGGAACAGGTCGGGTAACCGGTCCAGTCTGGGGAGAGCGGCGTCGGTGACGAAGCAGACGCTGGTAGTTCCGTTGTAGCTGCAGGCCACGATCGACGCCGGCTGGTTCCGTGGGAGCCAGTTGAAGGGCTGGATGCGGGTGACGGGGTCCTGTTTGTAGCGGAGGGGCCGGTGGATGGCGAGGTAGGACGTGGTGATGGTGGCCCGGTCGGGTGTGGTCAGCCGGGTGGCCAACGCCTGAAAGGCGCGTGCAGGGACGAGGTCCATCACGGAACGCATGGCCTTGTGGCGGGTCGGGTCTTTCGTGGTGCGGGTGGCGGCGATGACGTGATCGAGGCGGCCTTCCGCTGTCGGCTCGTGGCAGGGAAGGGGCATGGATGCGAAGGTGCAGTAGTTTCCGGGCCGGTCGTGTTCCTCAGCTTGGCGCAGGTTGACCATGGTGACAGCCGGCAGCGGCCTGTCGGCGCCCCGGGGCCAGGATTGTGATGTCCACGTGCGCAGGGCGCCGCTGAGGGTGGCCAGGAAGGCGTCGTTCGTGTCGCCGCCGCGGACGGTGGCGGCTTGCCGCAATCGCTGCGTTGGGACCTGAGCCCAGCTGATGTCACGGCCCCCTGTGAGGGGCAGCGCGGTGTCGTTCCACACGTTGTTGGTGGCGCTTGCGGCGAGCATGCCGCGCACGGTGCCCAGGTACGCTCCGGCGCCTGCGCGGGGTGCGGGCTGCGTGGTGGGCGTGGGTGCGGTGCCGAACAGTGCGGTCAAGGTACCGATCAGGCCCATACCGTCCTGGGTGCTGTGGTGCGCTCGCAGGCAGAGGGCATAGCGGTCCGGTGCATATCCGGATACCAGGCAGAGGTCCCACAGGGGGCCCGCGTCGGGCAAAGGGTGCGCGACGAGGGCTGTCAGGGCCGTATCGAGGTGGTCGTCGCCTTTTGGCAGGTGCTGTTCGCGAACGCGGTGGGTCAGGTCGGGGGATGGGTCGTGGTGCCAGCGGGCTTTGAGACCGGGACCGTGCAGGTAGTGGGTCAGGCGCGGCTCGTGCTTCAGGTGGGAGGCGACATGAGCGCGGAGTTCACCGAGGGCGGGAGTGGTTCCTTCCAGGTGGAGGATCACTCCGATCGTCTGGGAGATGTAGGGATGGGCCTGGGCCATGCTGTGCATGGTCAGGTCCATGGGGGTAGGACGAAGGGGCACGGTCACGACGTTCTCCGCGGTGGTGGTTCGGTGGGGAAAGCGGGGTCAGGCCGGGATGAGCCGGAAGATCCGCAGGCGGCGCCCGGAGCGTTGGGCGAAGGAGACGTAGGCGGGCCAGACTTCGACGAGGTGGTCCCAGGCGGCCACCCGCTCGGTTCCCTCCAGGAGGGTGGCGGTCACCGGGAGCGTGCGTCCGCGGCGGGTCACGCTTGCTCGGGGGGTAGCGATGAGGTTGTGGGACCAGGCGGGAGTCGGGGGGCGACCGAAGTTGGTGTCGACGACGAGATAGCTTCCGTCTGCTTCGAGGTGGCACAGCAGAGGAGTTGGACGAGGTTGGCCGCTGCGGCGGCCGATCGTGGTGAGCATCAGTGAGGGCAGCGTGGCGGGCATGAGGAGCATCCGGCCCCCGCTGAGTCGGTGAGCCGCCCGGTCGATGCCCGGCGCAATATGGGACATGACGCGCACGAAATGGGCGTTACCCCCCACATTCTTCAGGACACGGGCGATAAGCCCGTCCTTGTGGGCGCCGCTGGTTCGGATGGACTCGGGCTTCGTCGACGGGGCGGCTGTGGGGCGCCCGGCGGTGAAGTCACGTCGGGCGCTGCCACCGGTCGCGGCGGCCTTGCGGGTGAGTTCGGGCGCCATGGCGTAAGCGCGGTAGAACGACGGCAGATAGCCGGGAATGTCGACGGCCGGCCGGCGGCTGCTGATCGCCTGAACGGTCGCGGCAGCGACTTTCTCCGGTGTGGTGGGCGGCAGGAAGTCGGCGATCCTGGGCATGCGGGCGGAGGGGACGTGGACTTTGAAGAAGTCGGTGCCAACAACGGTGGCCGGGCGCACCAGGGTCACGCCGATGTTGGTACCGGCCAGTTCGATGCGCAGCATCTCGGTGTACGCCTCGATGGCTGCCTTCGCCGCGGCGTAGGCCGCCGATGGTCCTTTGACGAAGATCCGACCTGCGGCCGAGCCCATCGCCACGATCTGCCCACCGCCGCCCGCCCGCATCAGCGGCAGCACTGTTTTGACGGAGCAGACCAGAGCGTCGTATGCGGTGCGCATGGACAACTGGGCCTGCTCCATGGTCATCTCTTCGACGTCTGCCCAGTGGATGTAGGCGGCGTTGTGGACCAGGACGTCAATGCGCCCGTGCTCGGTATGGACCTTGGCGATCCAGTCTTCAAGTGCGGTGCGGTCGGTCACGTCGACATGGGCGAACACGACGGATGGCGCCCCAGGCAGCTGGGCGAGGTCAGCAGCAGCTCGGTCGAGGCTGGCCTGGGCGTTGTCGCACACGTACACGTGGGCGCCGGCCGCGGCCAGGGCGCGGGTCAGGGCCCAGCCGATGCCCGTTGCACCTCCCGTTACCAGGCACACGCGCCCTGGCAGGGAAGGGACAGCCGGCTTGGGGCGGAACGGGTTCATGGGGTGGTCCTTTCGGCGGGGTGCGCAGTGCTGAGCCGGCGGCCTGGCATGACGAGGCGTGATGGCCGCATGCGATGGGTGAGGTGGCCCAGGGCAAGCAGGACGAACGCGTCGGTCAACAACGGGACGTGATAGGGGAAAGGACGCGGGCCGAGCATGTCAGGCACGGAAGTGACGCTGCCGTCGCGCCGTTGCTGGGCGAGCAGGTAGCCGGTGGCACGAACAGCGGGAGCTGGGTCACTCTGTCCCGCCAGAATGATCAGGGCATAGGCGGTGCTGATGGCATCGCTCGGGGCGCCGTTCTGCTGTCCGAACCCGCCGTCCGAGTTCTGCGCGGTCTGAACCAGCCCGGCGATCCGACGGCACATGTCAGGGACGGTCGGAGGGGAGTGCCGACGGTAGGGGCGAGCGGCGAGATACGCCCTGAAGGGGGTGTGCAGGCGACTGCTGCTCCAGCCGGGGGGAAAGGAGCCGTCGGGAATCTGGCGTCCGGCGAGAAAGCTGAGAGCAGCCGGGATGAGGTGATGGTGGCGGCCTTGGGTGCCGAGCGCGTTGATCGCAGCGGCGGTCATGCACGCCTCGGAGGGAGTGCCTGATCCGTAGGTGGGGAATCCGCCGTCGGCACCGCGGACCGCGATCAGGGCGTCCAGGGCGCGCCGAATCGGGGCGCGGAATGCGTCGGCGTCCAGATCATGCAGGAATTCGACCGCGACAGAGGTGCAGTCCGTGTCAGTGAGCTGAGCGTGGTCGGTGTAGGACCAGCCGCCGTCCGCTTGCTGCACCTGCACGAGGTGCCGGGCGATGCGGTGCAGTACCTCGCGCGGTGCGCCGGCGCTGCTCAGGGCAAGGCCCGCGGTCACGGTGCACCACGTGTCGGTGTCCGTGACAAAGGGCAGGCCGCCGTCCTCCCGTTGGTGCATGAGGGCGGTGCGTAGACCAACCTCGACGACGCTCTCCATGCCGGGCACGTCGACCAGGGCGTGCAGAACGGACAGGTGGATGAAGAGGTTGCCCTCCCATACCTTGCCCGGGCGCTGGGTGGAGAGCAGCAAGGTGACATCGTCCCGGCCAACCGGTGCCCTGCCTGCCGCCCGGTCCAGGATGGCTTTCACGGCAACGGCCTGAACAGCAGCCCAGGGATGCAGCGCGCTCACATCGAAGGCTTGGGGGGCCACGTCGTTCTGGGCGGTAGCTGCGCCCAGCATGGTGAAGATGGCGTGGACCAAGGCGCGCTTGCGAGGTCCGGTGAAGTCCGGGACACGGCTGACGATGTCCTCGAGGGCTTGGTGATGCGCCGGGTGCCCGGCACTGCGGCCCAGGGCGGTAGCGGCCACGGCCGCGTCCATCAGGTCTGCGTTGCTGCGGTGGCGCTCCAGGTAGCGCACCACGCGCTCACATGCGTGGCGGTGGCCAGATCCGTATCGCTGTGCCAGTGCGAGGGCGAGCGCGGATTCAAGAACCCGGCTTCGGCAGGCGTCGCGCACGGCGCCGTCTGCTCCCACCCGGTTCAGTACGTGTTCCAAGAGACTTTTGCGTCCGGCTGGCAGCGCTGCTGGGAAGTGCGACGAGGGCCAGGCCGGGGGGAGCTGCTCGGTGGCAGGGGGTCTCATCGCTAGGACTGTCCTTGAGAGCGGGAATCAGGGGGAGCGCGGATCGGTGAGGGGCCGGGCGAACGAGATCAGTCACATGGGCCCGGGCGCCTGGGGGACCAGTGGGCGTCAAAGCGATGGGTGACGCCAAGCCAGTGCAGCGTCGCCGCCACAAAGGATCCGAGGGTTGCCACGTAGCGCCGTACCTTGTCCCGCTCGGTTCCGGGAGCGGCCATCACCGTCAACGAGGCGGCAAGCGCGTGGAACTCTCTGACTCGGTCATCTCGCATGCCAATGACCTGCTCGCGCGCCGAGGGCAGGGAGCAGCCGCGCTCACGGCCCAGCACGGTCACCAGGTTGTCGCGGTCCTCGCGCAGGTCGTCCTCGGCCGAGACCAGGTCATTAGTCCAGCCGGCCACATCGGCCGCGGCCAGACGCAGGGCCCCCATGAGGTCTTCCCCGCCGGAAAGGCCGGGCCAGGGCGCGTCGGCGGTGCACTCCAGGATGTCTGCCATGGGAAGGGCGGTAATCGTTCTGCGACGCCGCAGGACGTAGTCGCTGAGTCCCAGCCGGATCTGGTCCGTGCGGTGGTTGGCCTCTTCACGTGTGGCCAGGGCGAAGTCCTGGTAGTCGGCAATAAACCGCTCCCGCCACTGAGTGGACATTCGCAGAGTCGTACGCCGCCACAGGTCATCCAGGGCCTGCTCGACTCCGCCGCCCGATCCTGCCGCGTCGCTGCCCGTGAGCACCTTCAGTAACCGGTTGAACAGCGACGCGACTTCCTCCGGATGGACATCGACCCGGGTACGGTCGAACCGGTCGTCGACCAGACAGATGAACGCCGCCCACTGGGCCGTCAGTTCCAGATTGCCGGCGCTCGCCCCCGGCACGGTCAAACCGGCGAATTCACCCAACCGCATGGCCGCCAGACGCTTCTCCTCAAAAGCGTCGGCAACCAGTCCCAGATCCTGTGCCCACGCCAGCACCGCGGCGTTGACCTTCTCGGCCTGGACATCACCCGGGATACCGCGACAGCCAGGTACGACGCCAGACTCCCCCAGCATCCGAGCTCAGCCCAGAGCAGGCACGACATCGACACGACCCGCGAGCGTGGCCAGGCTGTCCCCAGCGGGAACCGGGGACGCACCGAACGCCTGAGAGAACACCGCCGCACCGTCCTGCGTCAGCATCGTGTCGAACGGCTTGCCCTCGACCGAGCCAGGCGAGTTCACGGACGGCTTGGTGACCGTCATCTTCGTCATGTCAAGCTCGTACGTGGAGAGGTCAACAGACTGCGCCGCTGCATCTCCGACAGCCGCATCCACCGACATCGACCGCCGCGCCATGTCACCGTGCGCTCCGGTGAAGCGCAGACTGCGCCCGTCCGAGGCCCTGGTGAACGTCATACCGCCACCCGCAGTCCAGGACCCCGCAGCCAGGTCGAGACTGATCTTGCCCTTCATCGGCCACTGCACACACGGGGCCGGCCCCGAAGAGTCGAGCACAGCAGGAGCGCCAGCCGACACCACGACTCCGTCATCCGCCAGACGCTGAGCCGCCGCAGAAGACAAGCACCATGTGACCGTCCCGGCAACAGGCATCACAGGTCCCGCAGCGACAGCCACAGACACGGCAAGGGCGGACAGGGAAGCCAGGGCAGTAGCAATCACAGCACGACGCCGCATGGGCAAGCCTTCCGTCGGAGGACTGCCAGAATTGCCTAGAACACTTACAAGACCGGGCACATAAACGTTTCCGCTCCTGAAGTTCACCTGAAGGCGTGAGACAGCGGCTTCACCGCGGTTCGCACCTGCTGAGCGGCGACAAGAACCCGCGCGTCGGTCCGTCTCGCTGGAAGGCCGCGCGTGCGGGTTCCCTCCTAACCTCATCCAGGATCCGGGGAACCTGCGCGGTTCCGCGTGCGGGAATGAGAAGAAGCCGCACCCGGGCTTCAACGACTACGGCAACGTCAACGCCGGCTACCCCGCGGGGGAGCTGTACACCGGCCTGTACCACCGGTCGCTGCGCCTGGCAGCCGACGCTCTCACCGACCGGTCGCTGATCCGGATCATGTCCGCACTGCA
>NZ_JBEOTZ010000064.1:0-22987 GCF_040303825.1 Streptomyces sp. NPDC094143
TCGCTGGGCTCATAACCCAGAGGTCGCAGGTTCAAATCCTGTCCCCGCTACTGAAGGCCGAGGGCCGGAATCCGAAAGGGTTCCGGCCCTCGGTGCTTTACCCGATCCCCCCTTACGCACGGTGAGCGAATCCTCCCGCTCCGCATAACAACTGACACACCGTCAAATCCCTTGAGTCGCTTGAGAGGCGGCCAACTCGCCCGATTTGAGCCGGTCATGGCAGGTACGTCCGCGTGAAAAAGGTTAATGATCAAGCGGAATCGCTGGAATACGCACCGCGCCTCCATTAACGTTCGATAACGCAGCGCGGTCGTCCCAGCCGTCACAGAAGGCGGCTCCGTGCGCACGCGCCGAATCCCGAAAGGGAACCGGGGAACCACCACTTGGGGTGAATCGGGCGGATGCCGCCGTGGAAGCACGGTCTGTATACGCGCGTAGGAGACCTTCCTGCTCCGAACCCGTCAGCTAACCCGGTAGGCGAGAAGGAAGGAAAGGAGTACGCCCACGTGGCGTCCAACCGGCCTGCCCCCGCGGCCCCGTTCGCGCCGGACCAGCGCGACACCGAAGTCTTCTACGGCGGTCAGCGCACCGACGAGGGCCCGTTCCAGGAGTGGAACCCCACCGCGGAGTCCATCCGTCCCGTCCGTGGCCGGCATCGCGTCACCAAGCAGCGCGGCGGAGGGCTCGCCCGCAGCTCCACCGTCCTGGGCGTCGGCGTCATAGCCGCCGTGGGCGCCGGCGGCATGGCCAGTGCGCAGACCGGCAAGCCGCCCGTGTCGATCTCCGTACCGGACCTTCCCTCGGTGGGTTCCCTCATCTCGGACGACGACACCCCCGAAGGCTCCGCCACCCCGCTCAGCGACCTCGCCGCGGCCGCGGCGGACACCGACCAGAGCGGCTCCGGGGCCGGCGAGGCCCTGCGCGCCCGGATCATGGCCCAGGTCGAGCACCAGCAGGACCAGATCGAGACCAAGGCCGCCGAGGAAGCCGTGGCCGCCGCGGAGAAGGCCGCCGCCGAGGCCGCCGCCAAGGCGGAGAAGGAAGCCAAGGCCAAGGCCGCCGAGGCCAAGCGGAAGGCCGAGGAAGAGGCCCGCAAGAAGGCCGAGGCCGAGCGGCTCGCCGCCCTCGCCAAGCAGTACACGCTGCCGACCTCCTCGTACACCATCACCTCCAGCTTCGGCCAGGCCGGCGCCTACTGGTCCTCCGGCTACCACACCGGCCTCGACTTCGCCGCCCCCACGGGCACGCCGATCAAGGCGGTCCACAGCGGCACCATCACCGAGGCCGGCTGGAACGGCTCGTACGGCTACAAGACCGTCCTCACCCTGGAGGACGGCACCGAGATCTGGTACGCGCACCAGTCGTCCATCGGCGTCAGCGTCGGCCAGAAGGTCAGCACGGGTGACGTCATCGGCCGCGTCGGCGCCACCGGCAACGTCACCGGGGCGCACCTGCACCTGGAGGTCCACGCAGCCGGCTCCAGCAGCGGCATCGACCCGATGGCCTGGCTGCGGGGCAAGGGACTCAACCCCTAAGCGGCGGACGAGGCGAACGCGGCGGCGAACGCCAGAAGAAGCACCGGCAGCCCTGACGACGACCCCCCGACGTCAGGGCTGCCGGTTCTTTTCTTCCGTGCCGGGTGTCAGGACCTGTAGGGGTTGTACGCCGGGTAGGGCGTGGGCTGAGGGGCGTAGCCGGCCGGCCGGCCGTATGCGGGGGCCTCGCCGTACACGTGCGCGTGGCCGTACGCGTGCGCGTGGCCGTGCGTGTGGGCGTGGCCGTGTGTGTGGGCGTGGGCATGGCCGCCGGGGCCGTACGTCCCGGGAGCCGGCCACGGCGGGGGCGTCGCCGGCATCGGAGGGGCCGTGATCCGGGCCGCGTGGTCCAGGGCCGGGCGGGCCTCCTCCCGGCGGCGCCACAGTGCGGCGAGCAGTTCCATCTCCCGTGCGGCGAAGTCGGGCCCGGCGCCGCCGCGGCGGGCCCGGTGCCGCAGGAAGGCGAGCGACGTCGCGTACGCCTCGTACCGCGCCACCTCCCGTGCCGCCGTCTTCCCGGCGTGCCGGCGGGCGTACTGGCGGGCGATCCGGCGCGCCCGCATCGAACCCAGCGCGTGCGGCTCGGCCGGGGCCAGCCAGCCCGCGGCCGCGTAGGCGGGCAGCTCCGTCCGTACGGTGCGCAGCTCCCGCTGCCGCGTCCAGATCACCAGCCACGTCAGCAGTCCGAAGATCGGCACCATGAACGCCGCGTACACGGCGAAGAACCCGTACTCGCCGAACGTCGACGAGCCGTTCCACATCGCGTGCATGCCCATCGCCAGCAGCAGCCCGGCGAGCGGGAAGGCGGCGCGGCGGAGGCGCCGGCGGTCCGCCGTGAGCGCGGCGACGCCGAAGCCGATGCCGGTCAGGACCGTGAACAGCGGGTGCGCGAACGGCGACATGATGATGCGGACGAAGAAGGTCGCCGCCGTGACGGAGGCGATGCCGCTGCCGCCGGTGAGCTGGTCGGTGCCGAAGGCGGTGCCCAGGTAGAGGATGTTCTCCGTGAAGGCGAAGCCGGTCGCGGTGACACCGGCTATGACCACGCCGTCGACGATGCCGGTGAAGTCGCGGCGGCGGAAGAGGAAGACCAGGAGGACGGCCGCCGCCTTGGCCGTCTCCTCGACGACCGGCGCTATCACGGTCGCCCCCAGCGTGTCCGCGCTGGACGGGTCCGCGGTCGCCGTCGCTATCCATCTCGTGGCGAAGCTGTTCGCGACGATCGCTATCAGCGCCGCCGCGCAGGCGCCCCAGGCGAAGGAGAACACCAGGTTGCGCCAGGGGCCCGGTTCGACGCGGTCCAGCCAGCGGAACGAGGCGATGAGCAGGGGCACCGGGAGGAGCGCCAGGCCGAGCCCGACCAGGAAGCCCTCCGTGCCGGTCTCCTCGCGGACCAGGGCGAGGATGACCAGGCCGGATATCGCGAGGAGCGCGGTGGGGGCGCCGTAGCGCACCCAGGGGTGCTGCCACCAGTGGGCGTGCCGCAGCGGGCCGGCGGTGGGGGCGCCGTCGGTGGGAGCGCTGGGGTACGACGGGTGTGGGGGGCAGGTGGCCACGGCATTGACCCTAACGACGGAGGGGCGCTGTCCGCAGGCGGTGTGGTGCCAGGGCGGTGTGGTGCGGTGCGTGCGGTCAGACGCCGGCGGGGGACTGGTCCGCGTGTGGTACGCGGCGGAAGAGGAGGTCGTTCACGACATGTCCCTTGTCCAGTCCCTGGCCCTCGAAACGGGTCAGCGGCCGGAAGTCGGGACGCGGCGCGAATCCGCCGTCTGCCTGCGTGTTCTCGAAGTCGGGATGTGCCGTGAGCACGTCGAGCATCTGTTCGGCGTAGTCCTCCCAGTCGGTCGCGCAGTGCAGGATCGCGCCCGGCTTGAGGCGAGTCGCGGCGAGGGAGAGGAACTCGGGCTGGATCAGCCTTCGCTTGTGGTGCCGCTTCTTGGGCCAGGGGTCGGGGAAGTAGACGCGCAGGCCGTCGAGGGAGTCCGGGGTCAGCATCTCGCGGAGCAGGATGATCGCGTCGCCGTTGCCCACGCGGATGTTGGACAGGCCGTTGCGGTCGGCGAGGTTCAGGAGGTTGCCCTGGCCGGGGGTGTGGACGTCGACCGCGAGGATGTTGGTGCCGGGGTCGGCGGCGGCCATCTGGGCGGTGGCCTCGCCCATGCCGAAGCCGATCTCCAGGACGACGGGGTTGTCGTTGCCGAACAGGTCGGGCAGGTCGAGGGTCCGGCTGCCGTCGATGTCCAGGCCCCACTTGGACCACAGGCGCTGCAGGGCGTCCGCCTGACCGGCAGTGACGCGGCTGCGCCGCGGCTGGAAACTCCGGATCCGCCGCTCGAAGTGCGACCCGGCGGGGTCGGCCTTCGGCCCGTCGGGGAAGCGCGGCTCTCCCTTGGCCCGGGTGCGCCGGAGGGCACCGGGGGTGTGGGGGTGCGGGGGTTCGGGGGAGTTCGCGGAGTCAGACACAGTGGGGTCGATTTTACGGGGTGGGGTGGGGGTGGGCGGGGGTGCGCCTGACGGTGGGGTGCGCCTGACGGTGGGGGTGCGCGTGCGTGCGCCTTCTCGCCGGTGGTGGGGCGGGGGCTTCGCCTTCCCGGCGGGGGTGGGGGTGGGCCTTCGCCTTCGCGCCGGGGTGGGTCGGGGCCGCGCCGGGGGGTGTCCGTCCTCGGAACGGCGCGATGGGCCTCTTCACCGACTGACTGGCGTTGACGCGCCAACCGCTGCGGGCGGACACCCCCCGACACGGCCCGTGCGTCGTCCGGCGGGTGCGGGACCGTCTGGGCTGCCGCCGCGGGCGACTGTGTGACGCCCCGCCGGGGCAGTGGCGGCGCGCGACGCTCACAGCGCGCTCAACGCTCTGCGGGCCACCTCCCTGCCGATCGGCAGGGATGCCGTGGCCGCGGGGGACGGTGCGTTCAGGACGTGGACCGTTCGGGGGCCCTCGCGGATGAGGAAGTCGTCGACCAGCGTGCCGTCCCGCAGGACGGCCTGTGCGCGCACGCCCGCCGCCGTCGGTACCAGGTCGTCCTCGCAGACCCCGGGCAGCAGTCGGCGCACCGCCTCCGTGAACGCCCTCTTGGACAGGGACCGCCGCAGCTCCCCCGCCCCGTACCGCCAGTGCCGCCGGGCGATCCGCCAGGAGCCCGGCCAGGCCAGGGTCGAGGCCAGCTCGTCGGGGCGGACCGTGGCGCGGCCGTAGCCCTCGCGGGCCAGCGCCGGTACCGCGTTGGGTCCGACGTGGACCCCGCCGTCGATGCCCCGGGTGAGATGCACCCCGAGGAAGGGGAACGCCGGATCGGGCACGGGATAGACCAGGCCCCGCACCAGCTCCGGCCGGGCCAGCTCGTAGTACTCGCCCCGGAACGGCACGATCCGGACGTCCGGGTCGTCCCCGGTGAGCCGGGCGATCGCGTCGCAGTACAGCCCGGCGCAGTTGACCAGGACGCGGCCGCGGACGATGTCGCCCGCGGCGGTGAGCACGGCGACTCCCCGCTCGGGCCGGCGGTCCACCCGGACCACTCTCGTGCCGTAGCGGATCTCCGCGCCCGAGCCGTGGGCCAGCTGGCGCGCGACCGCGACGAAGTCGCAGACGCCCGTCGTGCCGACGTGTATCGCGGCCAGGCCGCGCAC
This sequence comes from Streptomyces sp. NPDC094143, assembly GCF_040303825.1. NCBI lineage: Bacteria > Bacillati > Actinomycetota > Actinomycetes > Kitasatosporales > Streptomycetaceae > Streptomyces > Streptomyces sp. NPDC094143. Next base: position 5,163 of record NZ_JBEOTZ010000064.1, read on the forward strand.
CTCCGGCTCGTACTCCGGGATCTGGGACGCGCCCAGCTCGCGCACCGGGATGCCGTTCTCCCGGCCGCGCTGCACCAGTGCGTGCAGGCGGGGGAGCTCCGACCGGTCGGTGGCGACGATCAGCTTGCCGGTGACGGCGTGGGGGATGCCGTACTCGGCGCAGAACTTGACCATCTCGGCCGCCCCGCGCACCGCGTAGCGTGCCTTGAGGGAGCCGGGGCGGTAGTAGACGCCGCTGTGGATGACGCCGCTGTTGCGGCCCGTCTGGTGCCGGGCGGGGCCGGGCTCCTTCTCCAGGACCGTGACCCGGGTGCCCGGTGCGGCGCGTGTGATGGCGTACGCCGTCGACAGGCCGACGATCCCGCCGCCGATCACCAGCACGTCAGCGTCGTGTGCGAGCCTCACCGGCGCCACCTCCCACCTCGATAGTGCACTGCGCCACTGACAGTGCCTTCAAACGCGGAGACGGCGGCACCGCGCGGGCGCCTAGGCGGGGGTCATCAGCAGTGGCCGGGCGCGCTCGCGGAGCTCGACCACCCGGGGCTCGTCGCCGTACGGCTCCAGACGGTGCAGGAGGTCCTTCACGTACTCCGTCGTGCGGGCCGAGGAGATGCGCCCGGCGACCTCCACCGCCCGCACCCCCTGCTCGCACGCCGCGTCCAGGTTGCCCGACTCCAGTTCGGCGACCGCGGAGACGACCAGGCGCAGGCCGTGGGAGCGCACGAACTCCTCCGTCGGCTTCGACAGCGCCTGCTCGGTGAAGCGGCGGACCTGGCGGGGCGCCTTGAGGTCGCGGTAGCACTCGGCCGCGTCGGCGCAGAAGCGGTCGTAGGAGTAGAAGCCGAGCCAGCTCGGGTCGTTGTCGCCGGGGCGGGCCCGTTCCAGCCAGCTCTCGGCCGCCTTCAGGGACCCGCCGGCGGCCTGGGCGTCGCCCGCACGCGCGTGTGCCCGGGCCTCGACGAGGCGGAAGAAGCTCATGGTGCGGGCCGTGGCCAGTCCGCGGTTGCGCTCCAGGGCGGCCTGGGCGAGGTCCACGCCCTCGTCGCCGAAGCCGCGGTAGGTGGCCTGGAGGGACATGGAGGCCAGCACGTAACCCCCGAGGGGGACGTCGGCCGCCGCCCGGGCCAGGCGCAGGGCCTGGATGTAGTAGCGCTGGGCCGCTTCCTGCTGGCCCGTGTCGAAGGCCATCCAGCCGGCGAGGCGGGTGAGTTCGGCGGAGGCGCCGAACAGGGCCCGGCCTACCTCGTCGGAGTAGGAGCCGAGGAGGAGAGGCGCGGCCTCCACCCTCAAGCACTCGGGGACCATGGACGAACGCCAGTCGCCGCCGCCGTACTTGGAGTCCCAGCGCCGCGCGTCCTCGGCGGCCTCCCGCAGCTTCTGCACATCGCTGTGGCCGACTTTGAGCGGTGCGCCGGAGCCCTCGCCGGGGCCCACTTCACGCGCGACCGAACTGTCGGCCGGGGTTATCAGCCACCGCGAGGCGGGCGTCGCGTATGCGCTCACCGCGAACGATCCGGCGAGCGACTGCCAGATGCCGCCGGCGCCGGCGCGGCGGCCGGCGAGGTCGAGGCGGTACAGCTCCGTCGCGGACTTCACCGCCAGGCCGACGTCGCGCGGGAAGGCGAGACCGACCTCGGGGGCGGGGTCCGCGTCCGCCAGGCCGATCTCGTGGAGCGGCACCGGGCGGCCGAGCTTCTGGCCGATGGCTGCGGCGATGAGGTGCGGGGCCGCACCCTGGGGCACCATGCCCTTCGACACCCAGCGCGCCACCGACGTCTTGTCGTAGCGAAGTGTCAGTCCCCGCTGTGCGCCAAGATCGTTGACGCGCCGCGCGAGGCCTGCGTTGCTGATTCCCGCGAGGGCGAGAACGGCGCCGAGTTTTTCGTTCGGCCCGCGTTGCTCCCTGGACATGCGCCACCCCTCGACACAGACGGCTGCCGCGCTGGCATAACCGTGCGGCATTCGTAAACCCAGCGTAGTTCGCCGCATCCCAAGCGTTAAGGGGCATTCTTCCGGTTGGCGGGATTGTGGTCCGTACTGAAGTGCGGCTCAGATACGGGCAGTTGCGGCGTGCTCCCGTTGTGTGGCCGTGCGCCCGGCCGTGCGCCTTTCTCCGGCCATCGCGGGAGCGGTTCCATGGCCCGTGCGTGGGTCGGCCCGCTGTACTGGATCCAGTGGGCTGGGGGACACTGCCGCCTTCATCCCCGCGGGCGGCGGAACGGTCCGGGAGGCGTGCTCCGTCTCCCGGACTGCGCGACCGGGTGACGCCGTGCCGAGCCTGTACGGAGCGTGTTCGATGCTGCGTGCGTATCGGCGATTTGGCTGAAAATCGACCCCGGTAAGCGAGGGCTTTCGCGGCTCCGACCACGGCAGTTGAGGGCGCGTTGGGCGTGTTTGGGGCGCGTATCGGGGGCGCATTCGCGTCGCAGTCGTACCGGTGACGTGTCGCTCGTATGCCTTGCCCCGTGGCCGGATGGTCGCGTAGCGGTGTCGCGGTCGAGTCCTTCTTCTTTTCCTTTCTCTTCCTCTCTGTTCGAGTTTCCTCCTCACCCCGGGGCGGCCCCGGGGCGGCCGTGCCGTCTTGCCACGTACGGGAGTTCGGGACTCACCCCGGGGCGTCGGCGGCTCCGCCGGGGCGCATTCGGCGGAGCGCAAGCGGCGCGGGCACCCGCTGGGGCGCTTCCTTCATGGCAGCATGGTGAACCGGTTCGTACGGTGCACTGGTTGTCCACAGTCTGTGGAGGCGGCGATGCGGTGGTTGGTGGGATGGAGCAGCACCGCCGCGGGAGCCGTCGCTGCCGGTTCGGCGGGGGCCACCGGGCACGACGGGGAGACCCTGCACCCGGTGGGGTCCCAACTGCTGTGGGGCGACCCCGATCCGCTGTGGGCCGTGGGCGACTGGCGACCCGACGAGGTGCGGGTCGTGAAGGCCGACGAGCGCACGCGCATCGCCGTGCTCGGGATCTGCGGCGCCACCGACGAGCAGTTGCGTGTCGCGCTGTTCGCCGCGCGCGGCGGGGCACTTCGGCATCTGACCGCCTGGCCGGGCAGCTACACCGCGATCGTGCAGGTCGGCAGGAGGATCACCGTCTGCGGTGATCTCGCGGGCGCGCGGCCGGTGTTCTACACGCCCTGGGCCGGCGGCACGGCCTACGCGACGGCCGCCCTGCCGCTGGCCGACCTCATCGAGGCCAACCTCGACTTCGGGCACCTCGCCGCGCTGCTGGCCGCCCCTGACGTGCCCGCCGCGCTCCACGACTCGACGCCGTACGACGGCGTGAAGCGGATTCCGCCGGGGCACGCGCTGATCCTGCGCGCCGGGGCGCGGGAGATCGCCGGGTACGAGCCGGTCGCCTCGCTCGCGGTCGCCGCCCCTCCGGCCGATCCCGACAGCGCGGTCGACGCCGTGCGCGACGCGCTCGTCGAGGCCGTACGGACACGGCTGTCCGCTCCGCGGCACGTCCCCGGGGCGGACATCGACCCCGGGCCCGTGCCCGGCATGGGACCCGCCGAACGGCGCGCCGCTCGCGGGATGCCGGTGCCGGGCATCGGGGCCGACCTGTCCGGCGGCCCTGCCTCGGGGACGCTGGCGCTGCTGGCCGCGGGGCTGCCCGGGATGCCGGGCACGGTGCTCGGGCACGGCACGGGCGCGGGCGAGCGGCTGCTGGCGGTCACCTTCAACGACCTGGCCGTCGGCGGGCGGGAGGCCGAACTGGAGCGGGCCGGGGCGCTGGCGGCGAACCCGCGGCTGCACCACGTGGTCGTGACGGGCGGCGAGGAGACCCTGCCGTACGCCGACCTGGACGGCCCCCTGACGGACGAACCCGGGGCGTGCCTGGTGACGGCGGCGCGGCACCGTGCCCGGCTGGCGGCGGGCAGCGCGGACCACTTCACCGGGTACGGGGCGCGGCAGGTGCTGGACGCGCACCCCGCGCGCCTGGCCGACCTGCTGTTGGACCGCCGGCGGCGTCATCTCGTGCGGCCGGTCGCGGCGCTGGCCAAGGCGGACGGGTCGGTGCTCGTCCCCGCGCGTGTGTACGCGGCGGCACGGAGGTTGTCCCGTACGCCGTACCGGTCGGGTCTGGAGTCCCTCGCCGAGCGTCTCCTCGATCTCCGGTCGGACGACGGGCTCGACGCGCCCGGCGGGGCGGTGGAGGCCTCCCTCGCGGCGCTGAGCTGGGGCAGACCCGGGCCGGCGGCGCGCTGGCTGACCGGTGAGGCGCTCGCTGAAGTATCGGTTCGCCTTCAGGCGTCGACACACCGGTCGGAGCTGGTCGGGCCCGGGCAGCGGCCGGGCGACTTCCGCGCGCGGGCGGCGCTGGCCCGGCACGCGGCGGACCTGCGGGTGCTGGAGCAGGCCGCGGAGATCCGCTTCCAGCGGCTGCACGCGCCGTTCCTCGACAACCAGGTGGTGCGGGCGGCGCGGGCGCTGCCGGAGGCGCTGCGGGTGCGGCCGGGGGCGCGGGCGGCGGTGCTGCGTACGGTGCTGGAGGGGGCCGGGGTACGGGAGTTGCCGGCCGGGTGGGGCGCGCCCAGCCAGGCGACGGCGACCGCGGTGGCGCGTACGGGGTTGCGGGTGGCGGCGGATTCGCTGGTCGCGCTGTTCGACACACCGCTGCTGGCGGAGGCGGGGCTGGTCGAGGCGCGGGTGGTCCGCAAGGCGCTGCGCGGCGCGGCGGCGGGTGAGCCGCTGCCCCTGGACGGCCTGGCGGACCTGGTCTCCCTGGAACTGTGGCTGCGCCGGCTGCTGGCCCGCCGCGGCACGTGCTGGACGGGCACGCCGGCCCGCCAGCGAGCGGTACCGGCGGGGATCGCGCCGCAGCGGGGGGCGTTGGGGGCGGGGGCGGCCGGGGGGCGGCGGGGGTAACGGTCCGTTCTGCCCCGAGTTCCTGCCCCCGAGAATGCCTGTTCCGGGTTCCTGCCGGAGCGTGTGGTCGCGCCTGCTTGCCGTTGGTGGGTCGGGGCCGCGCCGGGGGGTGTCCGTCCTCGGAACGGCGTGATGGGGTTGCGTGCCGACTGACTGTTCGTTGACGCGCCAACCGCTGCGGGCGGACACCCCCCGGCACGGCCCCTTGCGTCGTCCGGCGGGTGCGGGCGCGTCCCGGCTTCCGCCGAAGTGGGGCCCTGGCTGCGGGCGGTCGGTCCGACACAGCTGCGGACTTGGGTGCTCCACCCGGTAATGCCCCCGGAAAAAAACCGGGCCCTCACACGAACCCCAGCGACAATGATCCCGTGCGGTACAGAATCCTGGGCGTCACCACGGCAGCGGACGAGGACGGTACCGTCGTACCCGTCGGCGGTCCCCGCCTGCGCGCCCTGCTCACCGCCCTCGCCCTGCGCCCCGGGCGCGTCACGCCATCGCGGACCCTGATCGACGAGGTCTGGGCCGACGATCCGCCCCAGGACGCCCCCGCCGCCCTCCAGGCCCTGGTCGCCCGGCTCCGCCGGGCACTCGGCAAGGACGCCGTGACCCTGGAGCCCGGCGGCTACCGGCTCGCGGCCGCGCGCGACGACATCGACCTCTTCGTCTTCGAACGGCTCCTCCGCCAGGGCACGGACGCCCTCACCGCCGACGACCCCGCCCGCGCGGAACGGCTCCTCGACGACGCCCTCGCCCTCTGGCACGGCCCTGCCCTCGCCGACCTCCCCGACCGTTCCGCCGCAGCTCGCCCGGAAGCGGCCCGGCTGGAGGCGACCCGGGCCAGGGCCGAGGCCCGTCTCCGGCTGGGCCGTGCCCAGGACGTCGTACCGGAACTGCGCGAGCTCACGGCCGTACACCCGTACGACGAGCCCTTGCACGCCCTGTTGATCCGCGCCCTGCGCGACGCCGGCCGTGCGGCCGATGCCCTCGCCGCCTACGAGACCGCCCGCCACGCTCTGGCCGACGGCCTCGGCACCGATCCTGGGCCGCGACTGCGGGCCCTGCACGCCGAGTTGCTCGCCGGGGGCGGGCAGGACGCGACACCCCGGCCGGAGCCCGAGCGGCCCGAGCGCCTCGGCAACCTCCGGCCCCGGCTGACGTCGTTCGTCGGGCGGGAACCCGAGATCGACGCCCTCCGTTCCGATGTGCGCAGGGCCCGGCTCGTCACCCTCACCGGACCGGGCGGCTCCGGCAAGACCCGTCTCGCCGAGGAGGCCGCCGCCGGGCTGCCACAGGCGTGGCTCGTCGAGCTCGCCCCGCTCGACCGGCCCGAGGCGGTGCCGGGAGCCATGGTCAGCGCGCTCGGCCTGCGCGAGACCGTGCTGATGACCAGCGAGCTCACGGCCCTGCAGGACGACCCCGTCGCCCTGCTCGTGGAGTACTGCGCCCCGCGCGGCCTCCTGCTGATCCTCGACAACTGCGAGCATGTCATCGGCGCCGCCGCCCACCTCGCCGAGACGCTGCTGACCCGCTGCCCGGGTCTGACGATCCTCGCCACCAGCCGTGAACCCCTGGGCGTGCCGGGCGAGGTGGTGCGCCCGGTCGGGCCCCTGCGCCCCGACCAGGCCCGCCGGCTGTTCGCGGAGCGGGCCGCCGCCGTCCGTCCCGACGCGCGGGACGTGCTCCGTGACGAGCCGGCGGTGGCGGAGATCTGCCGGCGGCTGGACGGGCTGCCGCTCGCCATCGAACTGGCGGCCGCCCGGCTCCGGCTGCTCACCCCCCGCCAGATCGCCGACCGTCTCGACGACCGCTTCCGCCTCCTCACCTCCGGAAGCCGTACGGTCCTGCCCCGTCAGCAGACCCTGCGCGCCGTCGTCGACTGGTCGTGGGACCTGCTCGACGAAGCCGAGCGCACGGTGCTGCGCGAGGTGTCCGTCTTCACCGGCGGCTGGGACCTCGCGGCGGCGGAAGCCGTGTGCAGCGGGCCCGTCGCCGAGCTGCTCGGGTCCCTCGTCGACAAGTCCCTCGTCGTGGCCGCCCCGGCGCGGGACGACGGCTCCCCCGGCATGCGCTACCGGATGCTGGAGACCATCCACGAGTACGCCGCCGAGCGCGCGGCCGAGGCGCCACGCCTGCGCGCCGCGGCCGAGCTCCGGCACCGCGCGTGGGCGCGCGCCCTCGTCGAACGCGCCGACCCGCTGCTGCGCTCCGCCGCCCAGCTGCCGTGGATCGCCCGCCTGGAGACCGAGCTGGACAACATCCGCGCCGCCCTCGACCGGGCCCTGACGGCCGGCGACGAGGAGGAGGCCGCCGCCCTCGCCCTGGCCATGGGCTGGTTCTGGTGGCTGCGCAACTACCGCCACGAAGGCCTGGAGTGGCTCGGGCGCATCCTGGGGCTGGGCGTGGCGCTCGACACCGGCGCCGATCCCTCGTCCAGGGGCGGGCCCGGGCTGCCCGACCCCGTCGACCACTTCCTTGCCGCGCCGGAGGGGGAGGCGCGGCATCCGCTGCACGCCGTGCGTATGGACGTGCGGATGCTGCACCTGTTCTACCTGACCGAGACCACGCCCATGAACACCTACTTCGAGGAGCGGCGGGCGTACGCGGAGCGGGTGTGGGACCACTTCGCGGACGGCGGACCCCATGCGGCCCGGATCCCGGGGCTGATCTGCCCGATCATCTCCGCCCACATGGACGTGCAGCGCACCTCCCGGGCCGTCATGGACGCTGCCGTCGCCAACTGCCGCGCCCACGGCGGCGACTGGGAGCTCGCCGTCGCCCTGATGTTCCGAACGCACATGGTGGTCGACGCCCCCGGCGACCTGGAGGGCGTCGACGACGACCTCGCGGAGCTGCGCGTCCTCAGCCGCCGCGTCGGTGACCGCTGGCTGCGGGCCCAGGTGTGCGGTGCGGCCGGCGAGGCGGCCATGGCGCGCAGCCGTTTCGAGGAGGCGGAGGGCGAGTATCAGGAGGCCCTGCGGCTGGCCTACGAGGTCGGCGCGTTCGCCGAGGCGCCGTTCCTCAAGGCCCGGCTCGCCGAGATCGCCTACCGGGCGGGGGACCGGCTGGCCGCGGCGAAGGCCCTGGACGAGGCGAACGCCGCGGCCGAGCGGTACGGCGTGGCCGACTCCAAGGCGTTCGTGCGGCTGCTGAGCGCGCAGATGGAGAACGAGGGCGGACACACCGCACTGGCGCGCACCCTGTGCGAGGAGGCGCGGGCGGAGACCCTGCTGGGGACACCGCCGCCCCAGTTCACGGTCATGCTGCACCTGGTCGACGCCATGATCGTCGCGGACGAGTCCGGGCCGGAGCCCGCGCTGGCCAAGCTGGCCGAGGCGCTGCGCGAGGCCGTGGACAAGCGGTGCTCCGACGCCGTCCGGGCCGGTGTGGTGGACGCGGCGGCCGTCCTGCTGGCCAGGCTCGGCGACTTCCCGCGCGCGGCCCGGCTGCTCGGCACCGGCGACCACTGGCGCTCCTGCCGCCCCCGCCCCATGCCGGAACGCGCCCACGCGGAACGCGCGGAGGCCGCCGCCCGCGTCGCGCTGGGCGCCGTACGGTGCGCGGCGGAGCGGGCCTCGGGCGCGGCCCTCACGGCTCAGGACGTCCTGAGCGAGCTGGGCGAGGCCATCCGCGCGTACGCAGCCGGCGCTAGCGGCAGGTGAATTTCGACTCCGCCCAGTCCGCCAGAGTCAGGCCGTCCAGGGCGCCGCGCGGCTCCACCACCAGCCGGACGGTGCTGCGGCCGGTGAGGTTCACGTGGACGGGGACGTCCGGGTCGCCGCCCTCGACCGGCCCGGACCGCCACAGCCGGACGCCGTCGGCGTGGACGGAGAAGGACACCTTGCCGTGCTTCAGCGTCATGTCGTCGACGCCGGCGACCGCGTCGTAGGAGGAGCAGGAGCGGTTGAGGTCGATGGTGACGGAGGAGGTGCCGTGCACGGTGACGCCGTGCGCGTACCGCTGCCCGCCGACCGACAGAGCGGACCGCTTCCAGACCCAGCTGCTCGAACGGATCCGCATCTCCGGCGCGGTGCCGTCGCCGGTGACGTCGTACGCCAGGTCGCTCCACTGGTAGACGGCCGGGGCGGGCGGCGGTGGTGGGGGCGGCGGAGTGGGCGTGGGCGTCGGGGCGGGCGTGGAGGGCGCAGGGGGCGCCGGGGACGCCGGACGCGGGGGCGCGGGCGGCCGGGTGGGCCGTGGAGCCGGCGTCTGGGACGCGGCCGGGTCGGGGGTGGTGTTCGTGCTCGGTGTCGGCGCGGGCGTCCCGGCGCCCACGGGTAAGAGGGCCGGCGGGCGCGGCCCGGGCTCCCGCCGAGGCGGGTCGGGCGTCGGCTCGCCGGGCCGCACGACCGACGAGGGCGGCGGGGACGACGGCGCCGGCCTGGCCTCCTGCCCGGGCTTGTCGTTGCCGGCCAGGGCCAGCACCACCGCCGCCGCGACCCCGACGGCCACCACTCCGGCCGCGATACCGGCCTTGGCCGGCGCACCGACCCCTTCGGCGGCCGCCGCACCGCCACCGGCCCCACCGGAGGAGCCGCCTGCCGCCCCGCCGGACGCACCGGCCCCCGACGCCCCGGACGAAGCACCCGCCGCCGCGGCCGCCCCCGCGGCACCGGCGGCTCCCGCACCGGTACCCCCGGCGATGAGCCCGGCCGCCTTGGCGTATCCGGCGGCACCGAACCAGCCGATGACGGCCACCGGTACGACGGCCGGGATGCCGCCGGCGACCTCCGCGATCTGGCCCGCGGCCAGGCGGCACTTGGCGCACTCCTCCAGGTGCTCGCGCAGCCCCCGCTCGGCCCGGGTGCGCAGCCGGCCGCGGGCGTAGGTGCCGAGCCGGTCGGCGTAGCGCGCGCACTCCTCGTCGGCGGTGAGCGTGGCGCTGACGTGGGCCTGGAGGTAGGCCTGCCTGAGGCCCTCACGGGCGCGGCTGGCCAGCACGCGCGTGCCGTTGGCGTCCAGACCGAAGAGCGTGGCGACCTCGCTGGGGGACTCGTCCTCGACCTCGGTGTGCCAGAGCACGGCCTGCCAGCGCTCGGGCAGCGACCGGAACGCGCGCATGGCCATGGACTGCTCGGCCTCGTGCATGGCCCGTACGTCCGCGCCCAGGCCGAGCGTGTCGTCGTCGGACGCGTCCCGGCCGCGCGCGGACTGGGCGGCGAACACGGCGAAGTCGTCGACCAGTTGCTCGCGCCGCGCCGACCGCGTCCAGGAGGCGGCGACGCGCCGGACCGAGGTGAGCAGGTAGGCGCGGACCGCGTGGGTGGGTCCGGAGCCGCCGCGGACGGCCTGGAGCATGCCGGCGAAGACCTCGGCCGTCAGGTCGTCCGCGGTGTGGGCGTCCCGGCAGCAGGTGCGGGCGTACCGGCGCACGGCCTGGGCGTGGCGCCGGTACAGCTCCTCGTACGCCGTGTCGTCGCCCGCGCGCATCCGGTCGATGAGGTCGGCGTCGGACGGCGGCACATCGCGCGGCGGCAGCCCCCCGTCCTCGCGCCGGTCGCGCTGGGCCGGGACCGACTCCTCGGCGGAACGTCCGCCGGCCGGAACGCTCCCTCGCCCGCCCTGGTTGGGCACCTGCGGTGGAACCGGGCCGTCGGCCGTGGCATCCCCGCCGTTTCCGGTGCCGTTCGACTCGTCCCGCCCGTCAACGCTCATCGCGGAACGCCCCCGCCAGCCGCCGTACCCGTCCAGACCACCGGGTCAGCGTGCCACAGCGGCTCCCGGCCGGAATCCCGGAGTTCGGACCGTCACTCGTCCGTGGGGTTTTCCCGCACGCGAGTACTGACCACCGCGCGTCCGGGGAAGGGTCCCTCTTCGCTCCAGGGCTCCCCTCGCTCCAGCGAGGCTTCCCCTTCGCCCCGGGGCTGGAGGCCGTCCGGGGCTGGAGGTGCCGTCCGGGGCTGGAGGCCGAGCGGGGGGCGTGGTCGATCGGGCACCGGTGGTTGACCGGGCGCCGGTGGTCGACCGGACGCCAGTGGTCGAACGAGCGCTACCGGTCGCGTCCGAGGGCCAGGCGCTCGGACGCGATCACCCCGCTCCCGGCGAGACGTCCACGACCGAAGCCGTCGCGATCCTGCTCGCCTGCCCCCCTGCCCAGAGGGCCGAAAGGCCGGAGGGCCCGGCCCGAACGTGTCGGCCGGGCCCTCCGGCGAAGTCACGGTCCGAAGCCGCTCACGCCGGACGCGACCGCAAACCCTCCAGCAGGATGTCCAGCAGCCGTGCCGACGCCGCCTGCTGCTGGGCCGCGTCCGGCAGCGAGGGCGCGGCCGTCGCGATCACCAGCAGGACGTCCGACACGGACACGTCCGCCCGCAGCTCACCCGCCGCCCGGGCCCGCTCCACGAGCTGGCCGACGACCTCCAGCAGCGCCGACGCCCCGGTGTCGTCCTCCGGCGCGGGGACCGAGGCGACCGCCACCGGCTCCTCCGGCACCAGCCGCAGCTCGGCGGGCTGGGTCCGCTGCTGCGGCACCCGCGCACCGCCGGTCTGGTCCTCCCCGACCGAGACCCGCAGCACCTGCGGCGGCAGCAGCCGCCCGGCGCCCGACGCCACCGACGTGCGCAGGAAGCGCGACAGCGCCGACCACGGCTCGTCCTCCTGCCCGAGCGCCGCCCGCGCCTGGTCGGTCAGCCGGGAGGTCTCCTCCTCGGCTATCCGCCGTACCAGGACGTCCTTGCTCGGGAACCGCCGGTACACCGTGCCCACACCGACCCGCGCGCGCCGCGCGACGTCCTCCATCGGCGCGCCGTAACCCAGCTCGCCGAAGACCTCGCGCGCCGCACGCAGCACGTGCTCCAGATTGCGCTGGGCGTCCACGCGCAGCGGCGTGGTCCGCGCCCCGTCCGCGCGTCCGTTGCCCGCCGCGCTCATCGTCGCGCCACCCGCGGCAAGGGCGGATGCGGACGACCAATGAGAATCCTGAACATGCATAGACATTCCCCCGGTAATGACGTCTCCCCCCGGAGACTCTCCCCGCCATTCGATGCCGGGACGGGGGAACAGGCCCGGTTCCGCGGCCCGCCCGTCGCGGACCCGGTGAGCACATCCCCCTACACCCCGTCGACACACGAACATAGTTGAGAGGGAGTCAATTCAGAAGGGGCAGGTTCCGCACGGAGCGCCCACCGATCGGAGTACGGGTCGCATACGTCCCGAATGTGCCCCCGCACGCCCCCCGGACTACCCACGCTGACCTGCGTGAACGCGCCGGAGCCCGCTAATCCGGCCAACTCCGCGCCCCCGCCCGCTCCGGTCACACAATTCGTCGAGGCTGTGGACAAACGCAAGCGGCGGGTGCGTCATGGGATGGTGAAGGAACGTGCGCGCATTCTCGTTGTCGGTGGCGGCTACGTCGGGATGTACACGGCCCTGCGCCTGCAGCGCAGACTGAAACGGGAACTGGACCGGGGCGAGGCCGAGATCACGGTCGTCACCCCCGACCCGTACATGACCTACCAGCCGTTCCTCCCCGAGGCCGCCGCGGGCGCCATCTCACCCCGCCACGTCGTCGTGCCGCTGCGCCGCGTCCTCGACCGGTGCCGCGTCCTCATCGGCGAGGCCACCGCCGTCGACCACGGCAAGCGCACCGCCACCATCACCACCCTCGCCACCGAGGAGGAGGGCACGGGCGGACAGCACCTCGCCTACGACCACCTCGTGCTCGCCCCCGGATCCGTCTCGCGCACCCTGCCGGTGCCCGGCCTCGCCGACCACGGCATCGGTTTCAAGACGGTCGAGGAGGCCATCGGCCTGCGCAACCACGTGATCGAGCAGATGGACATCGCCTCCTCCACCCGCGACCCCTCGATCCGCGACGCGGCCCTCACCTTCGTCTTCGTCGGGGGCGGCTACGCGGGCGTGGAGGCCCTCGGCGAACTGGAGGACATGGCCCGCTACGCCGCGCGGTACTACCACAACGTCCAGCCCGAGGACATGAAATGGATCCTCGTCGAGGCCTCGGACCGCATCCTTCCCGAGGTCGGCGAGGAACTGGGCCGCTACACCGTCACCGAACTGCGCCGCCGCAACATCGACGTCCGCCTGCGCACCCGCCTGGAGTCCTGCGCCGACCGGGTCGCCGTCCTCAGCGACGGTGCCCGCTTCCCCACCCGTACGGTCGTCTGGACGGCCGGCGTGAAACCCCACCCGGTGCTCGCCGCCACCGACCTCCCGCGCAACGGCCGCGGACGCCTCAGGTGCACACCGGAACTGTCGATCGAGGGCACCACGCACGCGTGGGCGGCCGGAGACGCCGCCGCCGTGCCCGACGTCACCGCCGCCGAACCGGGCCGCGAGTGCGCCCCCAACGCCCAGCACGCCCTCCGCCAGGCGAGGGTCCTCGCCGACAACATCGTCCACACCCTGCGCGGCGAACCCCTCCAGACGTACGAACACGCCTACGCCGGCTCCGTGGCCTCCCTCGGCCTGCACAAGGGCGTCGCCCACGTCTACGGGCGCAAGCTCAAGGGCTACCCCGCCTGGTTCATGCACCGCGCGTACCACCTCAGCCGCGTGCCCACCTTCAACCGCAAGGCCCGGGTGCTCGCCGAATGGACCCTGGGCGGCCTGTTCAAACGGGAGATCGTCTCCCTCGGTTCACTCGAACACCCCCGGGCGGAGTTCGAACTCGCGGCCGGTGGAAAGCCTTCCCAGGATCCCCCGCGCAACCCGAAGGGGTCGTCCTGACCGGACCCAGGAACTCCTCCGGCCGGCCCGGCGTCTGACGGATGTCGGTCCGGTCCGCGCACTGCCAGACTGGTCCACCACCACGGGTGAGCCACGGCTCGCCCCGGTGCGGGTCCTCCGGGGCCCCGGCCGGTTCCGGTGCCGGCCGCCGACGACTACACGAGGCAAGGATTCGTGAACTTCACGCGCTGGAGCGCCCGGCTCCCCGGAACGCAGCGCCGCGCCGCGGCGCGGACCGAGCAGACGGCCGCCCCGGACCGGCGGGGGGACGGTTCCGTACCCGCCGCCCGTGCCGAACAACTGACCGGTGAGACCCCGCCCGTACCCGCCGTCGACGAGCTGCGGGTGCGCGAGGTCCTCGACCGCGTCCCGTCCCTCGTCGCCCTGGTTCACGGCCCCGACCACCGCATCGCCTACGTCAACGACGCCTACACCACCGCCTTCGGCGTACGCCCCCTCGGTGAACGCGCCCGCGAGGCCCTGCCCGAACTGGACGCGCTCGGCCTGTTCCCGCTCCTGGACCAGGTCCAGCGCAGCGGCAGGCCGCGCACGGTGAAGTCCCGCAAGGCCCCCGACGGCCGCTCCTACACCTTCACCTGCACCCCGGTTGCCCAGGGCGACGGCAAGGGCGGCACGGACGGCCGGGGCGTCCTGGTCTTCGCCACGGACGTCACCGACCACGCCGAGGCCGCCGAACGCCTGCGCGCCAGCGAACGCCGTCAGCGCGAGACGGCCGTCACCCTCCAGCGCTCCCTGCTCCCCCAGGAGCTCGAACAGCCGGACGACCTGCGCATCGCCGCCACCTACCACCCCGGCGGCACGGAAGCCGCGGTCGGCGGCGACTGGTACGACGTCATCACCCTGGGCGGCGGCCGTACGGCCCTGGTCATCGGCGACGTCATGGGCCGCGGCGTCCGCGCGGCCGCCGTCATGGGCCAGCTCCGCACGGCGGTCCGGGCCTACGCCCGCCTCGACCTGCCCCCGCACGAGGTGCTCCAGCTCCTCGACGGCCTGGCGGCCGAGATCGACGCCAACCAAATCGCCACGTGCGCGTACGCCATCCACGATCCGAACGAGGGCAAGCTGGTCTACGCCTCGGCCGGCCACCTCCCCATCCTCGTCCGCGACGAGAACGGCACGGTCCTGCGCGCCGACGAGCCCACCGGCCCCCCGCTCGGCACCGGCGGCTGGATGCACACCTCCGGCTCGATCCCCCTGAGCCCCGGCTCCACGGCCGTCCTCTACACGGACGGCCTGGTGGAGCGCCGGGACGCGGACCTCGACGAGGGCATCGCCGCGCTGGAACGCGCCCTGGCCGGTGCCACCGGCACGCCCCAGGTCGTCTGCGACCGCCTGGTCCGCTCGGCCGGCGTGACCCCGGACCACGACGACGACGTGGCCGTCCTGGTCCTCCAGCACCCCGCGCGCACGGGCCCGGAGAGCGAGCTCTTCCGCAACGCCGCGCTCGAACTTCTCGGCGGCGTCGAAGCGGCCCCCCGCGCGCGAGCCTTCGCCTCCGGCGTCCTGACCAGCTGGCGCTTCCCCGCCGATCTGCACGACCTCGGCGTCCTCGCCACGAGCGAACTCGTCGCCAACTCGCTCCAGCACGGCACCCCGCCGATGCGCCTGCGCCTGCGCCGCACCGACCGGCGGCTGATCATCGAGGTCACCGACGGCGACGACCACCTCCCCAGACGCCGCCGCGCGGAACCGGGCGACGAGTCGGGCCGCGGCATCGCGATCGTCGCCACCATCGCGTCCAGCTGGGGCTCCCGCCGCACCCCCGGCGGCGGCAAGGCGGTCTGGTGCGAGTTCGCCCTGCCGCGCGCCCAGGCGACGTAGGGGGTACCGGGTCAGACGTCCGCGGAAACGGGCGCCCCACCCCGCGTCACGACCCGGCTCTTCCCGAGCCACGGCTGATCCTGTACGTCGGTCAGCTGCCGCCCCAACCGCACGGCAAGGACCGTGATCCCCAGCGAGAACACCAGGAACGCCACGATGTAGGGCGCGTGCAGCGAGGCCCCCAGAGGCCCGCCCACCGCCGGCCCGACGGCCAGCGCGAGCTGCTTGACCAGCGCGAACGCGGAGTTGTACTGCCCGGCCATCCCCTCCGGCGCGAGATCCGCGACCAGCGGCGCCACGGTCGGCGACAGCATCGTCTCCCCCAGCCCGAACAGGGCGTACGTCGAGACGAACGCGGCCGTCGCCATCTCCTGGCTGCCATGCCCCAGTCCCGCGTACCCGGCGACCGCCCACGCCACGGCCCAGATCAGACCCACGGCCGCGATCACGCGCGAACGCCGGCGCCGCTCCACGAACCGCAGCACGGCGAACTGCGCGACGACGATCACCAGGGTGTTCGCCGCGAGGGCCGTCCCCAGAGCGGACGTCGATATCCCGGCCGCCTCGACCCCGTACGCGCTCAGTCCCGACTCGAACTGCCCGTAGCAGGCGAAGAAGAGCACGAAGCCCAGCACGCACAGCTGCACCATGGCCCGGTTGCCCAGCAACTGCTTCCAGCTGCCCCGCCCCGAGGCGCCCGGCGCGCCCTCGATCCGCGGCGCGTGCGGCATCCGCACCGTCGCCATCACCACGACCAGCAGCAGGAACATCGCCGCCTCGATCGCGAAGAGCAGCGTGAAGGAGGCAGCGCTCGAGGTGTCGACCAGGTGGCCTCCGATGAGACCGCCGACGCCGAGCCCGAGGTTCTGCAGGAAGAACTGCGTGGCGAACGCCCGGGACCGCGTCTCCGCCGACGAGCAGTCCACGATCATCGTCGCCAGCGCCGGCTGCATCACGGCCTGCCCGGCCCCCAGCAGCGAGGCCGACATCAGCACGGCCGCCGCGCTGCCCGAGATCCCCAGGGTCAGCGCACCGACGGCGGCGGTGAGCAGGGCGGTGAGCAGCACCGGCAGCGGGCCGCGCCGGACGATGGCCCGCCCGGCGAACGGCAGCACCACCAGCGCGGCCACAGCGAAGAGGGCGAGCACGAGACCCGCCGTCATGGCGCCCAGACCCCGCACCTGCGCCACATAGACGTACAGATACGGGACCGTGAAGCCCAGCCCGAACGCGCTGAGTGCGTTACCCACGTGGATCCGGCGCATCGCCGCGCCCATCGCCCTGGTCACGTTCACCTCTCTCACAAGTTAGGAGTGAAGACTTCGAATCTAAACTTCGAAGCTAAAGAGTACATACCCAAGGACTTCAAGGCAAAGAGGGTCCGTGCCATACTGCGCCCATGGGCGACACCCCCGGCTCCGACGAGCCGACCCTCGAAGAGCAGATCGCCGCGTACCAGCGCGAGTTCCAGGACCTCGACCCGCAGGTCGAGCAGATCGTCTCGGCCCTGTCGCGCCTGAACCGCCGCATGAACGTCGCCTACGGCCGTCAGACCTCGGCCCTCGGCATCAGTAACGCCGAGTGGGAGGTCCTCAAGGCCCTGGTCCTCTCCGGCGCCCCCTACCGACTGGGCCCCAGTGAACTCGCCAAGCGCCTCGGTCTCACCCCCGCCGCCATGACTCACCGGATCGACCGCATGGTCGGCGAAGGACTGGTGACCCGTGAACGGGACGAGACGAACCGCGTCCGCGTCATCGTGGAGCTGACATCCGAGGGGCGAGAGAAGTGGCTGGAGGCGATGCGCCTGGCGTCGGTCTTCGAGGAGGACCTGCTCCAGGACCTGTCCCCCGTGGAGCGCACGGCACTGGGCGAGGTGCTCACGCGGCTGCTGCGCCGGGTGGAGGACGCCCAGCCGGACGCCGGCGGGCGCCTGTCCGACCTGGACTGACGCCGCTCCGGCCCTCACGCAAAAGATCTTGACAGGGGACGGTTGACAGCCCCCGGTCGGATCCGTAGAGTTCTCCGGGTTGCCGCGGAGACGTAACGGTTCTGCGACAGCACTTCCGCCGCAGCAGCGGCACCAACCATCAGCAAGATCGCTCCCAGCGGGGTTGATTTCGGTGCGCCCGAATTCAATTCGAATTGGGACTCGCCGCCTTGATCGACTCCGAACCGGGATCGATTTTGGAATCGCCGAGAGACCGCGCTAAGGTTGGACACGTCGGAACGGCCCAACAGCCGCGAAGACAACCCCACTGACTGGGGATCAGGTCGAGAAAAGATCTGATAGAGTCGGAAACGCAAGACCGAAGGGAAGCGCCCGGAGGAAAGCCCGAGAGGGCGAGTACAAAGGAAGCGACCGTTCCTTGAGAACTCAACAGCGTGCCAAAAGTCAACGCCAGATATGTTGATACCCCGTCCATCGGTTCTCCGATGG
>NZ_JBEOTZ010000065.1:0-22556 GCF_040303825.1 Streptomyces sp. NPDC094143
TCCGAGAAGTACCAGCTCCGCCCCCGCGACTGGGACACCGCAGAACGCGAAGGCCGCACCATCACCCCCCTGCTCACCCGGCTCAACACCATCCGCCGCACCCACCCCGCACTGCACCGGCTCAGGAACCTGCGCTTCCACCACACCGACAACGACGCGCTCATCGCGTACAGCAAGCGCGCCGGATCCGACGTCGTCCTCGTGGTCGCCAACCTCGACCCGCACCACACCCAGGAGGCCACGGTCTCGCTGGACATGCCCCAACTCGGCCTGGACTGGCACGAATCGGTGCCGGTGCGCGACGAGCTCACCGGCGAGACCTACCGCTGGGGGCGGAACAACTACGTGCGCCTTGAGCCGGGGCGGGCTCCGGCGCACGTGTTCCACGTCCAGTCGCCGCCCGCCGCGCAAGGGAACGGAGGGGCAGGAACGTCATGACCGTGAACGAGCCCGTGCCGGACACCTTCGAGGACACGCCCGCCAGGGACCGCGACCCGGAGTGGTTCAAGCGCGCCGTCTTCTACGAGGTGCTGGTCCGTTCCTTCCAGGACAGCAACGGCGACGGCGTCGGTGACCTGAAGGGACTGACCGCCAAGCTCGACTACCTCCAGTGGCTCGGCGTCGACTGCCTGTGGCTGCCGCCGTTCTTCAAGTCGCCGCTGCGCGACGGCGGCTACGACGTCTCCGACTACACGGCCGTGCTGCCGGAGTTCGGCGACCTGGCCGACTTCGTGGAGTTCGTCGACGCCGCCCACCAGCGCGGCATGCGCGTGATCATCGACTTCGTCATGAACCACACCAGCGACCAGCACCCCTGGTTCCAGGAGTCCAGGAAGGACCCCGACGGACCCTACGGCGACTACTACGTGTGGGCCGACGACGACAAGGGCTACCCGGACGCGCGGATCATCTTCGTCGACACCGAGACGTCGAACTGGACCTTCGACCCGGTGCGCGGCCAGTACTTCTTCCACCGTTTCTTCTCGCACCAGCCCGACCTGAACTACGAGAACCCACGCGTCCAGGAGGAGATCCTGGCCGCGCTGAAGTTCTGGCTGGACCTCGGCATCGACGGGTTCCGGCTGGACGCGGTGCCGTACCTCTACGCGGCCGAGGGCACCAACTGCGAGAACCTGCCCGCCACCCACGCCTTCCTGAAGCGGGTCCGCCGCGAGATCGACGCGCAGTACCCGGACACGGTGCTGCTCGCCGAGGCCAACCAGTGGCCCGAGGACGTCGTCGACTACTTCGGCGACTACGCCGCCGGCGGCGACGAGTGCCACATGGCCTTCCACTTCCCGGTCATGCCGCGCATCTTCATGGCCGTCCGCCGTGAGTCCCGCTACCCGGTCTCGGAAATCCTCGCCAAGACCCCGGCCATTCCGTCGAACTGCCAGTGGGGCATGTTCCTGCGCAACCACGACGAGCTGACCCTGGAGATGGTCACCGACGAAGAGCGCGACTACATGTGGGCCGAGTACGCCAAGGACCCCCGCATGCGCGCCAACATCGGCATCCGCAGGCGCCTCGCTCCCCTGCTGGACAACGACCGGCACACGATCGAGCTGTTCACCGCCCTGCTGCTGGCCCTCCCCGGCTCGCCGATCCTCTACTACGGCGACGAGATCGGCATGGGCGACAACATCTGGCTCGGCGACCGGGACGCGGTGCGCACCCCGATGCAGTGGACCCCGGACCGCAACGCCGGGTTCTCCACCTGCGACCCGGGCCGCCTCTTCCTGCCGGCGATCATGGACCCGGTCTACGGCCACCAGGTGACCAACGTCGAGGCGTCCATGGCCTCGCCGTCGTCGCTGCTGCACTGGACCCGCCGCATGATCGAGATCCGCAAGCAGAACCCGGCCTTCGGACTCGGCTCCTATACCGAACTGCCCTCCTCCAACCCCGCGGTGCTGGCCTTCCTGCGCGAGTACGAGGACGACCTGGTGCTGTGCGTGAACAACTTCGCACGGTTCGCCCAGCCGACCGAACTCGACCTGCGCGAGTTCGCCGGGCGCCATCCGGTGGAGTTGTTCGGCGGGGTCCGCTTCCCCGCCATCGGTGAACTTCCCTATCTGCTGACCCTCGGGGGCCACGGCTTCTACTGGTTCCGGCTCACTCGAGTCGCCTCGCGCATCGGCCGGCGACTGTGAGCATGCGCCGACGAAAGGAGGCGTGACCATGCCGAAGACCGCATCCCTCCGCCCGGACCCCACGCGCCTGGCCGAGCCCATGGAGTCGCTCGGCGGGCTCCTGCGCGACTGGCTGCCAAGGCAGCGCTGGTTCGCGGGCAAGGACCGGCCCGTCACGGAGCTCGGCCTGCTGTCGATGACCGAGCTCTTCCCGGGCTGTCTGCACCTGCTGATCCACGCCGGTCACGCGGGCCACACGGGCGTGCCCTCCCCCGGCGGGACTCCCCCGGCGGGCGACTGCTACCAGCTGCTGCTCGGCGTACGGGAGCAGCCGTCGCGGCGGCTCGGCCGGGCGCTGATCGGGCAGGTGCAGGACGGGCCGCTGGCCGGCCTGACCGTGTACGACGCGCTGCACGACCCGCGCTCGGCCCAGCTGCTGCTGGACCGGCTGCGCCACCCGGGCACCGCGGGCCCGCTGCGCTTCGAGTGCGACCCGGACCAGCGGTTGCCCGCCGGACTGGTACCGCGCCTGCTGGACGCGGAGCAGTCCAACTCCTCGCTGGTGTACGGCGACGAGTACATCCTGAAGGTCTTCCGGCGCATCCAGCCGGGCGTCAACCCGGACCTGGAGGTGCCGGGTGCGCTCGCCCGGCAGGGCTGCCACCGCGTTCCCGCGCCCGTCGCCTGGTTCCAGACCAGGCACCCCTTCCAGGCCACCCTCGGTGTGCTCCAGCCGTTCCTGCGGGACGCCTCCGACGGCTGGACGCTCGCGCTGCACGCGCTGGCCGCCGGGGAGGACTTCACGGCCCAGGCGCGGGCGCTGGGCGCGGCCACGGCGGAGGTGCACCTCGCACTCGCCTCGGCCTTCCCGGTCGGCGCCCCCGGCGAGAACGGGCGCACGGCGTCGGCGATGGTCGAGCGGCTGGACGCCGCCGCGCACTGCGTGCCCGTGCTGCAGCCGTACGTGCCGGGCCTGCGCTCCGCGTTCGCGGCTCTGACCGGCTGCGATGCCGGGCCGCCCGCCCAGCGCATCCACGGCGACCTGCACCTCGGTCAGGTGCTGCGGGCCGGGCGCGACTGGTTCGTCATCGACTTCGAGGGCGAGCCGTCCCGGCCGCTCTCCGAACGGCGCAGCGCCCACTCCCCCGTGCGGGACATCGCCGGGATGCTGCGCTCCTTCGACTACGCCGCCCGGCAGCGCCGCCCCTGGCGCCCGGAGTGGGCGCGGCGCTGCCGCGAGGCCTACTGCGCGGGCTATGCCGCCCGCGCCGGCTGGGACCCCCGCAAGAAACACGGACTGCTCCGCGCCTACGAGACGGACCGGGCCGTGTACGAGGTGCTGTACGAGGCACGGCACCGCCCCGACTGGCTGCCTGTACCGATGGCGGCGATCGAGCGCCTCGCCGTGAGAGGAGACTGAGCCGTGGCCCTGCGAGACACCTCAATCCCGGAGCCGTCCGGCCCGGTCCCGAGCCCGACCGCGCCCGCGCCCGCGCTGAGCCCGGAGGACCGCGGGCGCCTGCTGGCGGGCGCCCACCACGATCCGCACGCGCTGCTGGGCGCCCACCCGGTCCCGGGCGGGGTCGTGTTCCGGGCCCTGCGTCCCTTCGCCCGCGCGGTGAGCGTGGTGATCGACGGGCGGCGCACGGCCCTGGTCTCGGAGGGCGACGGCCTCTTCTCGGGGGTACTGCCGCTGGCGGAGATCCCCGACTACGCCCTGCACGTCGCCTACGAGGACGCGGATCAGGAGACGCACGACCCGTACCGCTTCCTGCCCGCGCTCGGCGAGCTCGACCTGCACCTGATCCGCGAGGGCCGGCACGAGCAGCTGTGGCAGGCGCTCGGCGCCGAGCCCATGACCCATGAGGGCGTGGCCGGCACGCGGTTCACGGTGTGGGCGCCGAACGCGCAGGGCGTGCGGGTCGCCACGGACTTCACGCACTGGGACGGCACGCAGTTCCCGATGCGCTCGCTCGGCGCGTCCGGGGTGTGGGAGCTGTTCCTGCCGGGCGTCGGCGAGGGCACCGCGTACAAGTTCGAGATCCACTCCCGGTACGGGCAGCGCTTCCTCAAGGCCGATCCGATGGCCCGCCGCACCGAGGAGCCGCCCAACACGGCGTCCATCGTGACGGCCTCGCACTACGAGTGGAACGACGCGGAGTGGATGGCGCACCGCGCGGACCGGCCGGTGCACGAGGCGCCGTTCTCGGTCTACGAGGTGCACCTGGCGTCCTGGCGGCCGGGGCTGACCTACCGGGAGCTCGCCGAGGAACTGCCCGGGTACGTCAAGGAGCTGGGTTTCACGCACGTCGAGCTGATGCCCGTCGCCGAGCACCCCTTCCACGGCTCCTGGGGCTACCAGGTCACCGGCTTCTACGCGCCCACGGCCCGGCTGGGCACGCCCGACGACTTCCGGTTCTTCGTCGACGCCTGCCACCGGGCCGGAATCGGCGTGATCATGGACTGGGTGCCGGCGCACTTCCCGAAGGACGACTGGGCGCTGGCCCGGTTCGACGGGGAGCCGCTGTACGAGCCGGGCGACGACCGGCGCGCGGAGCACCCCGACTGGGGCACCTACGAGTTCGACTTCGGCCGCACCGAGGTGCGCAACTTCCTGGTCGCGAACGCCGTGTACTGGTGCGAGGAGTTCCACATCGACGGGCTGCGCGTGGACGCGGTCGCCTCGATGCTCTACCTGGACTACAGCCGCGAGGACGGCCAGTGGGAGCCCAATGCCTACGGCGGCCGGGAGGACCTGGCGGCCATGGCGTTCCTGCAGGAGATGAACGCGACGGTGTACCGGCGCGCCCCGGGCGTGGTCACGATCGCAGAGGAGTCCACCGCCTGGGGCGGGGTGACCCGGCCCACCGACACCGGCGGGCTCGGCTTCGGGCTGAAGTGGAACATGGGGTGGATGCACGATTCGCTGGAGTACATCTCCCACGAGCCGGTGCACCGCAAGTACCACCACCACGAGATGACGTTCTCGATGGTGTACGCCTACAGCGAGAACTACGTCCTGCCGATCTCCCACGACGAGGTCGTGCACGGCAAGCAGGCGCTGGTGACGAAGATGCCCGGCGACTGGTGGCAGCGGCGGGCGAACCTGCGGGCCTACCTGGGCTTCATGTGGGGCCACCCCGGCAAGCAGCTGCTGTTCATGGGGCAGGAGTTCGCCCAGGGAGCCGAGTGGTCGGTGGAGCACGGGCCGGAGTGGTGGCTGCTCGACGAGGGCTACCACTCGGCGGGCGACCACCGGGGCGTGCGCGACCTGGTCCGTGACCTGAACAGGACGTACCTGGCGACACCGGCGCTGTGGCAGTGCGACACCCGGCCGGAGGGCTTCCGGTGGGTGGCGGTGGACTCGGCCGACGACAACGTCTACGCGTTCCTGCGTTACGACGCCGAGGGCAGTCCGCTGCTCGCGGTGTCGAACTTCTCCCCCGTCGTCCGGCCCGACTACGGCCTGTGGGTCCCGGGGGACGTCGTCGCCTGGCAGGAGACCCTCAACACCGACGACACGCGCTACGGCGGCAGCGGTGTGACCAACCCCGACGCGGTCAAGCCGGAGGACGGCGTGGTGCGGATCACCCTGCCTCCGCTGGCCACGGTGTGGCTGACACCGCTCACGGGGTGAAGTCCGCCCGCCGCACCAGGTGTCCGACCCGCAGGTAGGGGGCACTGGGGGTCTACCCCGGGAAAACCCGGTGGTCGACGCTTCGGAGTCTTGGAAGGCGGGCATCAGGTGCGGACCGTGGGAGTGGAGGAGGAACTCCTCCTGGTCGATCCGGAGTCCGGGGAGCCGCGGGCACTGTCCGCGGCGGTCCTGGCGCGGGCGGCTCAGGACGACGCTGATCAGGACGTGTTCGAGAAGGAACTCCACGAGCAGATGCTGGAGTTCGCGACGCATCCGCAGTCGTCGATGGAGGAGCTGCACGCGGAGATCGTCCGCTGCCGCAAGGAGGCCGCCCGGCACGCCGGGGAGATCGGCTGCACGGTGGCGGCGCTCGCCACGTCGCCGCTGCCGGTGAGTCCGGCGGTCGGGCTGAACCGGCGCTACCAGTGGATGGCGGACCAGTACGGCATCGCCACCCAGGAGCAACTCGTCCTGGGATGTCATGTGCACGTGGCGGTGGAATCGGACGAGGAGGGGGTCGCGGTCGTCGACCGGCTGCGTCCCTGGCTGGCGGTCCTGCGGGCGCTCAGCGCGAACTCGCCGTTCTGGCAGGGCAAGGACACGGGGTACAACAGTTACCGCAGCAGGGTGTGGCTGCGCTGGCCGTCGGCTGGCCCGACCGAGATCTTCGGCTCGGCCGAGCGGTATCACCGTCTGATCGCGGACATGGTGGCCACCGGGGCCCTCCTCGACGAGGGGATGATCTACTTCGACGCGCGGGTGTCCCCGCGCTACCCGACGGTGGAGCTGCGCGTCGCCGACGTCTGCCTGCACTCGAAGACGGCCGTGCTGATCGCCACGCTGGTACGCGGACTGGTCGAGACGGCCGCACGCGAGTGGCGGGAAGGCCGGGAGCCGCTGGACCACAATGTGAGCCTGCTGCGGCTGGCCGACTGGGAGGCCGCTCGCTCCGGGCTGACGGGCGAGCTGCTGCACCCGGCGACCATGCGGCGCATGCCCGCCGAGTCCGTCGTTCGGGCCCTGCTGGAGCACGTCGAGGAGGCCCTCGACGGCACCGGGGACCTGGAGCAGGCCCGGGCGGGCTGCGAGGAGTTGCTGCGCGACGGCAACGGGGCGCAGGTGCAGCGCGAGCTGATGGAGCGCACGGGCAGCCTGCGGGACGTCGTCACCGAGTGCGTGCGTCACACGCAGGGCTGAGACGCCCCCGGGGGGTCGTCGCCTCCTGAGAGGATTCGTCGCCTCCTCAGAGGATCAGGACGAGGGCGTAGGCCAGGAAGAAGGCCGCGATCAGCACCGTCAGGACGATGATCACGGCCATCGGTGCCTTGGCCCAGCCCTTGGTCGGGCTGTGGGGCTCCCGCGGCAGCGCCTCGGGCATGCTGCTCTCCGCGGGCGGGGTCTCGCCCGGCGGCACACCGCCGCCGGGCTCCAGACCGGTGCTGCGCTCGGGCTCGGGATCTGGACTGTAGTGATTCATGTCTCCCGGGTCCCCCGATCACGGCGAGATCATCAGCGGACCCACTTCCGTATTTCCCGACCCCGAAGGGTCCCGACTCGACTACATTCGAGCACCGCCGATGACGGTACCCGTCGGCAGCGTGACACGACGTACATGTCAGGAGCAGTGCATGCGCGACCTCGCCCTCGCTCCACCGGCCGTCTCGCCCCTGACCGGCGGGCTCGCCGACAGCGTCTTCGAGACGGCGGACCGGGAACCGGCGAGGCCGGTGCTCGCCCGCCGCGCCGACCCGGCCTCCGCGGCCTGGGAGGAGGTCACGGCGATCGAGCTGCGCGACGAGGTGGTGGACGTGGCCAAGGGCCTGATCGCCACCGGGATCGCGCCGGGCCACCGGGTGGCTGTCATGGCGCGCACCCGTTACGAGTGGACGGTGCTGTGCTACGCGCTCTGGGCGGTGGGGGCCGAGGTCGTGCCGATCTACCCGACGTCCTCCCGTGACCAGGTCGAGTGGATTTTGCGCGACTCCGGCTGCGTGGCGGTGGTGGTCGAGGACGAGCAGGGCGTCATGACCGTCGGCTCCGTGTGCGCGTCGCTGCCGATGCTGGGCCACGTCTGGCAGCTGGACGCGGGCGCGCTGGAGGAACTGGCGGTGCGCGGTCAGGACGTGCCGATCGCCACGGTCGACTCGATGCGCCGCATCGTGCTGCCGGACTCCACGGCCGTCATCGCCTACACCTCCGGCACGACCGGCCACGCCATGGGCTGCGCCCTGAGCCACCGCAACCTGGCCGTCACCTGCGACACACTGCTGGCCGGCTGGGGGCACACGGCCGCGCCGCGCGGGGAGCAGGGCTCGGTCCTCGCGTTCCTGCCCTTCTCCCACGTGTACGGGCTGATGATCCAGGGCCTGTGCGTGCGCGGCGGGCTCCTCATGGGCCACCAGGCGGATCTCGGCGGCGAGGCGCTGTCGCAGGCGCTGCGCTCGTTCCGTCCCACCTACTTCTACGCGGTCCCGTCGGTCTTCGAGAAGATCTACAAGAACTTCCTGCGCACCGCGCAGCAGGGCGGTCACGGCGGGCTCTTCGAGCGGGCCGCCGAGACCGCGCGGGACTTCGCCGCCGCCCTGGAGCGCCAGCGGCTCGGCCGGGGCCGCGGGCCCGGATTCGACCTGCGGCTGCAGCACGCCCTGTACGAGCGCACGGTCTACCGCCGGCTGCGGGCCGCGCTCGGCGGCCGGGTGCAGCGGGCGACGTCCGGCGGCTCACCGCTCAGCCGCGACCTGTCGCTCTTCTACGAGGGCATCGGCATCTACGTGCACGACGGGTACGGCCTGACGGAGACCGCCGGTGGCGTGACGATGCAGCCGCTCGGCCGGGAGAAGTCCGGGACCGTCGGGCAGGCGCTGCCGGGCACGGAGATCCGGGTCGCCGAGGACGGCGAGATCCTGGTGCGCGGGCCGTCGGTCTTCCAGGGCTACGTCGGCGACGAGGCGGCCACCCGGGCCGCGCTGCGCGGCGGCTGGCTGGCCACCGGGGACCTGGGGCGGCTGGACTCGGAGGGCTATCTGACGATCACCGGCCGCAAGAAGGACATCATCATCACGAGCAGCGGCAAGAGCGTCGCCCCGGCCGCGCTGGAGCAGCGGCTGCGGATGCATCCGCTCATCCACCAGGCGGTGGTCGTGGGCGACAACCGGCCCTGTGTGGGCGCCCTGATCACGCTGGACCCGGAGTTCCTCGCGCACTGGCGGGCCGCGCTGGCCCTGCAGGGCGAGATGCGGGAGGCCAGGGAGGAGAACGCGCTGCGGGAGGAGGTCGCCCGGGCCGTGGCCGCGGCCAACAGCTCCGTGTCGCGGTCGGAGTCGATCCGGGTGTTCCGGGTGCTGCCGGAGCCGTTCGACGTGACCAACGGGCTGCTGACCCCTTCGATGAAGCTGCGCCGGGACGAGATCGTGCGGCACTACGCCGGCGAGATCGACGCGATGTACGCCTCCCGCAGGCGCCCCGGGCGGCCGGGCACCCCGGAGGAAGCCGCACAGGGGGACGATTCCGACAGTGTGTTCCGTTGAGCGTGCGCCCGGACGCGTAGGCCTCGCCCCCTCGGGAACACGCAACAGTGGCGACGCAAGAGAAAGGACGACAGCCCTGACGGCAGCCCTAGCTGACGCCCGGGCCGGAAAGGCGATATGTCAACCGAGCCGCGTGGGGACGACGCCCTGACCTCCGAGGAGATCCCGAGCCGCACGAACAGCTTCGTGGGCGAGCCGCATGACGTGACGGGTGCGCGGCTGGCCGCGGAGGAGTTCCTGCGTGACCTCGCCCGCTCCTCCCCGCCCTCTGCCCCCGAGTACTGGGACGACATCCTGCTGGTGGTGACGGAACTGGCCGCCAACGCGGTCCAGTACGCCCCGGGGCCCTTCGCACTGCGGATGCGCCGCACCTTCGACGGCGTGCACGTGGTCCTGCACGACACCAGCACCACCGAACCGGCCCCGCGCCCCTTCGATCCGCGCAGCGGTGGCGGCGGCATCGGCTGGCACCTGATCCACACGCTGTGCGACCAGGTGAGCGTGGTGACCGACGACCAGGGCAAGGACGTACACGTCTTCCTGCCCTGGTGACTCCCGACCGCGAGCGGCACGGGCGCGGCGCGCGCCCGTGTCCGCCTCAGACCGAGGTCGTCTCGCGCGGGGGCAGCCTGTCGTAGTAGTCCCCCACGGCCCGCAGGTACCGCTGGTCCCGCGTCTCGCTGTCCGTCTGGAAGCGGGGAGCCGCCTTGGCGTCCGCCCTCGTGCAGGCCAGGGTGACCTTCCGCGCTTGGGTGTCGATGCCGGTGACGACGCCCGCCGGCACCAGGACGCTGCGGCCGAACACCCAGACGCCGGTGTCGACGACCAGGTGCCGCAGACCGTGCGGATCGGCCTCCCGGTCCACGTGCCCGATGGTGCCGTCGGCCGCGACGACGGTGAAACCGGTCAGGTCCTGCCCCTCGACGTGACCGCTGTCCGGCGCGTACGACCAGATTCTCTCGATGGTCACGCTGTTCCATCCTCCCTGACGGTGTGCGGATCGCTCTCGACCCGGCGGACGGATCGCCGTCCGCGCTGCTCCACAGCAGCAGTTACCCCTCTGCCGCACACGCATTCGGAGTACCCGTGTACCAGCGTGGGGGAACGCGATCGGGGACTGATTCGGATCGGGGGGCATGGAGGGCGGTTTCCGGGGTAAGCGCGGGGGCGCGGTGAGATCGGAGCCCGGCAGCGAAGGGAGGCACGTGAAAGACGGCAGTCGAGCCCGCGACACGACCGGCATCCCCCCGCACCGCGGTCATCCCCAGAGGTGACCAGCCCAGGCCGTAGCACTTGTTGGAGGTACCCGTGCCCCTCGCCCAGAACCCGCTGTCCGTGGAAGTCGAACTGCCCCGGGAGGACGTGGCCCTGTTCACGGTCGACGGCTACCTGGACGTCGACACCGCGACCGAGTTCCAGGCCCATCTGGCCAACCAACTCCACCACGGCCGACGCCACTTCCTGCTCGACCTCTCGTCCGTCCCGTTCATGGACTCGTCGGGGATGAACATCATCCTGCGGGTCTACCAGGAGACCCGCGGCGACGCCGGCAGCGTGCACGTGATCAGCCCGACACCCGCCGTGCGGCGCATCCTCGATCTGACCGGCGTGAGCATCACGGTGCCGATATCGGAGAGTGTGGAGGAGGCCCTGGCCCGCGTCGACGCGGGGCCGGTGATCCCTGAGGAGACGGAAGGCGCCTGACCCCGGGGCGCGCTGGGCCCGGCGCCGGTGAGGACCGGCCGGGGCCCCGGCTTCGCCCTGCCCGCACGGTGGTCCACCCCCTCGCCCGCCGTCCCACGGCGGTGCTCCACCGCCGTCGCCGGAACCGGACCGCTTGCGCCGGATCCGGTGTCGTACGAGGTCGGCGCATGGTTAGAGTTGTCGCCCGGCAAGTGTCACATCGCCGTTCTCGTTGCCAGAAGCGGGCTCGGTCGACGCAACGCGGATGAGGAGAGAACCAGGTGCCGGAGCACGAAGCGGACGGACAGCTCGCCACGCCGACGCACGAGGTGCGGGACTTCCTGCACCGACGGCGTGAGCAGATCGCCCAGCGGTGGGCGGACGAGCCCCTGTTCCGCACCGTGTTCACCGTCTCGCGCGACGAGGCGGTGGAGGCGGGCAAGGCCGTCGTCGACGCACTGGCCCAGGTGGCCGACTCGGACCAGGTGGAGGACCCGGACGCCGCGGGCTTCAGCGGGGTCCGCGAGCAGCTGGCCCGCATGGGCGCGGCCCGCTCCCGCGCCGGGCTGTCCAACACCCAGGTCTCCACCGAGCTGGCCGCCCTGCGGCCGCCCGTGGAGAATCTGCTGGCCGCCGACCTGGAGCAGGCGCCGCCCGAGCACCTGCGGGCGTGTTCGACCGCGCTGACGGTGCTGATGGGCACCCTGCGGCTGGTGGCCATGCAGACGGCGCTGAGCGAGTGGCAGGCGCTCAGCGACCGGCAGCGGATGCAGCTGCTGGAGGTGGCCACGCCGGTCATCCGGCTGTGGGACGGCGTCGTGGCCGTTCCGCTGATCGGGACGCTCGACAGCGCCCGCAGCCAGGTGGTGATGGAGACCCTGCTGAACGCCGTCGTCGACCAGCACGCCCGGTTCGCGATCCTCGACATCACCGGTGTGCCGACGGTCGACTCGCTGGTGGCGCAGCACCTGATGAAGACGGTGGCGGCGGCGCGGCTGATGGGCGCCGAGTGCATCGTCTCCGGCATCCGGCCGGCCATCGCCCAGACCATGGTCCACCTCGGCCTGGACCTCGACGTCCTCACCCGCGCGAGCCTCTCGGACGCGCTCGGGTACGCGCTGCACCAGCTCGGCGCCGACATCGTCAACCCGGGCGCGGGTCAGCGGTGAGCGACGCCTTCCCCCGTCCCGTCCCGGGGCACGTGCCGGTGCTCCGGCTCGGCGACGTGCTGCTGGTCACGCTCCAGGGGGACCTGCACGACAGCACGGCGCAACAGCTCCAGCAGGACCTCGCGGAGACCATCTCCCGTACCGGGGTCCGCGGTGTCCTCATCGACATCTCCGGCGTGGAGATCGTCGACTCCTTCCTCGGCCGGGTGCTGGCCGAGATCGCGGCGCAGGCCAAGCTGCTGGCCGCGCGGACGGTGGTGGCGGGCATGCGCCCCGCGGTCGCCATCACCCTGGTGGAACTGGGCCTGACGCTGCCGGGCCTGAGCACGGCGCTCAGCACGGAGGCGGGCATGGAGCTCCTCTCGCAGCACTCGCCGGCGGCCCGTGCCGGCGGCCCGCGTCAGGAGAGTCCGTGATGCACACCGCCGCGGGCGTCGAGGCCTGCCTGCCCATCCGGTCCGACATGGACCTGGTGTGGGTGCGACAGCACGTACGGCAGGCCGCTGCCCAGCTCGGCTTCGGTCTGGTGGAGCAGACCAAGCTGGTCACCGCCGCCAGCGAGCTGGCCCGCAACACCCTCGTGCACGGCGGGGGCGGACAGATGGAGGCGACCCGGGTCGTCTCCGGTGCCGCACAGGGGCTGCGGCTGTCCTTCGTCGACGAGGGGCCGGGCATCGCCGACCTCGACCTGGCGCTCAGCGACGGCTACACCTCCGGCGGCGGGCTGGGGATGGGGCTGAGCGGTGCCCGGCGCCTGGTGCACGACTTCGACATCGACAGCACGCCCGGATCCGGCACGACGGTGCGGGTGACGTGCTGGGTGGCCCAGCCGCCGCGGCCCCGCGAGGAGGCGTGATGCCGCGCGTGTGGGACATCCCGGTGCGTGACTCGACCCGCGTGCGCGACGCGCGGGTCGCCGCGGAGCAGGCGGCGGCGCTGGCCGGGCTCGACGAGCGGCGCACGGCGGCGGCCGCGCTGGTCGCGACCGAGCTCGCCACGAACCTCCTCAAGCACGCGGAGGGCGGGCAGGTGCTCATCGACCTCGTGGACCCGCCGGTGCTGGGGGACGGCGGTGAGGAGCCCCGCGTCGTGCAGATCGCCGCGATCGACCACGGCCCGGGCATCCACGACGTTCCCTCGGCTGTGCGCGACGGCTTCTCCACGACCCGTTCGCTCGGCGCGGGCCTCGGCACGTGCGTGCGCCTGGCCGACGACTTCGGCCTGCACAGCACGCCCGGCCGCGGCACGGTGGCGGTCGCCCGCGTCGGCTCCACGCCCCGCGGCGGAGCCGTGTCCACCGCCACGACGTCCTCCGCGTGGCCCGACGGGACCTCACGGGACGGGGACCCCTGGACGGGGCCCGGCATCCCGGCCTCCCCCGACGGTCCGTCACCGAGCGTCGCCCCCTCCCCCCTCGCGGCCGTGGCATGCGGCGGCCTGACGGGGCACCCGGCCGCCCCCGGCCCGGCCGGGCCGGACGCGTCCGCCCCGCGGCCGCCTCGGGGGAGCGACGCGGCGCCGGACGGCTTCGCCGGGGCGTCCGGGGCTCGTGCGACGCCGGACCGCTCCGCTGAGGCCCTCGCCGCGCCTGGCGGGCCCGTCGGCGGCCAGGACCGGCACGCGGCGCCCGGAGCGGGCGAGAGCAGCGATGTCGTGGGGCACTCGCACGGCTTCCCCGGGGCGGCGGGGGGTGGCGGGCCGGTAGGGCGTGTGGTGCGGGACGTATCGGCGCGTGGGCGCTCAGGGCCGCTCGCCGGGGTGCGGGCCGGCGGTGTGAACATCCCCTACGGCGGAGCCGAGTACTCGGGTGACGCCTGGACGTGCGTGCGGGCCGGGGAGCGGGTCACCCTGATGCTGGCGGACGGGCTGGGACACGGGCCGGAAGCCGCCCGGGCCTCGTCCGCCGCGGTCGCGGCCCTGCACCGGTGGGCCCACCTCTCCCCCGCCGATGCGCTGCGGCGCCTCCACGAGGCGCTCCGGGGCACCCGCGGCGCGGCCGTCGCCCTGGCCCAGCTCGACCTGCGAAAGGGGCGGCTGACGTTCGCCGGCATCGGGAACGTGGGGGCGCGGCTGCGCGCCGACGGCACCTGGCGGCACCTGCTGTCACGGCCCGGCATCGTCGGCGTCCACCGGCCCACCACCCTGCGCGAGGAGGAGGCCGGCTGGGCGGCCGACCGGCTGCTCATCCTGCACACCGACGGCCTGCCCAGCCGCTGGACACCGCCCGACGAGGCCGGCGCGCCCGCGGCCGACCCGGCCGTGACGGCCGCCGTGACGATACGCGACGCGAGCAGTCCCGCCCGGCCGGTGCGGGACGACACCGCCGTGGCCGTGCTGACTCCCACCCCGCCGGAACGCCCATGATGCGCACTTGGCAGATCACCACCGTCACCGACGCGGCACGCGCCCGGATCGCCCTCGCGCGCCTGGCCGCCGCGCACGGTGTGCCCACCCTCGAACGGACCCGGCTCGCCGCCGACCTCAGCGCCCACCTGCGGCAGTGCCTCACCAAGGGCGGCACCTGGCTGCTCACCCTGAACCTCGCCGGGTCGCCCGCCGAGGAAGGCCTGCTGCACGCCGTGGTGACTCCGTCGCCCGAGGCGTGTGCCGCCGGGGAGCCGCCGTGGGAGGTCACCGTCCCCTGCCCCGAGGCGGCCGGGGCCACCGAGGCCGGCACGGTCGCCGAGGACCCCGCGGCCCTCGCCGAGGCGCTGCTCGGCGCCGACGAGGACACGGCCGTGATCCTGGACAAGCTCACCGAGCAGGAGGACCTGGTCGCCTTCCACCGGGAGGAGCTGCACCAGACCAACCAGGGCGTGCTGGCCCTGCACGCCGAGCTGGACGCGGCCGGCCGGGCCCAGCGGGAGGCCTTCGCCGCCGAGCGCAGCGCCCGCAACGAGGCGGAGAGCGCCCGCCGCAGGCTGACGTTCCTGGCGGACGCGAGCGCCGTGCTGACGGCCTCCCTCAACCATGAGGAGATCGTGCGCCGGCTGCCCGAGCTGCTGGTGCCCGAGTACGCGAGCAGCGTCGACGTCTGGCTGTTCGACGAGGACGACAAGCACCGGTCGACGCCGCATCCGGCCGCCGCCGTGCTGGCCGCGCGGACCGGCCGGCCCCAGTACGCGGCGGACCATCCGGGCAACCTGCCGGGCGTCGACGACCAGCCGCCGTCGGCGCTGGACCCCGCCAGGCCGCTGCTGTGCGTGCCGCTGCCGACGCGGCGGGCCCCGCTGGGCGTCCTGACGCTGTCGCCGCCCGGCGCGCGCTGGGACCCGGACGACGCGGTGATGCTGATCGAGCTCACCCGGCGGGCCAGCATCGCCATCGACAACGCGCGCCGCTTCGAGCACAACCGCGACATCGCCGAGACGCTGCAGCGGGCCCTGCTCACGGACCTCCCGGCCACGCCCGGGCTCAGCCTGGCCGCCCGGTATCTGCCGGCCACGCACGGGCTGAACATCGGCGGTGACTGGTACGACGCCTTCCCGCAGCGCGACGGCGGGCTCATCACCGTCATCGGCGACGTGACCGGGCACGGTCTGCACGCGGCGGTCATGATGAGCCAGCTGCGCACCGCGCTGCGGGCGTACGCGGTCGACGGCGACAGCCCGGGCCGGCTGCTGACCCGGCTGCACCGGTTCCTGCACCACCTGCAGCCCGACCTGTACGCCACCGCCGTCATCGCCCGGTTCCACCCCGACGAGCCCACGCTGACCTGGGCCGCCGCGGGTCATCCGCCGCCGGTGCTGCGCCTGGCCGACGGCACCGTGCGCACCCTCGACGCCAAGCCCGGCGCGATGCTCGGCATCCCGCTCACCCAGGAGATCGACGACCACACGGTGCAGTTGTCGCCCGGCTCCACGCTCGCGCTGTACACGGACGGGCTGGTGGAGCGGCGCGCGCAGGGCATAGACCCGGGGATCGAGCGGCTGGCCGCGGCGCTGGGACGGTTCGACTCCGCGGAGCTGGACGCCGATCTGGAAGGTTCGGCGGACCGGATCCTGCATCCGCTGCTGAGCGACTCCGAGCGCGACGACGACGTGTGCCTGCTGCTGTGCCACGTCCGGGGCCACGCCGCGTCCTGACGAGCCCCCCCCAAGCGGTGCGCACGCCTTCTTCACTCCAGCCCGGTGCTTTCCGGCCACCGGGCGGGCATGGTGGTGATCGACGCGTTCGTCTGCCTGCCACGTCCGACTGGCACACCGACCGGACACGGGGTGGGATCGAGAGGGTGCGAACCGGCGATCCAGGGGCAGGCGAAAGGCGTTCGAGGCAGACCGCCTGGAGCCGCAGAAAGGGATGAACACCGTGACACGACCCAGGATCCTGGTGGTTGGCGCAGGCTTCGCCGGCGTGGAGTGCGTCCGCCGTCTGGAACGGAAACTCTCCCCGGACGAGGCGGACGTCACCCTGGTGACGCCGTTCGCCTACCAGCTGTATCTTCCGCTGCTCCCCCAGGTCGCCTCCGGCGTGCTGACGCCGCAGTCGATCGCCGTCTCCCTGCGCCGCAGCAAGAAGTACCGCACGCGGATCATTCCGGGCGGCGCCATCGGCGTCGACCTGAAGGCGAAGGTCTGCGTCATCCGCACCATCACCGACGAGATCGTCGACGAGCCGTACGACTACATCGTGCTGGCACCCGGCAGCATCACCCGGACCTTCGACATCCCGGGCCTGACGGACCACGCGTTCGGGATGAAGACGCTCGCCGAGGCGGCCTACATCCGGGACCACGTCATCTCCCAGCTGGACCTGGCCGACGCGAGCCAGGACCCCCAGGAGCGAGCCTCCCGACTGCAGTTCGTGGTGGTCGGCGGCGGCTACGCGGGCACCGAGACCGCGGCCTGCCTGCAGCGTCTGACGCACGCCGCCGTCAAGCGCTATCCGCGGCTGGACCCGGGCCTGATCAAGTGGCACCTGATCGACATCGCGCCGAAGCTCATGCCGGAGCTGGGCGAGAAGCTCGGGCGCAGCGCGCAGCAGATCCTGCAGCGGCGCGGCATCGAGATCTCCCTGGGCACCTCCATCGCGAAGGCCGGTCCCGAGGAGGTCACCTTCACCGACGGGCGGGTGATCCCGACCCGCACGCTCATCTGGACCGCCGGTGTCGTCGCGAGCCCGCTGATCGCCACGCTCGGCGCGGAGACCGTCAAGGGCCGTCTCGCGGTGGCCCCCGAGATGAACCTGCCGGGCAGCGACGGCGTGTTCGCGCTCGGCGACTCGGCCGCCGTGCCCGACCTGGCCAAGGGCGACGGGGCCGTGTGCCCGCCCACCGCGCAGCACGCGCTGCGGCAGGGCCGGCACGTCGCCGACAACGTCATCGCCTCGCTGCGGGGCCAGTCGATGACGCCGTACGTCCACAAGGACCTGGGGCTGGTCGTCGACCTCGGCGGCACCGACGCGGTGTCCAAGCCGCTGGGCGTCGAGCTGCGCGGCCTGCCCGCCCAGGCCGTCGCCCGCGGCTACCACTGGTCGGCGCTGCGCACCAACGTCGCCAAGACGCGGGTGATGACGAACTGGCTGCTCAACGCGGTCGCCGGAGACGACTTCGTGCGGACCGGGTTCCAGGCGCGCAAGCCCGCGCGGCTGAAGGACTTCGAGTACACCGACGCCTATCTGACGCCGGACCAGGTACGGGCGCACGTCGAGGGAACCGGACGGCAGGAGTAGCACCCGGCCCGGGCGGGGGCTGCCGCTCGTTGCGTGACATGCTGAGGTGCGGATCTTGGTGTGTGAGTCGGGAGAGAGTGCGGCGGCGTGAGGGCAGCGGAAGCCTCGGTGCGGACACGGCTGCGGGACCGGATCGCGGCGTCCGACCCGGGGCTGCTGCGGCTGACGGCAGGGCTGCGGACGGTCGGCGCGATCGCCCTCACCCTGGCCGTGCTCGCCCTGCTCGGGACCGGCGTGCCCCACTTGGTGGCGGGGGCCATGGCGGCCATGGTCGCCACCTTCGCCATCCGGGAGAAGCAGCCCGGCGCCCAGGCCGTGACGCTGGCGCTGGGACTGCCGGTGGCGCTGGCCTCGGTGAGCCTGAGCGCGGTGCTCGGCGAGCGTCGCGTCGTCGGTGACGCGTTCTTCGTCGTCCTGATCTTCTGCGCCGTCTACGGCCGCCGGTTCGGCGACCGGGGCACCGCGCTCGGGCTGATCGCCTTCCAGGTCTACTTCCTGTCCCTGTTCGTCGGTGCCACCGTCTCCTCGCTGCCCGCGCTGTACGGCGCGATCGCCCTGGCCTTCGGCTCCAGTGCCGTGCTGCGGTTCGCGGTGGTTCCGGCGACACCCGCCGGCATCCTGGTGCGGCTGCGGCTGGCCTTCCGGGCCCGGCTGGCCCAGCTGGTCTCCGCGCAGCTCGACCTCCTCGACGCGGGCGAGGACGACATGGACAGAGCCCTTCAGGCCGTGCGCGAGGGCACCGCGCGGCTGCACGAGACCGCGATGATGATCCAGGGGCGGCTGGAGGAGGGCACCCCGGACGAGTCGGCGGCGCGGCTGGTGCAGCGCCGGATCGCGGAGGCCGAGATCGCCGCCGAGCGGCTCGGTCTGCTGCTGCTGTCGGCCCGCAGCGCCGAACGGGCCGACACGCTCACCCTGCACCTGCCGGGCGCGCCCGCCCCGTCGGTGGCCGTGCCGGCCGTACCCGAGGGGTCCACCGCGACGCTGCGGCGCGATCTGCGGGCGCTGCACACACTCGTGCTGCGGGCCGGCGGCGGTGACACGGGCACCGCGCTGGCACATGTGCGCAACCGGCTCCTCGGCTACCGGGACGAGGAGAACCTGCCGCCCGCCTCCGCCGCCGTCCAGGACGTCTTCCGGGGCATCGGCGAGACGGCCCGCGCCGTGCTGGGGCTGCGGATCGCCCTGGACGGCCCGCAGGACGAGTCGGACGACTCCCCCGCCACCTCCCGCTCCCGTGAGGAGCTGGACGCCGAGGAGGCGGCGCTCGACGGGAGCGCGCAGGAACCGGACCAGGAAAAGCAGACGGGCCTGCGGCGCCCCACCACGCGCGCGGCCGTGCAGGTCGCGGTCGGTTCCTCACTGGCCATCGCGGGCGGGGAACTGCTGTCCACGCAGCGCTGGTACTGGGCGGTGCTGACGTGCTGGATCGTCTTCATCAACACCTCCTCGACGGGTGAGATCCTCGTCAAGGGCTACCGGCGGCTGCTGGGCACGGTCTTCGGCGTCGTGGCCGGCATCGTGCTGGCGGGGCTGGTCGGGCAGCACCCGGTGACGGCGTTCGCCCTGGTGCTGGTGCTGATCTTCGCGATGTTCTACACGGCGCCGCTGTCGTACACGCTGATGTCGTTCTTCGTCACGGCGATGCTTGGGCTGCTCTACACGCTGCTGCACACCTACAGCCTCGACGTGCTGGTGCTGCGGATCGAGGAGACGGCGATCGGCGCCGTGTGCGGGGTGGTCGCGGCGGCGCTGGTGCTTCCCGTGCGGACGGACCGGCGGACGAACGAGCTGCTCGGGACCGTGCTGGACCGGCTGGCCGAGGTCGCCGAGGCCGCGGTCGGTCAGCTCAGCGGCGGGCCCGCCGACGAGCTGCTGGACAAGGCGCGCGACCTGGACCAGGCGCTGGCCGACCTGCGGGCCGCCATCCAGCCGCTGACGCATCCGGTCACACCGCTGCGGGCCCGGCGGGACACCGCCCGGTACGTGGTGGCGCTGCTGGAGACGTGCGCCTACCACACGCGGACGCTGGCGGCCACCGCCGAACTGCTGCCCACGCATCCGTCGATCGCGGCGGACCCGCGGCTGCGCGGGGCGGCGGCGCGCACGGTGCGCAACATCGAGGCCATCGCGGCCCGGGTCGCCGACGAGAACGCCGGGGCGAAGGTCGAAACCGGCCCGAGCATCGCCTCGCTGCTGGGTTCCGACGCCGGCACACCGCGCTACGGCCGCATCACCGATCGGGTGCTGCGCCATCTGGAGCGGCTGGACGAGACGGTGGTCGGTCTCGCCCGGCCGCTGGGCGTGCCGGTGGTGGCACCTCGGGCGTGAGGCGCCGCCGGGGCCTGGAGGGCCGCCGGTTCAGAAGTCGGTGGGCAGTCCGCTCACCTCGGCGATGCCCCGCAGTTCCTCGGTCTGCCGGTGCCGTTCCTTGATGTAGTCGGCTATCTCGCCGAGCCGGACGGGGTCGGACGCGGTGGTCGCGTCGGTGACGATCCGGACCGGGCCGGTCTCGTCGACGTCGAGTTCGATCACTTCGTTGTCCAGGCGGCCCGTGACGGCGGTGGCGATGACGAGGGCGACCTCGTCACGGACCTCCTGGGGCAGTTGGTCGTTGGCATCGGAGTCGAGCGCGAAGTCGAGGCTGGACAGGCGTTCCTCGTCGATCGCCTCGAGGACCGGTTCCACCACACGCATCAGGAGGCGGTAGTCCTCCGTGTCCATCCGGATGCGCAGGAGGTCCAGGTACATGTCCACGGGCCGGCCGTCGCCATGCGGAATCTCGGAATCGCTCATCCGTCCCGTGTTCCCCGGGTAAGCCGGCTCAGACGCGCCGCCAGCGGGCCATGGCGAAGGAGAAGACGCCGAAGAGCACCAGTCCGGCCGCGACGCAGGCCAGCAGCCAGGGGCCGAGCGGGGTCTCGGCGAGACTGCGCAGGGTGTCGTCCAGGCCCTTGGCCCGGTCCGGTGCGTAGTCGATCGCGGCGCGGACGGCGAAGACACCGGCGACGGCGAAGACCAGGCCGCGGGCCGCGCCCCCGGCGACGCCGGTGACGTCGACCAGCCGCCGGGTGCGCGGGCTCATCTGCCCGAGCCGGAGCTTGTCGTGGTACTTGCGCATGACCGCCCGTACGGCGATCCAGCCGCCGGCCACGACGATCGCGATCCCGGCGGCGCCGACCAGCCACTGCCCCGCGGGGATCTCCAGGGCCCTGGCGGTGGCGTCCCGGGACTGCTGGTCGCTGGAGCCGCCGCTCTGGTGGCGGCTGGCCGCGAACGACAGCACCGAGTAGGCGACGAAGACGTAGAAGGCGCAGCGGGCCGCCGCCATGAGGCGCTTGCGCGGGCTGCGGCCGTCCTTGCCGACCGAGCCGAAGACGACCTCGGTCAGCCGCCACAGGGCCATGCCGACGAGCCCGATGCCCAGGGCCCACAGGAGCACGGCGCCGAACGGCTTCTGCGCCAGTTCCTGCAGCGCTCCTCCGCGGTCGGCCTGCCGGCCGGTGCCGCCGAAGGCGATCTGCAGGGCCAGGGCCCCGACGAGCAGATAGATCACGCCCCGGGCGGTGAAGCCCGCCCGGGCCGCCCCCTCGGTCACCGAGCCCCGCGCCATCCGCCGGGCCCGGAAGCGACCGCTCCGTGCCATCGCACTCGTGTTCATGTCGACCTCCCGGGATTCCGGATTCCCCGGGGCGGCGGCGGCACACCCGGCGCACCCTCAGGACCAGGAGGTTCCGCTTGTGGGCGGGCGTCCTGTGCCCCGGCAGCGCGGCGGTGTCCCTCGCGCACCGGGTTCAGGAGCGGCGCAGCCGGGCGCCCCGGCGGGCCCGGCCGAGGGCGTGCAGGTACTCCAGGGCGTCCAGGACCACCGTCCGGTCGTGCCAGGCGAGCCAGCGTCCCGCCTGGACGCCCATGGCGTCCAGGGCCTTGGTCTGGGTCGTCGTCAGTCCGCGCAGGGGCCGGTCCATGTGGGCCGAGACCATCCCGACGCACAGTCCGGACGGGGTCGTCAGCGGGACGCTGTGGCAGGCCCTGCTGCCCGCCGCGAGGATGGCGCGCCGGGCGGGCCCGGTGAACACCGGGTCGCTCTCCACGTCGCGCACGGTGACCTGGGCGACGTCCCGGGCGGCCCGTGCGCAGGAGGTGCCGTCCTCCCCGACGTGGGCGAAGAAGTCGACGAAGTCCGGCGTGAGCCCGGTGTGCTCCTCGATGCGCAGCCCGCCGCGGGCCCGGTCGGGAAGCTGCACGTTTCCCATGTCGGTGTCCGTCACCGTCAGCGTGTGGCTCAGTACGGCCCGCAGCACGGCGCTGCGGCTGGGGGACCCGGACTCGTGGGCGGTGGTGAAGGTCAGGTCCGGTGGCGGCAGACGGACGCGGCGCGGGAACCACAACGGCTCGCCGTCGCCGGGGCGCGGTGCGGTGACCAGGACGTCCGCCAGCGTGCGCAGTTTGACGTTGTACCGCTGGGAGGCCCGTTGCATCAGCGCGAAGGCGCTCTCCCCGTCGGCCAGCGCGTACCGCTCCTGCAGCATGCCCTGGGCCTGGGAGATCAGCGGGCGCACTCGCGCCCGGGCGCGCAGGTTGCGTACTTCGGCGCGCAGCCGCTCCAGCTCATCGTCATCGTCTGCGGCCGCCGGCCGCCCCGCCGTGGACATGGGACTCCCTGGTGTTTCCGTGCGGTGTGGGGGGACGCGCCGCCGTGTACTGCGCGCTGGTCGCCGCCGACGTCCGCCACGGG
>NZ_JBEOTZ010000066.1:0-21505 GCF_040303825.1 Streptomyces sp. NPDC094143
TGCTGCTGGAGATGGCGTGGGAGACGTTCGAACGGGCCGGGATCGATCCGCGCGCGCTGCGCGGCAGCCGCACCGGTGTCTTCGCCGGCACCAACGGCCAGGACTACACCGGCATGCTCGCCGCGTCCGGCGAGGACTTCGAGGGCTACATGCTGACCGGCAACGCCGCCAGCGTCGTCTCCGGCCGGCTGTCGTACACCTTCGGCCTGGAGGGCCCGGCGGTCACCGTCGACACCGCCTGCTCCGCGTCCCTCGTCGCCCTGCACCTGGCCGTGCAGTCGCTGCGCGCGGGGGAGTGCGACCTCGCCCTGGCCGGCGGCATCACCGTCATGGCCTCACCGGGTCTGTTCGTGGACTTCAGCCGTCAGCAGGGGCTGGCGGCGGACGGGCGGTGCAAGGCGTTCGCGGACGCGGCGGACGGGACCGGGTTCTCCGAGGGCGGCGGTCTGCTGCTGGTGGAGCGGTTGTCGGACGCGCGTCGGCTGGGGCACCCGGTGCTGGCGGTGGTGAAGGGCAGCGCGGTGAACCAGGACGGTGCGTCCAACGGGCTGAGCGCGCCGAACGGTCCCTCCCAGCAGCGGGTGATCCGGGCCGCGCTGGCGGACGCGGGGCTGTCGGCGGCGGAGGTGGACGCGGTGGAGGCGCACGGCACGGGCACGCGGCTGGGTGACCCGATCGAGGCGCAGGCCCTGCTCGCCACCTACGGGCAGGAGCACGACGCGGAGCGTCCGCTGTACCTGGGCTCGGTGAAGTCCAACGTCGGTCACACGCAGGCGGGTGCCGGTGTGGCGGGCGTGATGAAGATGGTGCTGGCGATGGAGCACGGTGTGCTGCCGGCGACGCTGCACGTGGACGCGCCGTCCTCGCACGTGGACTGGGAGCAGGGCGCGGTCGAGTTGCTGACCGAGGCACGGGAGTGGTCCGTGCCCGGGGGCCGGCCGCGGCGTGCGGGTGTGTCGTCCTTCGGGATCAGCGGCACCAACGCGCACGTCGTCCTCGAAGCCGCCCCCGAACAGCCCGCCCCCGAACGGCACGCCGCCGAGACGGCCGAAGGCCCGGCCGCCGCCCACGGCACCCTGCCCTGGGTCCTCAGCGCCCGCAGCCGCGACGCGCTGCGCGCCCAGGCCGCCCAGCTCCTCGCCCACGCCGGGCGGAACCCCGGCCACACCGCGGCCGACCTCGGCCTGTCCCTGACCGCGACCCGCACCGTCTTCGAACACCGGGCCGTCGTGCTCGGCGCCGACCGCGCCGCCCTCACCGACGGACTGCGGCTCCTCGCCGACGGCGAGACGGGACCGCACACCGTCACGGGCACCCACCGCGGCGAAGGGAAGACCGCCTTCCTCTTCTCCGGACAGGGCTCCCAGCGCCCCGGCATGGGCCGCGGCCTGTACGACGCCTTCCCGGCGTTCGCCGACGCCTTCGACGCCGTCTGCGCCCACCTCGGCGACGACCTGCGCGCCGTCGTCCTCGGCGACGACGCCGAGCGGATCAACCAGACCCGGTGGGCGCAGCCCGCCCTGTTCGCCGTCGAGGTCGCGCTCTACCGCCTCCTCGAATCCTGGGGCGTGCGGCCCGACTTCGTCGCGGGCCACTCCATCGGCGAGATCGCCGCCGCCCACGTGGCCGGCGTCATGTCCCTCCCGGACGCCTGCGCCCTGGTCGCCGCACGCGGCCGACTGATGCAGGAACTCCCTCCGGGCGGCGCGATGTTCGCCGTCGAGGCAGCCGAGGACGAGGTGCTGCCGCTGCTCGCCGGCCGCGCCGACGCGGGCATCGCCGCCGTCAACGGGCCGCGATCCGTGGTCGTCTCGGGCGCCGAGGCCGCGGTGGCCGAGGTGGCCGCCGAACTCGCCGCAGGCGGCCGCCGCACCACCCGGTTGCGCGTCAGCCACGCCTTCCACTCGCCGCTGATGGACCCCATGCTCGACGCCTTCCGCGAGGTCGCCGCCGGCATCGCCTACGCCCCGCCCCGTATGGCCGTGATCTCCAACGTCACCGGGCGGGCCGCCGCCCCCGGCGAACTGCAGGACCCCGAGTACTGGGTCCGCCACGTCCGCGAGGCGGTCCGCTTCCACGACGGCGTCGCCTGGCTCGCCGCGCACGGAGCCGACCGGTTCTGGGAGATCGGCCCCGACGGCACCCTGACCGCCCTCGCCCAGGACTGCCTCGCCGAGGACACCGGCGACCTCCTGTTCGTCCCGTCGCTGCGCAAGGACCGCGACGAGGCCGACGCCCTGCTCGACGCCCTCGCCCGCGCCTTCGCCAAGGGCGTGGACGTCGACTGGCCCCGCCTCTTCGACGGCACCGGCGCCCGCGTCGTGCAGCTGCCCACCTACCCCTTCCAGCGCCGCCGGTTCTGGCCGCGCCCGCCCGCCCTGCTCGGCGACGTCACCGCCGCCGGCCTCGGCACCAGCAGCCACCCGCTGCTGGGCGCGGCCGTCGCCCTCGCGGACGGCGACACCCACCTCCTCACCGGACGCCTGTCCCTGCACTCCAGCCCCTGGCTGAAGGAGCACGCCCTCACCAGCACCGCCCTGTTCCCGGCCACCGGCTTCCTCGACCTCGCCCTGCACGCCGGGGCGCGGACCGGCTGCGAGCACGTCGCCGAGCTGACCATCCTGACCCCGCTCACCCTGCCCGCGCACGGCGGAGTCCAGGTGCAGGTCCGCGTCGAGGCGTCCGACGCCGGCGGCGCCCGAGCGCTGACCGTGCACGGCCGCCCGGACGACGCCCACCCCGACGACCCGTGGACGCTGCACGTCAGCGGCCTGCTCACCGCCGAACCGGCCGCCGGCGCCTCCTCGGCGTACGACTTCACCGCCTGGCCGCCCCGGGACGGCGAGGAGGTGCCGCTGGACGGCTTCTACGAGGCGTTCGCCGACCGCGGCCACCTCTACGGCCCGCTCTTCCAGGGGCTGACCCGGGTGTGGACGCGCGGCGAGGAGGTCTTCGCCGAGGTCCGCCTGCCCGCCGACGCCGACCCCGCCGCCGGCGCCTTCGACCTGCACCCGGCGCTGCTCGACGCCGCCCTGCACGCCGTGATGTTCGTGCCGATGGAGGACGC
Source organism: Streptomyces sp. NPDC094143 (assembly GCF_040303825.1). Classification (NCBI taxonomy): domain Bacteria; kingdom Bacillati; phylum Actinomycetota; class Actinomycetes; order Kitasatosporales; family Streptomycetaceae; genus Streptomyces; species Streptomyces sp. NPDC094143. Next base: position 3,068 of record NZ_JBEOTZ010000066.1, read on the forward strand.
CGGACGGCTCCCGTTCTCCTGGAACGACGTCCGGCTGGACGCCGTCGGCGCCTCCGCCCTGCGGGTGCGCATGGTCCAGCGGGGTCCGGAGGCCGTCGCCCTCGAACTCGCCGACCCGGCCGGCCGGCCCGTCGCCTCCGTCGGCTCGCTCACCCTGCGCGAACTCACCGGCGACCTCGACGGCGCCACCGTCGGCAGCCCCGGCCGGCAGGGCCTGTACGAAGTGGACTGGCAGCCGGTGCCCCCCTCCGGCGCACCGGCTCCGGCGGACTGGGCGGTCATCGGGTCCGCGGAGGCCCGCGACCTGGCCGCGGCCCTGCGCGAGGCCGGGCACACCGCCACCGTCGTCCCCGGCCCGGACGCCCTCGCCGACGCCGCCCTCGTACCGGACACCGTGCTGTACGCCGTACCGGCCGCCGGCCGGACCGCCGACGGCGACCCGGCGCGCCGGGCGCGGGACCTCACCGCCGAGGTGCTGGCGTTCCTCCGGCGGTGGCTGGACGACCCGGCGTTCGCCGCGGCCCGCCTCGCCGTCGTCACCCGCGGCGCCGTGCCCGCCGGGCCCCGGCCCGCGGACCCGGCCCAGGCCGCCGTCTGGGGCCTGGTGCGCTCCGCCCGCACGGAGAACCCCGGGCGCCTGGTCCTCGTCGACACCGACGGCACCGCCGCCTCCGCCGCGGCGCTGCCCGGCGCGCTCGGCGACACCGCGTTCGAACTGGCCGTGCACGACGGCTCCGTGACCGCGCCCAGGGTGGTGCCGCTGGCCGCCGACCGGGCCCTCGTCCCGCCGCCCGGCACCGAGGCGTGGCGGCTCGGCGTCGAACGCAAGGGCACCCTGGAGGGCCTGCGGCTCACCCCCTGCCCGGAGGTCACCGCCCCGCTCGCGCCGCGCGAGGTACGGATCTCGATGCGCGCCTGCGGCGTCAACTTCCGCGACGTCCTCACCGCGCTCGGCATGTACCCGGGCGACGCCACCGCCATCGGTCTGGAGGGCGCCGGCGTGGTCACCGAGACCGGCGCCGACGTGACCTCCGTCGCCCCCGGCGACCGCGTGATGGGCATGTTCGCGGGCGCCTTCGGACCGGTCGCCGTGGCCGACGAGCGCATGGTCGCGCCCATCCCGAAGGGCTGGAGCTTCGCGGAGGCCGCCACCGTCCCGATCGTCTACCTCACCGCCTACTACGCCCTCGTCGACCTCGCCGCCCTGAAACCCGGCGAGAGCGTCCTCGTGCACGCCGCGGCCGGCGGTGTCGGCTCCGCCGCCGTCCAGCTCGCCCGCCACCTCGGCGCCGAGGTCTACGGCACCGCGTCCCCGGCCAAGTGGGACGCGCTGCGCGCCGCCGGCCTCGACGACCGCCACCTCGCCTCCTCCCGCGACCTCGGCTTCGAGGAGAGGCTGCGCACCGCCACCGAGGGCCGCGGCGTCGACGTGGTCCTCGACTCCCTGGCCGGGGAGTTCGTGGACGCCTCCCTGCGGCTGCTGCCGCGCGGCGGACGCTTCCTGGAGATGGGCAAGACCGATGTCCGGGACCCGGCCGCGGTCGCCGCCGACCACCCAGGCGTCCTCTACCGCGCCTTCGACCTGGTCGAGGCCGGACCCGACCGGATCGGCGAGATCCTGCGCGAGCTGGCGGAACTGTTCGACCGGGGGGTGATCGAGCCGCTGCCGATGACCGTGTGGGACGTGCGCCGCGCCCCCGAGGCGTTCCGGTACCTCAGCCAGGCCAAGCACGTCGGCAAGGTCGTCCTCACCGTGCCGGCCGCCCCCGACCCCGAGGGCACCGTGCTGCTCACCGGCGGCCTCGGCGGGCTGGGCCGCGCCACCGCCCGGCACCTGGTCGCCGAGCACGGTGTCAAGCACCTGCTGATCGCCGGGCGGCGCGGCCCGGACACCCCCGGCGCGGCCGACCTGCGCGCCGAACTCGCCGCCCTGGGCGCCGAGGTAACCGTCGCCGCCTGCGACATCGCCGACCGTACCGCGCTCGCCCCGCTCCTCGCGGGGATCCCCGCCGACCGGCCGCTGACCGCCGTCGTGCACACCGCGGGCGTCCTCGCCGACGGCGTCCTCACCTCGATGACGCCCGCACGGCTCGCCGAGGCGCTGCGGCCCAAGGCCGACGCCGTCGTCGCCCTGCACGAGCTGACCCGCGACCTGGACCTGGCCCGGTTCGTGGTCTTCTCCTCCGTCGCAGGCACCTTCGGCGGCGCCGGACAGGCCAACTACTCCGCCGCCAACGCCTTCCTGGACGCCTTCGCCCACCACCGGCGCGCCCTCGGCCTGCCGGCCGTCTCCCTCGCCTGGGGCACCTGGCTGCCGGACGCGGGCATGACCGGCGAACTCACCGACGCCGACCGGGAACGGCACGCCCGCACCGGCATGGTGCCGCTCGGCCCCGAGCGCGGCATGCGCCTGCTGGACGCAGCGTCGGCCTCCGACCGGGCCGCCCTGCTGCCCATGGACCTCGACGCCGCCGCCCTGCGCGAGCACCACGACGTCCTGCCGGTCCTGCTGCGCGGCCTGGTCCGCACGCCCGTCCGCCGTCGCGCCGACGCCGCCCCGGCGACGGCCGGAGCCGCCACGGCCACCGAGGCGACCCTGGCCGAACGGCTGGCCCCGCTGTCCGCCGCGGACCGCGAGCAGCTGCTCCTCGACGTGGTGGCCGAACAGGCCGCCGCCGTCCTCGGACACGGCTCGGCCGACGCGATGGAACCCGACCAGACCTTCAAGGAGCTCGGCTTCGACTCCCTCACCGCGGTCGAACTGCGCAACCGGCTCGGCGCGGTCACGGGACTGCGGCTGCCCGCCACCCTGGTCTTCGACTACCCGACGCCGCTCGCCCAGGCCCGGCACCTGCTGGACGCCCTCGACCTGCCCGAGCCGCCCGGCACCGCACAGGCCCTGCTCGGCGAGATGGACCGCCTGGAGAGCGCCCTGCGCGACGCGGCCGTGGACGGCGAGGACCGCGAGCGGGTCACCGCCCGGCTGCGGGAGCTGCTCTCCCGCTGGCAGGGCGAACCGGTCCCCGCGGCCACCGCCCCCGTCCCCGTCCCGGTGGAGGAAGACGAGGAGCTGGCCGGGGTCGAGACGCCGGGCGACCTCTTCGACCTGATCGACCGCGAGCTGGGAGACGCATGAGCACCCCGCCGCCCTCCCGACCGCACCCGACGCCCCGGCCCCGCCGGGTTCAAGGAAGTGACACACGTGGCTGACGACGACAAGTACGTGGAATACCTCAAGCGGGTCACGGGCGAACTGCGGCAGACCCGCCGCCGGCTGCGCGAGGCGGAGGACCGGGTCCGCGAGCCGATCGCCATCGTCGCGATGAGCTGCCGCTTCCCCGGCGACATCCGCAGCCCCGAGGACCTGTGGCGGCTCGTCGACGCGGGCGGCGACGCCATCGGCGCGCTGCCCGCGGACCGCGGCTGGGACATCGAGGACCGCTACGACCCCGACCCAGACCGCCCCGGCACCTTCTCCACCCGGGAGGGCGGCTTCCTCGGCGACGCCGCCGCCTTCGACGCGGCCTTCTTCGGCATGAGCCCCCGCGAGGCCCTGGCCACCGACCCCCAGCAGCGCCTGCTGCTGGAAGCCTCCTGGGAACTGCTGGAGCGGGCCGGGATCCGGCCGCAGACCCTGCGGGGCAGCGCCACCGGCGTGTTCGTGGGCGCGGCCACCTCCGGCTACGGCCAGGGCCCCGTCGAGGTGCCCGAGGACGTCCACGGCCTGATGCTGGCCGGCAACGCCACCTCCGTCGCCTCCGGCCGCATCTCCTACGTCCTCGGCCTGGAGGGCCCCACCGTCACCGTCGACACCGCCTGCTCCTCCTCCCTCGTCGCCCTGCACTGGGCGGTGCAGGCCCTGCGCAACGGCGAGTGCGACCTCGCGATGGCCGGCGGCGTCGCCGTCATGGCCACCCCCGGCCTGCTGTTCGAGTTCAGCCGGCAGCGCGGCCTGGCGCCCGACGGCCGCTGCAAGGCGTTCGCCGACTCCGCCGACGGCACCGGCTGGTCCGAAGGCGTCGGCCTGCTCCTGGTGGAACGCCTCTCCGACGCCCGTCGCAACGGCCACCCCGTGCTCGCCGTGGTCCGCGGCTCCGCCGTCAACTCCGACGGCGCCTCCAACGGGCTGACCGCCCCCAACGGCCCCGCCCAGCAGCGGGTGATCGAGCAGGCCCTCGCCAACGCCGGTCTCACCGCCGCCGACGTCGACGCCGTCGAGGCGCACGGCACCGGCACCACCCTCGGCGACCCCATCGAGGCCCAGGCACTCCTCGCCACCTACGGCCAGGACCGGCCCGCCGAACGGCCGCTGCTGCTCGGCTCCCTGAAGTCCAACCTCGGCCACACCCAGGCCGCCGCCGGTGTCGCCGGCGTCATCAAGACCGTGATGGCGCTGCGGCACGGCCGGCTGCCGCGCACCCTGCACGTCGACGCGCCCTCCACGCACGTCGACTGGGACGCCGGACACGTCCGCCTGCTCACCGAGCCCGCCGACTGGCCGGACACCGGCGACCGCCCGCGCCGGGCCGCCGTCTCCTCCTTCGGCATCAGCGGCACCAACGCCCACACGATCCTGGAGGCCGCACCCGAGCCGGAGCCCGCGGCGGACGACACGGCCCCGACGGCCGCTCCGGCCGAACCGCTGCCCCTGGCCCCCTGGTTCCTGTCCGCGCGCAGCGCCGAGGCCCTGCGCGGCCAGGCCGCACGGCTCCTCGAACACGTCACCGCCCACCCCGGGCACCACCCGCACGACACCGCCCGCGCCCTGGCCACCACCCGGCAGGCCTTCGAGCACCGGGCCGCCGTCCTCGCCCCGGACACCGCCGCCGCACGCGACGCGCTGCGCGCCCTCGCCGACGGCGAGGAGCACCCGGCCGTCGTCACCGGCCGCACCCTGCGCGGCGGCACCGCGTTCCTGTTCCCCGGGCAGGGCGCCCAGCGCCCCGGCATGGGCCGGGACCTGTACGACGCCTTCCCCGCCTTCGCCCGCGCCTACGACGAGGTCTGCGCCCACCTCGACCCCGAACTCGGCCTGTCCCTCAAGGACACCGTCCTGCACACCGGCGACGAGGAGGCCCTGCGCGCCACGGGACTCGCCCAGCCGGCCCTGTTCGCCTTCGGGGTGGCCCTGTTCCGACTGCTGGAGTCCTGGGGCATCACCCCCAAGTACCTGCTGGGCCACTCCCTGGGCGAGCTGACCGCCGCCCACGTCGCGGGCGTGTGGTCGCTGGCCGACGCCTGCCGGCTCGTCGCCGCCCGCGGCCGGCTCATGCAGGCGCTGCCCGAGGGCGGCGCCATGATCTCCCTCCACGCGGCCGAGGACGAGGTGACCCCGCTGCTCGCCGCGCACGGTGACGCCGTGTCCGTCGCCGCCGTCAACGGGCCCCGCGCCACCGTGATCTCCGGCAGCACCGCGGCCGTCGAGGCGGTCGCCGCCGAACTCGGCGCCCATGGCCGGACCACCCGGCGGCTGCGCGTGTCGCACGCCTTCCACTCCGCCCGCATGGACGGCGCCCTCGACGAGTTCCGGCGCGTCGCCGAGAGCGTCACCGCCCGCCCGCCGCGGATCACCGTCGTCTCCGACCTCACCGGCCGTGCCGCCACCGCCGACGAACTCGCCTCGGCCGACTACTGGGTACGGCACCTGCGCCACACCGTCCGCTTCGCCGACGGCGTCGGCCACCTCGTCGAGCGGGGCGTCACCCGCTTCCTCGAACTCGGCCCCGACGCCTCCCTCTCCGCGCTCGCCCGCACCTGCCTGCCCGACGACACCACCGAGCGGGTCTGCCTGCCCCTGCAGCGCAAGGGCCGCCCCGAGCCGGCCACCCTGCTGGCCGCCGTGGCCGGGGCCCACGCCCACGGCGTGCCCGTCGACCACGAGCGCCTCCTCGGCGGCCCGGGGCCGGACGCCCCCCGGATCGAGCTCCCCACCTACGCCTTCACCCGCGAGCGGTACTGGCTGCGGCCCGCCGCACAGACCGGCGACGTCACCGGTGCCGGCCTCGCGGGTGCCGGGCACCCGCTGCTCGGTGCCGTGGTCCGCGTCGCCGACGAGGACCGGGTCCTGCTCACCGGCCGCCTGTCCACCCGGAGCCAGCCCTGGCTCGCCGACCACACCGTCTCCGGGACCGTCCTGCTGCCCGGCACCGCCTTCGTCGAACTCGTCCTGCGGGCCGGCGACGAGGTCGGCTGCGGCCTGCTGGAGGAGCTCACCCTCCAGGCGCCCCTGGCCCTGCCCGACGGCACCGGCGTGCAGCTGCAGATCGTGCTGGGCGCCCCCGACGACGCGGGCCGCCGCACGGTCGCCGTCCACGCCCGCCCGGACGCCGACGACGACACCCCCTGGACCCGGCACGCCACCGCCGTCCTCGCCCCGGCCACCCCCACCGCGGCCGGCGACGACCTGACCGCATGGCCGCCCGCCGGCGCCCGTCCCGTCCCGCTGGACGGCTTCTACGCCGCGCTCGCCGCCCAGGGCTACCAGTACGGCCCCGTCTTCCAGGGCCTGCGCGCCGCCTGGCGCGACGGCGACGTCCGGTACGCCGAGGTCTCGCTGCCCGAGGACGAGCACCGCGACGCCGCCCGCTTCGGACTGCACCCCGCCCTCCTCGACGCCGCCCTGCACGCCCAGCTCACCGGCGGCGGCGAGGCGGACGGCGACGGCGGGGGAGTGGGCCTGCCCTTCGCCTTCAGCGGCGTCACCCTGCACGCCGTCGGCGCCACCGCCCTGCGCGTCCGGCTCGAGAAGCGCCCGGGCGGTTCGGTGCGGCTGCGCGTCGCCGACGGCACCGGACGACCCGTGGCCACCGTCGACTCCCTCGTCAGCCGCCCGCTGTCCGCGGACGCCACGCCCGCCGCCCGGCCGGCCGACGGAGCGCTGTACGCGCTCCGCTGGACGGCCGCCGACCTGCCCGGGGCGCCGGCCACCGATGGCTGGCGCCTGGCCGCCGACGACCCGTCGGGTCTGGTCCCCGACTGGCCCGCGCTCGGCGCCGACGGCTGCACCGCCGCCGTCCTGCCCTTCGCCTCCGCACCCGGCGAGACCCCCGCCGGGGTCGCCTCCCGCGCCCTGGACGCCCTGCGCACACTCCTCGCCGACGAGCGCACCCAGGACGCCCCTGTGGTCGTCGTCACCCGGGGCGCCGTCGCCGCCGGGGACGAGGACGTACCGGACCTGTCCGCCGCCGCCCTGTGGGGTCTGGTGCGCTCCGCCCAGACGGAGAACCCCGGCCGGATCGTCCTCGCCGACCTCGACGGCACCGACGCCTCCCGTACCGCCCTGGCCGCCGCGGTGGCCTCCGGCGCACCGCAACTCGCTCTGCGCGAGGGTCGCCTGCTCACGCCCTCGCTGACGCGTGCAGGCACCGCGCGGAACGCCGCCGGGAACGCCGACGGTACCGCCACCGGCTGGGACCCCGACGGCACCGTCCTGATCACCGGCGGCACCGGCGCGCTCGGCGCGCTCGTCGCCCGCCACCTGGTCACCGCGCACGGCGTACGCTCCCTGCTGCTGCTCTCCCGCAGCGGCCCGCACGCCCCCGGCGCCACCGGGCTCGCCGCCGAACTCACCGCCCACGGCGCCGCCGTCCGCATCGAGGCGTGCGACGCGGCCGACCCCGCGGCCCTCGCCACCGCCCTGGCCACCGTCCCCGCCGAGCACCCGCTGCGCGCCGTCGTGCACACCGCCGGCGTCCTCGACGACGGCGTCCTCGGCTCCCTCACCCCGGACCGCCTCGCCACCGTCCTGCGCGCCAAGGCCGACTCCGCGCTCGCCCTGCACCGGGCCACCCGCGACGCCGGCCTCACCGCCTTCGTGCTGTTCTCCTCCGCCGCGGGCCTCCTCGGCGGCGCCGGACAGGCCAACTACGCCGCCGCCAACACCGTCCTGGACGCCCTCGCCCAGCACCGCCGCGCCCAGGGACTGCCCGCCGTCTCGCTCGCCTGGACCCTGTGGCAGCACGACGGCGGCATGACCGGCGGCCTCGACGACGGCGACGTACGCCGCATCGCCGCCTCCGGACTGCCCGCCCTCGACCCCGCGCACGCCCTGCGGCTGCTGGACGAGGCGCTCACGGCCGACGAGGCCGTGCTCGCCCCGCTGCGCACCGACCCCGCCGCGCTGCGGGCCGCCGCCGCGGCCGGCCGGCTGCCCGCCCTGCTCCACGGCCTGGTCCCGGCACCGGCCCGGCGCACCGCCCGCACCGCGGACGGCGGCGACTCCTCCGCACTCCTGCGGCGCCTCGCCGCTCTCACCGGACCCGAGCAGGAACGCCTGCTGCTGGACGTGGTGCGCCGCCACGCCGCCGTCGCCCTCGGCCACGGCTCGGCCGGCGCCGTCGACGGCGAACAGTCCTTCAAGGACCTCGGGTTCGACTCCCTCACCTCGGTCGACCTGCGCAACCGGCTGAACGCCGAAACGGGACTCAGGCTGCCCGCCACCCTGGTCTTCGACCACCCCAGGCCCAGCGCCCTCGCCCGCCACCTGCGGCAGGAACTCGCCGGCGGCACCGAGACGGCGGAGACCGCCGCCGCCGCCGCCGGCGACGACGACCCCGTCGTCATCGTCTCCATGGCCTGCCAGTACCCCGGCGGAGTCACCTCCCCCGAGGAGCTGTGGCGGTTCGTGTCCGAGGGCGGCGACGCCATCGGCGCCTTCCCCACCGACCGGGGCTGGGACCTGGACCGGCTGCCCGGCCTGGAGGCCGGCTTCCTGCACGGCGCCACCCACTTCGACGCCGCCCTGTTCGGCATCTCCCCGCGCGAGGCCCTCGCCATGGACCCGCAGCAGCGCCTGCTCCTGGAGACGTCCTGGGAGGTCTTCGAGCGCGCCGGCCTCGACCCGCTGGCCCAGCACGGCAGCCGCACCGGCGTGTACGTCGGCGCGATGGGATCCGGCTACGCGTCGGGCCTCGCCGACATCCCCGAGGGCATGGAGGGCTACATCGGCCTCGGCGTGTCCGGCAGCGTCATCTCCGGCCGGGTCGCCTACACCTTCGGCCTGGAGGGGCCGACGATGACGGTCGACACCGCCTGCTCGTCCGCCCTGGTCGCCCTGCACCTCGCGGCCCAGGCACTGCGGCGGGGCGAGTGCTCGATGGCGCTGGCCGGCGGCGTCACCGTCATGGCCACCCCCGGCACCTACACCGAGTTCACCGCGCAGAACGGGCTGGCCGCCGACGGCCGCTGCAAGGCGTTCGCCGCCGCCGCGGACGGCACCAGCTTCTCCGAGGGCGTCGGCATGCTCCTGCTGGAACGGCTGTCGGACGCCCGGCGCAACGGGCACCCGGTGCTCGCCGTCGTCCGCGGTTCGGCCACCAACCAGGACGGCGCGTCCAACGGCCTGACCGCCCCCAGCGGCCCCTCCCAGCAGCACGTCATCCGCCAGGCCCTCGCCTCGGCCGGACTCTCCGCCGCCGACGTCGACGCCGTCGAGGCGCACGGCACCGGCACCACCCTCGGCGACCCCATCGAGGCCCAGGCCCTGTTCGCCACCTACGGCCGGGAGCGTCCCGAGGGACGGCCCCTGCTGCTGGGCTCCGCCAAGTCGAACTTCGGCCACACCCAGGCCGCCGCGGGCGCCGCCGGCGTCATCAAGATGGTGATGGCGATGCACCACGGCGAACTGCCCCGCACCCTGCACGTCGACGAACCCTCCCCGCACATCGACTGGTCCAGCGGCACCGTCGAACTGCTCACCGAGCCCCGCCCGTGGCCCGCCCGCGAAGGACGCCCCCGCCGGGCCGGCGTCTCCTCCTTCGGCATCAGCGGAAGCAACGCCCACGTCGTCCTGGAGGAACCCCCCGCCCCCGCACCCGCTCCCGAACGGGACGCGGCGGCCGTCGTGCCGCGCGCCCACCCCGTCTCCGGGCACACCCCCGAGGCCCTGCGCGCCCAGGCGGCCCGGCTGCGCACCCACCTGCGCACCGCCGACCACGACCCGCGCGACCTCGCACACACCCTGGCAGCGGCCCGCCACGCGCAACGCCACCGGGCCGTCGTCGTCGCCGAGGACCGGGAGGAACTGCTCACCGGCCTCGCCGCCGTCGCCACCGGCGAGAGCGCCGGCCACGTCGTCACCGGCAGTACCGACGGCGGCCGCCTCGCCGTCCTGTTCAGCGGCCAGGGCGCACAACGCCCCGGCATGGGCCGCGACCTGTACGCCGCCCACCCGGTGTTCGCCGAGACCTTCGACGCCGTCTGCGCCGAACTGGACCGGCACTTGGACGGACCGCCGCTGCGGGAGGTCGTCCTCGCCGCCGAGGGCAGTGCCGAGGCGGCGCTGCTGGACCGCACCGCCTGGACCCAGGCCGCCCTGTTCGCCTTCGGCACGGCCGCCCACGCCCTGACCGCGTCCTGGGGCGTCCGGCCCGACGTACTGGCCGGGCACTCCGTCGGCGAGCTCACCGCCGCGCACGCCGCCGGGGTGCTCGACCTCGCCGACGCCTGCGCCCTGGTCGCCGCGCGCGGCCGGCTCATGCAGGCGCTGCCGGAGGGCGGCGCGATGACCGCCGTCGAGGCCACCGAGGCGGAGGTGCTGCCGTACCTGGAGGGCCGGGCGGACCGTGTCGCGATCGCCGCCGTCAACGGGCCCGTCTCCGTCGTGGTCTCCGGCGCCGCGGACGACGTCGAGGCGGTCGCCGCCGAGTTCGCCGGGCGCGGCCGCCGGACCCGGCGTCTGCGGGTCAGCCACGCCTTCCATTCGCCGCTGATGGACGCCATGCTGGAGGACTTCCGGCAGGTGGCCGCGCGCGTGCGCTACGCGCCGCCGGCCGTCCCCGTGGTGTCGAACCTGACCGGTGCCCTGTGCGCTGGTGAGGACCTGTGCACCCCGGACTACTGGGTGCGCCACGTCCGAGAGGCCGTGCGCTTCGCGGACGGGGTGCGCGCCCTGGAGACCGAGGGCGTCACCCTCTGCCTCGAACTCGGCCCCGACGCCACCCTCACCCCCCTGGTCCGCGACGGCGTCGGCGACCCGGCCGCCGTCACCGCCGTGCCCCTCCTCCACCGCGACCTGCCCGAGACGCGCGCGGCGCTGCTGGCCGCCGCCACCCTGCACGCGCACGGCCGCGGAGACCTGCCCGCCCACCCCGCCGACGCCGGCGCCCGGCCCGTCGCCCTGCCTACGTACGCCTTCCAGCGCGAGCGCTACTGGCTGGAACCGTCCGCGCGGACCGCCGCGCCCGTGGCCGACGGCGACTTCTGGGACCTGGTCGAGGCCGCCGACCCGGCAGCCCTGGCCGAGCGGCTCGACCTCGACGCGGACGCCCCGCTCAGCGCCGTCCTGCCCGCCCTCGCCGCCTGGCGCGGCGCGGACCGCAGGCACGCCGAGGAACAGCGCTGGGAGCACCGCGTGACCTGGCGGCCCGCCGCCGACGGCGCCACCGCCGCCCTCACCGGCACCTGGCTGCTCGCCGTCCCCGGCTCACTGGACGGCGGCCCCTGGGCGACGTCGATCGCCGAGGCGCTCACCGCGCACGGCGCCCACGTCCGCGTCCTGCCCGTGGACTGCGCGGGCGCCGACCGCACGACCCTGGCCGCCGCCTACGACACCGCCCGCGAGGACGGCCCGGCGCCCGCGGGCGTCCTGTCCCTGCTGGCCGCCGACACCCGGCCGCTGCCCGGCCACCGCGCCGTCCCGGCCGGTCTCGCCGCGACCACCGCCCTCGTGCAGGCCCTCGCCGACCGGGCCACGGGCCCGGACACCACCCGCCTGTGGGCCGTCACCGCGGGCGCGGCCGGCGTGCTGGGACACGAGGCGCCCACCGAACTCGAACAGGCGGCCGTCTGGGGCCTGGGCCGCACCGCCGCGCTGGAACACCCGCAGCTGTGGGGCGGACTGGTCGACCTGCCCGCCGGCACCGGTGCCGTCGCCCCCGACATCGCCCGCCGGCTGTGCGCGGTCCTGGCGGACGGCCGCGAGGACCAGACCGCCGTGCGCGCCGCCGGCACCTTCCTGCGCCGCCTCGAACGCGTCCCCGCCGCACGGCCCGCCGGGACGTCGCCCGACTGGACGGGCACCGTCCTGCTCACCGGCGCGACCGGCGCCCTCGGCCTGCGCACCGCCGCCTGGCTCGCCTCCCGCGGCACCACCCGGATCGTCGCCGTCAGCCGCTCGGGCCCCGGCTCGCCCGGCGCCGCCCGCCTCGAGGAGGCCCTGGCCGGCACCGGCACCGCACTCGTCCTGACCGCCTGCGACGTCGCCGACCGGGACGCGCTCGCCGCCCTGCTGGCCGAGCACCCCGTCGACGCGGTCGTGCACACCGCCGGTGTCCTCGACGACCGGCTCATCGACGGCATGGACGCCGACGCCCTGGAGAACGTGCTGCGGCCCAAGCTCGCCGCCGCCCGCAACCTCCACGACCTCACCCGGGACCGGGACCTGACGGCGTTCGTCCTGTACTCGTCGGTCTCCGGCACCCTGGGCACCATCGGCCAGGCCAACTACGCCGCCGCCAACGCCTGCCTCGACGCGCTCGCCGAACAGCGCCGCGCCGCCGGCCTGCCGGCCACCTCACTGGCTTGGGGCCCCTGGGCGGGCGGCGGCATGGCGACCCGGGACGCCGACACCGAGGCCCGCATGCGCCGCGGCGGCATCAGTCCCCTCGACCCCGACCGGGCGGTGGAGGCGGTCGGCAGGGCCACGGCACGCACCGACGCCGTGCTCGCCGTCGCCGACATCGACTGGGCGCGGTTCGCCCCCGGCTTCACCACCTCCCGGCCCAGCCCGCTGCTCGCCGAACTGCCCGAGGTGCGCGAACTGCTCGCCCGGCGTCCCGAGAGCGCGGACGCGGACGCCGGGCAGGCCCTGCGCGCCCGGCTGGCCGGACAGACCCCCGCCGAACGGGAACGCACGCTGGTCGGCCTGGTGCGCACCGAGGCCGCCGCCGTCCTCGGCCACGCCTCCCCCGACCGGGTCGGCGCCACGCAGGCGTTCAACGCTCTCGGCTTCGACTCGCTGACGGCGGTCGAACTGCGCAACCGGATCGGCGCCGCCACCGGTCTCGCCCTCCCGGCCACGCTCCTGTTCGACCAGCCCAACGCCACCGCGCTCGCCGGACACCTGCTCGGCCGGCTCACCGACGACACGGACGCGGCCGGCGCCGTCCTCGCCGACCTCGACCGGCTGGAAGCGGCCCTGTCCGGGCTGCCGGCCGGCGACGCCCGGCTCGACCGCATCGGCGCCCGCCTGCAGTCGCTGCTCGGACGCGTCGGCGGCACCGCGACCGTCGCCGCACCGGCCGCGGCGACCGGCGACGACATCACCGACCGCCTGGAGTCCGCCGCGGCGGACGAACTCTTCGACTTCATCGAGAACGACCTCGGCATCTCCTAGCGGGGACGGCCACGGGACCTCGGAAACGGGTGAGGAACGCATGAGCGATGAGGACAAGCTCCTCGGCTACCTGAAGAAGGTCACGGCCGATCTCCACCAGACGCGACAGCGGCTGGCGGCGGCCGAGGCCCGCGAGAAGGAACCCATAGCGATCGTCGCGATGGGCTGCCGCTTCCCCGGCGGCGTGTCCGGCCCCGACGACCTGTGGCGGCTGCTGGAGGACGGCACGGACGCGATGACCGACTGGCCGCGCGACCGCGGCTGGGACGTCGAGTCGCTCTACGACCCGGAACCGGGCACGCCCGGCCGCAGCTACACCCGCACCGGCGGGTTCATCGACCGGGTCGCCGACTTCGACGCCTCGTTCTTCGGCATCTCCCCGCGCGAGGCCGTCGGCACCGACCCGCAGCAGCGGCTGCTGCTGGAGATCTGCTGGGAGGCCTTGGAACGCGCCGGCATCGACCCGCTCGCCCTGCGCGGCAGCCGCACCGGCGTGTTCTCCGGCACCAACCTGCAGGACTACCCCGCCCTGCTCGCCCACTCCGACAACGCCGGCGACGACGGTGTCGGCAACTCGCCCAGTGTGCTCTCCGGGCGCATCTCGTACACCCTGGGCCTGGAGGGGCCGGCCGTGTCCGTCGACACCGCCTGCTCCTCCTCCCTGGTCACCCTCCACCTGGCCGCGCAGGCGCTGCGCGCGGGGGAGTGCGACCTGGCCCTGGCCGGCGGCGTCACCGTCATGTCGACCCCGACGATCTTCCTCGAGTTCAGCCGCCAGCGCGGGCTGTCCCCGGACGGACGCTGCCGGGCCTTCGCCGACGCGGCCGACGGTACCGCCTGGGGCGAGGGCGCCGGCGTCCTCGTCGTCGAGCGGCTGACCGACGCCCGCCGCAACGGCCACCCCGTCCTCGCCGTGCTGCGCGGCTCCGCCGTCAACCAGGACGGCGCCTCCAACGGCCTGACCGCACCCAACGGGCCGTCCCAGGAACGCGTCATCTGGCAGGCCCTGCGCTCCGCCGGGCTCGCCCCCGCCGACGTCGACGCCGTCGAGGCGCACGGCACCGGCACCACCCTCGGCGACCCGATCGAGGCGCAGGCCCTGCTGGCCACCTACGGCCAGGACCGGCCCGCCGGACGGCCGCTGCTGCTCGGCTCGGTGAAGTCCAACATCGGCCACACCCAGGCCGCCGCCGGAGTCGCCGGCGTCATCAAGACCGTCCTCGCCCTGCGCGCCGGCCGCCTGCCGGCCACCCTGCACGTCGACCGGCCCAGCCGGCACGTCGACTGGAGCGCGGGCCACGTCGAACTGCTCACCGAGGCCCGCGACTGGCCCGGCACCGGCGACCGGCCGCGCCGCGCCGCGGTCTCCTCCTTCGGCGTCAGCGGCACCAACGCCCACGTCATCCTCGAACAGGCCCCCGAGCCGGACACGGACGAGACGGCCGCGCCGGCCGACGACACCCCCCGCGCCCGCGCCTTCCCCGTCTCCGGCCGCACCGCCGCCGCCCTGCGCGCGCAGGCCGCCCGCCTCGCCGCCCACCTGCGGGCCGCCCCCGACGGCACGCCCCGCCCCGCCGACCTCGCCTGGTCCCTGGCCGCCACCCGGCCCGCCCTCGAACACCGGGCCGTGGTCGTCGCCCGCGACCGGGACGACCTCCTGCGCGGCCTGGCCTCACTCGCCGAGGGCACACCCGACGCGGCCGTCGTGCGCGGTGTCGCCGACACCGACGGCGACCCGGTCCTCCTCTTCCCCGGCCAGGGCCCCCAGTGGGAGGGCATGGCCACCGAACTCCACGCGGCCGACCCGCGGTTCCGCCGCTTCTTCGACGAGGCCGCCGCCGCGGTCGAGGCGTTCACCGACTACTCGGTCCTCGACGTGCTGCGCCGCGCACCGGGCGCCCCGCCGCTGGAGCGCCTCGACGTCGTCCAGCCCACCCTGTTCGTCGTCTGCGTCGCACTCGCCCGGCTGTGGATGGCCTGCGGAGTGCGCCCCGCCGCGGTGGCCGGGCAGAGCCAGGGCGAGATCGCCGCCGCCCACATCGCCGGCGTCCTCACCCTGGAGGACGCCGCCCGCGTCGTCGTCACCCGCTCCCGGGAACTGACCGCCATCACCGGCCGCGGCGGCATGGTGGCCGTCCCCCTGCCGCTCGCCGAGGTGGAACGGCTCCTGACCCCCTACGACGGCCGGATCTCGGTGGGTTCCGTCACCGGCCCCCGCTCGGTCACCGTCTCCGGGGACGCCGAACCGCTCGCCGAACTCCTGACCGCCCTCACCGACGCCGGCGTCCGCGCCCGCCGCGTCCCCGTGGACTACGCCTCCCACTGCGCCCAGGTGGAGGAGGTCCGCGACGCGCTCCTCGCCGGGTTCGCCCCGGTCCGCCCGCGCCCCGCACGGATCCCCTTCCACTCCACCGTCACCGGGGCCCGCGTCGAGGACACCACCACCCTCGACGCCGCCTACTGGTACGACAACGTCCGCCGCCCGGTCCGCTTCGAGACCACCGTGCGGGACCTCGCCGCAGCCGGGCACCGCGTCTTCGTCGAGGCCGGCCCGCACCCCGTCGTCACCACCGCGGTCGGCGACATCCTGGAGGACCTCGGCATCACCGACGGCGCCGTCCTCGGCACCCTGCGCCGCTCCGAAGGCGGACCCGAACGCTTCCTCGCCTCCGCCGCCGCCCTCGCCGTGCGCGGCGGCAGCGTCGACTGGACGGCCGTCCACGACGAGCCCGCGCACCGCGTCGACCTGCCCGTCTACGCCTTCCAACGCCGCCGCTACTGGCCCGCCTTCACCGGCGCGCCGGCCGCGGACACCGCCGCCGGCACCGCGGACGCCCCGTTCTGGCAGGCCGTCGAGGCGGGCGACCTCGACACCCTGGCCGCCGCCCTCGACCTGGACCCGGACACCGTCTCCGCCCTCGCCCCCGCCCTGGCCGGCTACCGCAGGCGCAGCGCCGACCGGGCCACCGCCGACCGCTGGCGCTACCGCATCACCTGGCACCCCCTGGCCGACCACCCCGCCCCCGCGCTGACCGGACGCTGGCCGCTGCTGGTGCCCCGCGGCCACGAGGAGGGCCCCGAGGCCACCGCGGTCCGCGCCGCCCTCACCCGGGCCGGCGCCGACTGCGTCCCGGTCGTCGTCGACACCGCCGCCGACCGCGCGGCCCTCGCCGCCGCCCTGTCCGGCGCGGCCGACGGAGCCCGGGCCGTGCTGTCCCTCCTCGCCCTCGACGACACCCCGCACCCCGGCCACCCGCTGCTGCCGGGCGGGTTCGCCGCCACCGTCGCCCTCGTCCAGGCCATGGACGACCTCAACACCCGCCTGCCGGTGTGGTTCCTGACGCGCGGCGCCGTCGCCACCGCACCCGCAGCGGGCCCCGACCACCCCGCCCAGGCCCTCGTCTGGGGCTTCGGCCGGGTCGTCGCGCTGGAACAGGCCGACTGCTGGGGCGGCCTGGCCGACCTGCCGGCCGACCCGGACGACCGCGCCGCCGACCGGCTGATCGCGGTCCTCGCGGGCACCGACCACGAGGACCAGGTCGCGATCCGCCCCGCCGGCGTCCTCGGCCGCCGCCTGGAACGCGCCGCCACCGGCGGGCTGCCCGCCCGGCGCCGCTGGCAGCCCGGCGGCACCGTCCTGGTCACCGGCGGCACCGGCGCCCTCGGCCGGCACGTCGCCCGCTGGCTCGCCCGCTCCGGCGCCGAGCACCTGCTCCTCGTCAGCCGCTCCGGCCCCGACGCGGAGGGCGCCGCCGGCCTGCTGGAGGAACTCGCCGCCCACGGAGCCCGCGCCGAGCTGGCCGCCTGCGACATCGCCGACCCCGACGCCCTCGGCTCCCTGCTCGCCGCCATCCCCGCCGACCGGCCCCTGACCGCCGTCTTCCACACCGCGGCCGTCCTCGACGACGGCGTCATCGGCTCCCTCACCCCCGACCGGCTCGCCGAGGTCCTGCGGGTCAAGGTCGGTGGCGCCCTCAACCTCGACGCCGCCACCGCCGGACTCGACCTGTCCGCGTTCGTGCTCTTCTCCTCCTCGTCGGGCGTCTTCGGCAGCCCCGGACACGGCAACTACGCCCCCGGCAACGCCTTCCTCGACGCCCTCGCCGAGGACCGCCGCGCCCGCGGACTGCCCGCCACCGCCGTCGCCTGGAGCGGCTGGGCCGACGGCGGCATGGCCTCCGGCACCGTCGGCGAACGCCTCCAGCGGCACGGCGTACGCCTGATGGACCCCGCCGTCGCGGTCACCGCCCTCCAGGACGCCCTCGACCACGACGACACGGCGCTGGTCGTCACCGACATCGACTGGGAGGTCTTCGGCGCCGAACTCGACAAGGGCCGTCCCCGGCGCCTGTACGCCGCCCTGCCCGACCTCGAGCGCCTGCGGGCGAACCGGCCCGCACCCGGTGCCGGCGACCCGGACACGGCGGACACCGAAGGCGGGCTCCCCGCCCAGCTCGCCGCCCTCTCCGACGCGGACCGCAGGCACGCCCTGCTGCACCTCGTCCGCGCCCACATCGCCTACGTCCTCAACCACCCGAGCCCCGACGACGTCGAACCCGCCCGCGCCTTCCGCGAACTCGGCTTCGACTCCCTCACCGCCGTCGAACTGCGCAACACCCTCGGCGAGGCGACCGGCATGCGGCTGCCCGCCACCCTCGTCTACGACTACCCGACCCCGGCCGCGCTCGCCGAACACCTCGACGAGCAACTCGCCCCCCGGCAGGGGCTCCCCGTCTCCGGCGCCGGCCCCGCCGGGCCGCGTACGGACACCGACGACGATCCCGTCGTGATCGTCGGCATGGCCTGCCGCTTCCCCCGCGGTGCGGACACCCCCGAGCGGTTCTGGCAGCTCCTGGCCGACGGCACCGACGCGATGGGCCCCTTCCCGCAGGACCGGGACTGGGACCTGGAGTCGCTCTACGACCCCGAGCCCGGACGGGCCGGCCGCACCTCCACGCTCACCGGCGGTTTCCTCGACGGCTTCGCGGACTTCGACCCGGGCGTGTTCAGCATCTCGCCGCGTGAGGCCCTCGCCATGGACCCGCAGCAGCGGCTGCTGCTGGAGATGGCGTGGGAGACGTTCGAACGGGCCGGGATCGATCCGC
>NZ_JBEOTZ010000067.1:0-21282 GCF_040303825.1 Streptomyces sp. NPDC094143
CCACAAAGGGCGTGAACCGGCCGCCCACTGCGCGAGGACCTGGCGATCGACGAGGAGCAGGCGCTGCTGCCGGGCGAAGGTGCGGCCGGGCCCTCGGGCCCGGCCCGCCGGCGTGTTCCGGGACGCCTCCGCCCTTCGCATACTGGGGCGATGACCACCCGAGTGCGCACCGACCACACCGCCCGGCTCACCCCGGCGGAACTCTCCGCCGTGCGCGGCCTGCTGCACGACGCCTTCGACGGCGACTTCGGCGACGACGACTGGGACCACACCCTGGGCGGCATGCACGCCCTGGTGCACGACGGGCACGGGCTCGCCGCGCACGGGGCGGTGGTCATGCGCCGGGCCCGCTACCGGGGGCGCTGGCTGCGCGTCGGCTACGTGGAGGGCGTCGCCGTACGCCGCGACGTGCGGCGGCGCGGGCTCGGCGGCGCGGTCATGGGCGCCCTGGAGGAGATCGTGCTGCGCGCCTACGACGTCGGGGCCCTGTCCGCGAGCGACGACGGCGCCGCGCTGTACACGGCCCGCGGCTGGCGGACCTGGCCGGGGCGGATCCACGCCCTCGGCCCGGACGGCGGCGTCCGCCTGCCGGACGAGGAGGGCAGCACCTACGTGTGGCCCGCCCTCGCGGCCGACCCCGCGGAGGAACTGCTCTTCGACTGGCGCGACGGGGATGTGCTCTGAGATTCACCGCAGGCCGGCGGGGTGTGACCCGGTCCGCCGTCTCAGATAGTAGGAAGTCCGAGTAATTGTGGAGACAGACGCTCCGGCCTCCCTTAGCTTTGTAGGAGCCGAACGTCTCGCTCGACCCAGCGAATGGCGGTCGTGAGCCGGTCCCCGTGCAGGCAATCCCTGCGGCACCGCTCCCCGCCCCATCCGGCGTCTCGAAACCCTCCCCTCGCACTCCGTGCTGTCGAAGGAGCCGATGTCCCATGCCCGAGACGACCGCCCGCCGCCGAGTCCGTCACGTTTCCCGCACGACCGAGTCCGACCGGAAGAACGCCGCCGCCGCCCTGCAGCGCGCCCTCGACCGCAGGGACAACGGCGGATCCACCGGCCACTGAGCCGCGCCAGGACCGGGAGCCGCACCCGACCGGGGTGCGGTGCGGGGCCTCACGCCCCGCGCCGCACCTCGAAGTGGTCGATCCGCTCGCCGTTCGACGCCAGCGCCGACACCTTCAGCCTCGGCGCGGCGCCGCTCACCGCCTCCACCGAGAGGAACGAGAAGCCCCGGTAGCGCACCCGCGACCACTGCACCGACTCCGCCCGCGTGTCCCGCGACCTGGTCCAGCGGAACGTGTCCACGGGCTCGTGGCGGGTGGTGTTCCCCTCGTAGCTCGCCTTCACCCCGCCCGGGAAGCCGTACAGCTCCTTGCCGCCGCCGCCCGCGGTGACGTAGACGATCCCGTCCCGCCGCGGATCGGTCGTGCCGCCGACCGGCACCGGCCTGCCCACCTCGCCGCCCCGGATGGCGTCGGTCCGCTCGTACACGTGGTTGTGCCCGTTGACGACCAGGTCGACCTCGTACCGGGCGAACAGCGGCAGCCACGCGGCGCGCACCCCGCCGTCGGAGGCGTGCGTGGACGTCGAGTACGCGCAGTGGTGGAAGAAGACGACGATGAAGTCGACGTCCGCCGCGGACCTCAGCTCGGCGAGCGTGCGGTCCAGCCACCGTGTCTGCCTGCCCTCCGTGTAGCCGAAGTTGGCGGGGATCTCGTACGACACGTCGTTCGCGTCGAGCGCGATCACACCGACGTTGCCGTACGTGAAGGCGTACACGCCCGGTGCCGTGCGCGCGTCGAAGCCGCTCTCCGGCAGGGAGAAACGGGCGAGTTGACCGCCGTAGCCGTCCGGGGAGTACCAGGCCTCCATGTCGTGGTTGCCGGTCGTCACCATCCACGGCACCGACCGGGCCACCGGCTCGGTCTGCTTCAGGAACCGGTCCCACTGGCTCGCGTCGAACACGTCCGACTTCCTGCCCTTGCCGGTCGGGTCGGCGTAGCAGATGTCGCCCGCGTGGAGGTGGAAGGCGGGCTTCTCGCGCAGCAGCGTGCGGTCGTTGAGCGCCGCCTCCGCACCGACGCCCTGGTCGCCGAAGGCGGTGAACACGAACCGCTCGGGCGGACGCGCGGGCGCCGTGCGGAAGGACGTCACGGTCGACCGGTGCCGACGGGACGCCGGGTCGAAGCCCTCGTGGCCGACGCCGTAGTAGTACGTCGTGCCCGGGCGCAGGCCGTCCAGCGCCGCGTGCAGGTAGTACTGCTCGACCGCCGGCCGTACGCCCTTCAGCTCCGGTGTGTGCAGATCGCGCAGCTCGGCCTCGACCTTGCGGCCGAGGTCGTCGGGGCGCAGACCGACCCGGACGTAGGGCTTGCGCACCGCGAGCGGCACCTGCCAGGAGATCCGCATCTGCGTCTTGGGGTCGGCCCCGAAGGCGAGGTGGCGGCCGAAGGGCGTGATGAAGGAGCCGGGCGCCTTCGACGTGCTCGGCGCGGGACTCCCCGTCGGCGTGGCGCCCGCCTGCCCGGCCTTCGAACCGGGGCCGCAGCCGGTCAGCAGCCCGCTCGCCACCGCGCCCGCGGTCACCAGTGTGCGCCGCCGCGACAGTCGCGTCCGCAGGTACTCGTGCTGCTCCGCCATGCTCATCCGGCGGGCGAGCTCGGGCGGGATGCCGAAGTGGGGGATCTCCATGGCCAGTGAACTTCCCAGCGGAGGCCAACGGCCGCAACACATGCGAGTGAACGGCGGGCGACGGCCACGTGCCGCCACCCGGGCGGCTGTCCGCATCACGGACACCTCGTGTCATCCCATGGGACGAGGAGTAGGGTGCCCGCATGTCTCGCAGCATCAATCTCGCAGTGATCCCCGGTGACGGCATCGGCCAGGAGGTCGTGGCCGAAGGCCTGAAGATCCTCTCCGCCGTCCTTCCGCAGGATGTGAAGCTGGAGACCAAGGAGTACGACTTCGGCGCCCGGCGCTTCCACGCCACCGGTGAGACCCTCACCGACGCCGACCTCGACGCCCTGAAGCAGCACGACGCCATCCTGCTCGGCGCGATCGGCGACCCCTCCGTGCCCTCGGGCGTCCTGGAGCGCGGCTTCCTGCTCAAGCTCCGCTTCGCCTTCGACCACCACGTCAACCTGCGCCCCTCGAAGCTGCTGCCGGGCGTGGACACGCCCCTCAAGGGCGAGCCGGCCATCGACTTCGTCGTGGTCCGCGAGGGCACCGAGGGCCCGTACACCGGCAACGGCGGCACGATCCGCAAGGGCACCGAGCACGAGGTCGCCACCGAGGTCTCGGTGAACACGGCCTTCGGTGTGGAGCGTGTGGTCCGGGACGCCTTCGCGCGTGCCCAGGCCCGCCCGCGCAAGAAGCTGGCACTGATCCACAAGAACAACGTGCTGACCTTCGCCGGCCACCTGTGGACGAACATCTTCAACAAGGTGGCCGCGGAGTACCCCGAGGTCACCACCGAGTACATGCACGTGGACGCGGCGACGATCTACCTCGTCACGCAGCCCGAGCGGTTCGACGTCATCGTCACCGACAACCTCTTCGGCGACATCGTCACCGACCTCGCCGCGGCCGTCTCCGGTGGCATCGGCGTCGCCGCGAGCGGGAACATCAACCCGTCCGGCGAGTTCCCCTCGATGTTCGAGCCCGTGCACGGCTCGGCCCCGGACATCGCCGGCCAGGGCAAGGCCGACCCGACCGCCACCGTGCTGTCCGTCGCCCTGCTGCTGCGCCACCTCGGCTGGGAGGCCGAGGCCGCGCGCATCGACGAGGCGGTCGCCGCCGACCTCGCCGAGCGCACCGGCAAGCCCGCCCGTTCCACCTCGGAGATCGGCGACGCCCTCGCCGTACGCGTAGCCGGCTGACCCGCCGCTGCACTCTCCGCAAGCCGCCGGGTCGCATCCGCGCCCGGCGGCTTCCGCATGTTCCCGCCGGGTGCGACCATCGACCACCGGGCCGGATTCAGCCCGTTCCTTCCGCCTCCGCCCCCGGGCGATAATCGAACGTGAGGCCGCGGAATGAGGGAATGCTCGGACGTCCTAGCACTGGTCCTCACCAGAGCGGTACCGAGCGCGGCCCGTCACTACAACCGGTGAAGGACATCAACCCATGACGACGCCCACGATCGAGCTCAAGCCCTCCGCCAACCCGCTCTCCGCCAGTGAGCGCGAGGCGATCCTGGCCAACCCCGGGTTCGGCCGCCACTTCACCGACCACATGGTGACGATCAAGTGGACGGAGGGCCGCGGCTGGCACGACGGGCAGCTCGTGCCGTACGCGCCGATCTCCCTGGACCCGGCCACCACGGTCCTGCACTACGCGCAGGAGATCTTCGAGGGGCTGAAGGCCTACCGCCGCCCCGACGGCTCGGTCGCCACGTTCCGCCCGGAGAAGAACGCCGAGCGCTTCCAGCGGTCGGCGCGGCGCCTGGCGATGCCGGAGCTGCCGGTGGAGACGTTCATCGAGGCGTGCGACGCGCTGGTCAGGCAGGACAAGGCGTGGGTGCCGGCCCACGGTGGCGAGGAGTCCCTCTACCTGCGCCCGTTCATGATCGCGACCGAGGTCGGGCTGGGCGTGAAGCCGGCCAACGAGTACCTGTTCCTGGTGATCGCCTCGCCGGCCGGCGCCTACTTCCCGGGCGGGGTCAAGCCGGTCTCCATCTGGGTCTCCGAGGACCGGGTCCGCGCGGTGCCCGGCGGCATGGGCGACGCGAAGACCGGCGGCAACTACGCGGCGTCCCTGCTCGCGCAGGCCGAGGCCGCGGCCAAGGGCTGCGACCAGGTCTGCTACCTCGACGCGGTGGAGCACACCTGGGTCGAGGAACTCGGGGGCATGAACCTGTACTTTGTGTACGGCGACAGGATCGTCACGCCGTCCCTCACCGGCTCGATCCTGGAGGGCGTCACGCGCGACTCCCTGCTCACCGTCGCCCGTGACCTCGGGTACGAGGCCGAGGAGGGCCGGGTCTCGGTCGAGCAGTGGCAGCGGGACTCGGAGAACGGGTCGCTGACCGAGGTGTTCGCCTGCGGTACGGCGGCGGTGATCACGCCGGTCGGGACGGTCAAGCGGGCCGGGGGCGAGTGGAAGCAGAGCGGGGGCGAGCCGGGCGAGGTCACGCTGAGGCTGCGGCAGGCGCTGCTGGACATCCAGCGGGGCACGGCCGAGGACAAGCACGGCTGGATGCACCCACTGGGCTGAGCCTCTCCTGCCCCCGGGGGCTCCGCCCCCGGACCCCCGGACCCGCCTGCGCCCACCCACCCCCCGAACCGGCCGGACAGAAAGCCGGACTCGCGTCATCGCCCTCGCCCCCTGGCGAGGCCGACGGCTCCGTTCCGGCCGCCGACCTCAAGACACGCCCCGGCCCCGCGCCCGGCCCCGGCCCTCGGTGCGGCGTTCGGTCGCAGGCAGGCTTCCGGCCCTCGGTGCGGCCCGGCCGCGGTCCCGGCCCCGGGTCCCATGCCGGGCCCGGGTCCCATGCCGGCCCCGGGTCCCATGCCGGGCCCGGCCCTCGTGCCGCGCCCGGCCCCACCCCCGTCCGAGGCGTCAACGTGCCGCGTTCGACGCGCCCTCCGTGTCGGTCGGATGCCCGGCCGTGGCGTCGGTTTTGGGGTTCCGTCCCGCGGACCCCGGGGTCGACAGGACGTACGCCGTGCCGCCCACCACGCCCGACAGCAGGAAGCTCACGTCCACCCCGCCCGTCAGGGCCAGCAGCGGGCCCTCGTACGACGGCAGGGACACCGCCAGGACGCCCACCGTCGCGCCGGCCGCCCAGGAGAGGGTCGCCGGGACGTGCCAGCCGGCGCGATACCAGTAGACGCCGCCGCGCGCGCGGCGGTTGAAGACCTGCAGGGCGTCCGCGTCGTAGACCCCGCCGCAGCGGGCGAAGCCGATGAGGGTGATGACCGCCCACGGCGTGCCGATCGCCGTCAGGAGCAGCACGAAGGAGGTCATGGCTTCCTGCGCGGTCGAGTGGTGGTGCCCGGCGAAGACGGCGGCCGTGGCCACGACCGCGACCGTGTACGTCGCCGTCGCGCGGGACGCGCGCGGCAGGATCGCGTCCAGGTCCAGGCCCATCGAGTACAGCATCAGACCCGCGTTGCCGGCCGAGCCCGCCGAGGCCGCGAGCAGCAGCGGCACCAGGTACCAGGCGGGGGCCGCCTCGACCAGGGGGCCCGCGTAGTCGAGGGCGGCCCGGGCCGCGAACGCCGTGAACGTGCCGAACAGCTGCGGCACCAGCAGGCCCAGCATCAGGCCCAGCCAGGTCGCGTGCAGCACCCGGCGCGAGGAGTGGCGGGCCGGTGAGATGTAGCGGGTGTAGTCCCCGAGCAGGGTGATGAAGGCGACCGGTCCGGACAGCCCGGCCGCGACGGCCGCGAGCAGCCACGTGGGCCAGAACCCGCCCAGCAGGTAGCCCCCGGCCTCCGGCAGCGCGCCGGTGGTGAAGCCGGGCGCGTAGGCGATCACCCCGAGCGCCAGCAGGGCGGTCATGCCGAACGCCAGCGCCCGGGACAGGGCGAGCAGCACCCGGTAGCCGTAGACCGCGCCCGCCACGGTGGCCGCCGCGAGCACCCCGTAGACGATTGCGTACGACAGGTCGCTCTGCGGCAGCCCGGCCAGCCGGCCCAGCACGCCCACCATCACGTCCCCGCCGATCCACACGGTCAGCGCGGTGTAGCCGAGGGCGAGCAGCAGCCCGACCACCGAGCCGACCAGCCGGCCCCGGACCCCGAAGTGGGCTCCGGAGGACGTCGACAGGTTGGTGCCGGTGCGCAGTGAGACCAGGGCCAGCGGGGCGGTGAACACCACGCCCGCCACCGTGCCCGCCAGCACCGCGCTCACCGACGACCACCAGTCCAGACCGAAGGACGGCGGCAGCCAGCCGAAGACGATCACGCCCAGGCAGAGGTTGGAGCCGAGCAGGATCGAGACGAGGTCGCGTGGCCCGCTGGTGCGTTCCTCCTCCGGGATGGTGTCGACTCCGCGCTGTTCGATCGGCATGCTGGTCTCCCTCGGTTAGAGCGACGTTCAATGTGATGTGCGCTATGCCTCGCCGTCAACCTTTCGGTGGCAGACAATTCGTGTTTAGAGTGATGCTCTAAATGAAGGGAGTGACATGCGGCTGACCCCGACCGAACGCGACCGGCTGCTGCTCTTCGGCGCCGCCGAACTGGCCCGCGCCCGCAGGGCAAGGGGGCTGAGGCTGAACGTCCCCGAGGCGACCGCGCTCATCGCCGACACGGTGTGCGAGGCCGCCCGGGACGGCAGACGGCTCGCGGAGGCCGTCGAGGCCGCCCGGTCCGTCCTCGGGCCCGGCGACGTGCTGCCCGGCGTCGCCGACATCGTCACCGAGGTCCACATCGAGGCGGTCTTCGACGACGGCTCGCGGCTCGCCGTCGTCTCCGACCCCATAGGCGGCGGCTCGGGACCGGACGCGCCCGGCGCGCTGCTGCCCGGGCCGGATCACGCCGAGCCGGAGCCGGCCCTGCGGCTGACGGTCGTCAACACCGCCGCCGTGCCCGTTTCCGTCACCTCCCACTTCCACTTCTTCGAGGCCAACCCGCGCCTCGACTTCGCCCGCGAGCGCGCCTACGGCATGCGGCTCGCCGTGCCCGCCGGGTCCTCCGTGCGGTTCGGGCCGGGGCAGAGCGCCGAGGTCGGGCTGGTCCCGATCGGGGGCGACCGGATCGCGATCGGCTTCGCCGGGCTGGTCGACGGGCCGCTGGACGCCCCGGGCGCCCGCGAGGAGGCGCTGCGCCGCGCCGCCGCCTGTGGCTACCTCGGCGTACCCGACACAACCGGGCAGGAGGCCGAGCGATGAGCCGCCCAGGAGGCCACCCCGCCGAGGCCCGCCGCCTCACCCCCTACGAGTACGCCGCCACCCACGGCCCCCGCGCCGGCGACCGCATCCGCCTCGGCGACTCCGGGCTGACCGTCCGCGTGGAGTCGGACTCCCAGCGCCACGGCGACGAGTTCCTCGCCGGGTTCGGCAAGACCGCCCGCGACGGACTGCACCTCAAGGCCGCCGCCGTCCGGGACACCTGTGACCTCGTGATCAGCAACGTCGTGGTGATCGACGCCGCGCAGGGCGTCCGCAAGGTCTCCATCGGCATCCGCGAGGGCCGCATCCACGCCATCGGGCGGGCCGGGAACCCCGACACCCTCGACGGCGTCGACGTCGTCGTCGGCACGGGCACCTCGATCGTCTCCGGTGAGGGGCTCATCGCCACCGCCGGAGCTGTCGACACCCACGTCCACCTGCTGTCGCCGCGCGTCATGGAGGCCTCGCTCGCCTCCGGCGTGACCACGATCATCGGGCAGGAGTTCGGACCCGTGTGGGGCGTCGGCGTCAACTCGCCCTGGGCGCTGCGGCACGCGTTCGGCGCCTTCGACGCCTGGCCGGTCAACATCGGCTTCCTCGGCCGGGGTTCCTCCTCGCACGAGGCGCCCCTGGTGGAGGCTCTCGCCGAGGGCGGCGCCAGCGGCTTCAAGGTCCACGAGGACATGGGCGCCCACACGCGTGCCCTGGACACCGCCCTGCGGGTCGCCGAGGAGCACGACGTCCAAGTCGCCCTGCACAGCGACGGCTTGAACGAGTGCCTGTCCGTGGAGGACACCCTGCGCGTGCTGGAGGGCCGGACCATCCACGCCTTCCACATCGAGGGCTGCGGCGGCGGGCACGTCCCCAACGTCCTGAAGATGGCCGGCGTGCCGAACGTCATCGGCTCCTCCACCAACCCGACCCTGCCCTTCGGCCGGGACGCCGTCGCCGAGCACTACGGCATGATCGTCTCCGTCCACGACCTCAAGACCGACCTGCCCGGCGACGCCGCCATGGCCCGCGACCGCATCCGCGCCGGGACCATGGGCGCCGAGGACGTGCTGCACGACCTGGGCGCCATCGGCATCACCTCCTCGGACGCGCAGGGCATGGGCCGCGCGGGCGAGACGGTCCGCCGCACCTTCGCCATGGCCGGGAAGATGAAGGCCGAGTTCGGCGCCCCCGACGACGAGCACGACAACGAGCGCGTCCTGCGCTACATGGCCAAGCTGACCATCAACCCGGCCATCGCGCACGGCCTGGCGCACGAGGTCGGGTCGCTGGAGGTGGGCAAGCTCGCCGACATCGTGCTGTGGCGCCCGGAGTACTTCGGCGCCAAGCCGCAGCTGGTGCTCAAGGCCGGCTTCCCGGCGTACGGCGTGACCGGCGACCCGAACGCGGCCACCGACACCTGCGAACCCCTCGTCCTCGGGCCGCAGTTCGGCGCGCACGGGGCGACCCCGGCCGAGATCTCGGTGGCGTTCGTCGCGCAGGCCGCCCTCGACCGGGGGCACGACCTGCTGCCCACCCGCCGCCGCCGGGTCGCGGTGCGCGGCACGCGCGGCATCGGCCCGGCCGACCTGCGCCTGAACTCCCGTACCGGGGCCGTGGACGTCGACCAGCGCACGGGTGTGGTCACGCTCGACGGCGAGCCGCTGCGCTCGGGCCCGGCCGAGTCCGTCTCCCTCAACCGTCTCTACTTCCTCTGAGGTCAACGATGTCCGCAGCCGCCGACGGCTTCCGCATGCCCGCCGAGTGGGCCCCGCACGAGCGCACCTGGATGGCCTGGCCGTCCCCCAACCCCACCTTCGACGACCCCGGCGGACTCGCCGCCGCCCGCGCGGCCTGGGCCTCGGTCGCCCGCGCCGTGCGCCGCTTCGAGCCGGTGACGGTGGTGTGCGCGCCCGGGCAGGCCGCCGAGGCCGCCGCGCTGCTCGGACCGGGCGTCGACACCGTCGAACGGGACCTCGACGACGCCTGGATGCGCGACATCGGCCCGACCTTCCTCACCGGCCCGCGCGGTGAACTGGCCGCCGTCGACTGGACGTTCAACGGCTGGGGCGCCCAGGAATGGGCCCGCTGGGACCACGACGCGAAGATCGGCGCGCACGTCGCGGACCTGGCGGGGGCCCGGACGTACGCCTCGGCTCTCGTCAACGAGGGCGGGGCGATCCACGTGGACGGCGAGGGCACGGTCCTGCTGACCGAGACCGTTCAGCTCGGCCCCGAGCGCAACCCCGGGTGGACCCGCGAGCAGGTCGAGGCAGAGATCCACGCGCAGCTCGGCACCCGCAAGGCGATCTGGCTGCCGCGCGGCCTGACCGGCGACTACCCTCCCCCAAGCTCTCGGCTTCGCTCGAGCAGGGGGTACCCCCACCACAGCTTCGGCACCCTCGGGCACGTCGACATCGTCGCGGCGTTCGCCCGCCCGGGTGTCGTGGTGGCGCACTCCCAGCCGGACCCCGCCCACCCCGACCACGAGGTGACCCGGGAGGTCATCGGCCTGCTGAAGGCGCAGACGGACGCGCGCGGCCGGCGCCTGCAGGTCGTGGAGGTGCCCGCCCCGACCGTGCTGGAGGCCGACGGCCACTGGGCCGACTACTCGTACATCAACCACTACCTCTGCAACGGCGGCGTGGTGCTGTGCGCGTTCGACGACCCGCGCGACGAGATCGCCGCGGGCATCTTCCGCCGCCTCTTCCCCGAGCGGACCGTGACCCTGGTCGACGCCCGGACGATCTTCGCCGGCGGCGGAGGCATCCACTGCATCACGCAGCAGCAGCCGAGGACGGCCGTCAGGTAGAACGTACGGGTGAACGAAACGCTGCACCGCGCGTCCCACGGCCCACGCCACCCGGAACCGCCCGGACTCCCGGCGGGGGCCGGCCCCGACCCGCGTGAACACCCCACCGCTGCACGCCCCGCCCACGGACGCCCCACCGCGGTGCGGCACGCGGCCCGCGGAACCGGGGGGCGGCCGGGCGCGGCTCCGGCGCGGACCCACGCGACGGGCGCGCCGATCCGCCGGGCCGACCCGGCTCCCGACGCGGCCCCGGCGAGCCGGGGGGCGGAGCCCGGGGCGGCCGGTGTGACGTCCCGTACGACTGGTGCCGGCGGCGAAGGTGGAACGGCTGGTGTGACCGGTGTGGGTGGGGCGGCCGGTGCAAACGGCGCGACTGGGGCCGTCGGCGCGGTCCCCCCAGCCGTCGGCGCGGTCCGCACAGCCGGCCCGTCGGCCCCGGGGCCGGATCTGGCGGTCGCCAGGCCGGACGCGTTGGCGGGCCGGTGAGTTCCGCCGCCGCACCCCGCAGGCGTACCCCGGCCCCGCCGCGCGAGGACGTGCTCGCCGCCGCCATGGCGATGATCGCCGAGCGCGGTCTGGAGAAGCTCACCATGGCCGCGCTCGGACGCGAGGTCGGGATGAGCAGCGGTCACCTGCTCTACTACTTCGGCTCCAAGGACGAACTGCTGCTGCGCACCCTGGAGTGGAGCGAAGGCCGGCTCGGGGCAGAGCGGGCCCGCCTGCTGACCCGGGAGGCGCCCGCACGCGAGCGACTCGACGCCTACGTCGACCTGTACGTCCCCGACGGCCACCGCGACCCGCACTGGACCCTGTGGCTGGAGGTCTGGAACCGCTCGCAGGGCGCCGACGAGAACGCCCGCGACCGGCAGGCCGCCATCGAGGGAGCCTGGCACCGCGATCTGGTCGCCCTGCTCGCCGAGGGCATCTCGCGGGGCGAGTTCCGCCGCGTCGACCCGGACCGCTTCGCAGCCCGCCTGCGCGCCCTGCTGGACGGCCTCTCCATCCACGTGGCGATCGGCCTGCGCGGCACCGACCGGGCCCAAGTCCTGGGCCACGTGCGCGAGTTCCTCGCCGACAGCCTCCTCGCGGACGTCTGAACGCCCGCCCGGGTTGTACTCAATACGACGGATTGACCCGGTGACCGGCGGTGCTGTTGGCTCTGGGGAGCCCTCGGCGCGGGGCCGGGGGAGAAGCGTCCACGGGGACACAGGGGGAACAGCACATGACCAGTACCAGGAGGGTCACGTCCGGCGCGCTCGGCGTGGCTCTGGCCGTCACGCTCGGCGCCGCCGCCGCGCTGCCCGCGACCGCCGCACCCGGGGCACCGCGGACCGAGAGGGCGAGTGTCGCCCCGGACGGCACCGGGGGCAACGGCCCCTCCGGCGGCCCGAGTCCGAGCTTCGACGGCAGCCGTCTGGCCTTCGTCTCCAGCGCCGACAACCTCGTCGCCGGCGACACCGACGGCACCGCGGACGCCTTCGTGCGCGACCTGAGGACCGGCACGACCAGGATGGCAGGCCGTTCCGTCGACGGCTCCGTCGACGACGTCGCCCTCAGCGGCGACGGACGCCACCTGGCCTTCAGCGCCACCGATCCCGCCGACGGACGCAGCCACGTCTGGGTCGAGGACCTCACGACCGGTGCGCTGCAGCGTATCGAGGACACCGTCGCCCCGGGCTACGACACCGGTCGGCAGCCCGCCCTCAGTGCCGACGGCCGCTACGTCGCCTTCGTCGCCCAGCAGTCCGCACTCCCGGAGGGCGAGGACCGCTGGGGCCGCGTCTACCGGGTCGACCGCGCCAGCGGCGAGGCCGTCCGCATCAGCCAGGCACCGTCCGCCGGGGACCGCAAGACGGCCGCCGCGAACCCGTCCCTCAGCGCCGACGGCAAGCGCGTCGCCTACCAGTTCTTCGTCCCGCACCCCGCCTCCGGCGACTGGAGCGACGCCTGGGTCCGGGACGTGCCGAGCGGCGAGCTGATCCAGGCCGACCGGGCCCCCGACGGCCGGGCCTCCGACGGGCAGACCGAGTTCCCGCAGATCAGCGCCGACGGACGGTACGCCGTCTTCAACTCCCTCGACGCGCAGCTCACGCCGGGCGACACCAACAAGGGCCACAACGTCTTCGTCCGCGACCTGAAAACGGGCCAGCTGCGCCGGATCGACGCCGCCGACCCGGCCGCCTCCACCGCCTTCGGGCAGCTCAGCGCCGACAACCGGTACCTGGCCTTCGTCTCGGCCGACCCGGACGACACCGACCGCACCGACCGCGCGTACGTCCGCGACCTGCGCACCGGGCGCACGGTCCTCGCCAGCGCGGACGTCCAGGGCGGCCCCAACGACCGGAGCGTGTCCGCCCCGGTCCTCGACCGGCACGGCCGCACGGTCGCCTTCGCGAGCTCCTCGCCCGACCTCGTGCCCGGCGACGCGTACGACACCTCGCACGTCTACGTCCGCCACACGAGGTGACCGACCGCATCCTGAGACAACCGTGAGCGAGGCGCGGGGGGTGTGCCAGACTGCCCCCGTGCTCTCGTTCGCCATGATTATTGGCAGCAGGCGCGCCGGTCCGCAGTGACCGCCACGTACGACCACGTACGGGTGGACACCGTCGTCCTCGACCCGCGCGCAGACCTCTCGCACCCGCGAGAGGTTTTTCGCGTTTCTGGCCCACCCAC
The DNA here is from genome assembly GCF_040303825.1 of Streptomyces sp. NPDC094143. NCBI lineage: Bacteria > Bacillati > Actinomycetota > Actinomycetes > Kitasatosporales > Streptomycetaceae > Streptomyces > Streptomyces sp. NPDC094143. The sequence continues at coordinate 13,311 of NZ_JBEOTZ010000067.1, forward strand.
AGCCGGAGGCGAGAGCGCGAGGGAGCATGAGGGCGGTGGAGCCGGTCATTCCGGTACGACCGAGATCCCATCCTCAGGAGCCTTGACACCATGACCGCTACCAGCGAGCTCGACGATTCGTTCCACGTCTTCGACACCACCCTGCGCGACGGCGCCCAGCGGGAGGGCATCAACCTCACCGTCGCGGACAAGCTCGCCATCGCACGGCACCTGGACGACTTCGGCGTGGGCTTCATCGAGGGCGGCTGGCCCGGCGCGAACCCCCGTGACACCGAGTTCTTCGCCCGCGCCCAGGAGGAGATCCGCTTCCGCCACGCCCAGCTGGTCGCGTTCGGCTCCACCCGCCGCGCCGGCACCAAAGCAGCCGAGGACCCGCAGGTCAGAGCACTGCTGGAGTCCGGCGCCCCGGTGATCACGCTGGTCGCCAAGTCGCACGACCGCCACGTCGAACTCGCGCTGCGCACCACCCTCGACGAGAACCTGGAGATGGTCCGTGACACGGTCTCCCATCTGAAGGAGCAGGGCCGCCGGGTCTTCGTCGACTGCGAGCACTTCTTCGACGGCTACCGCGCCAACCCGGAGTACGCCAAGGCGGTCGTGCGCACCGCCTCCGAGGCCGGCGCCGACGTCGTCGTCCTGTGCGACACCAACGGCGGCTTCCTCCCCGCGCAGGTCCAGGCGGTCGTCGGGACGGTCCTGGCGGACACCGGCGCCCGGCTCGGCATCCACGCCCAGGACGACACGGGCTGCGCGGTGGCCAACACCCTCGCGGCCGTCGACGCGGGCGCGACGCACGTGCAGTGCACCGCCAACGGCTACGGCGAGCGCGTCGGCAACGCCAACCTCTTCCCGGTCGTGGCGGCCCTGGAGCTGAAGTACGGCAGGAAGGTCCTGCCCGACGGGCACCTGCGCGAGATGACCCGCATCTCCCATGCCATCGCCGAGGTCGTCAACCTCACGCCCTCCACGCACCAGCCCTACGTGGGTCTGTCCGCCTTCGCCCACAAGGCCGGACTGCACGCCTCGGCCATCAAGGTCGACCCGGACCTGTACCAGCACATCGACCCCGAGCGGGTCGGCAACACCATGCGGATGCTGGTCTCCGACATGGCCGGGCGTGCCTCCATCGAGCTCAAGGGCAAGGAGCTCGGCATCGACCTCGGCGGCGACCGCGAGCTGGTCGGCCGGGTCGTCGAGCGGGTCAAGGAACGCGAACTCAGGGGCTACACCTACGAGGCCGCCGACGCGAGCTTCGAGATCCTGCTGCGCACCGAGGTACAGGGCAGCCCCCTGCGCTACTTCGAGGTCGAGTCCTGGCGGGCCATCGTCGAGGACCGGCCCGACGGCTCCCACGCCAACGAGGCGACGGTCAAGCTGTGGGCCAAGGGCGAGCGCATCGTCGCCACGGCCGAGGGCAACGGCCCGGTCAACGCCCTGGACCGGGCGCTGCGCGTCGGGCTGGAGAAGATCTACCCGCAGCTGGCCAAGCTGGAGCTGGTGGACTACAAGGTCCGCATCCTCGAAGGCAAGCACGGCACCAACTCGACGACCCGCGTGCTGATCTCCACGTCCGACGGCTCGGGCGAGTGGTCGACGGTGGGCGTCGCCGACAACGTCATCGCGGCGAGCTGGCAGGCCCTGGAGGACGCGTACACGTACGGACTGCTGCGTGCGGGAGTGGAACCGGCGCAGTAGCCGGGGCGGTACCGCGGGCCGGGTCGGTCCGGTGAGGGGCCGGGCCCGGCCCGGGCGGGCGTCACATCGCCGTGTCGCGGGAGCGGGGCCCGGGCAGGTCGCCGCTCCTGTCCCGGCCGGGCGCGCGGTCGAGACGGTACAGGCCCGCGGCGTGGGGGCGCTGGCCGGCGGCGTGGGACGTGGAGCGGGTCAGCTCCTCGACGCCGTCGGCCAGGTAGCCGACCCATGCCGTGCCCTCGTCCTCGATGATCCGCTGGGCCTCCGTCCGCAGCCGCTCGATCACCGCAAGCAGCGCGGCCTGCTCCTTGTCGCTGGGGGAGTCGGTGGTGCGCAGGTACGCCTGCGCCCAGTCGGACTGCGCCTTCTTCAGGAGCTGCTGCAACGCCAGCTCCGTGCGGATGTAGCGGGTCCAGGAGGCGGAGAAGCCGAAGATCCGGTCGAAGAGGACGCAGCCCGCCCCGCCGGCCAGGAACACGAAGCCCCACTCGGGCTGCACGGCCGTGGGCGCCGCGGCGTGCACCAGCGGCGTGATCGTGCCGACGATGCCCAGCAGCGCGGCCAGCGCCCGCAGCGACCGCGACCACATCGCCGGCCCCCGGCGCCGGGCCAGATACCAGCCGATCGCCGAGGTCACCTCGGCCTCGGCGTGCCGGAACAGTTCCCACAGCAGGTCGGCGCGCGTCCGCGACCGGTCCAGCTCGGCGAGTGCGGACACCGTCATGTCCGCGGCTCTGCGTCTTCCGAACATGCCCCTCTTCCCCGCCCCTTCGGCTGCGACCGCTCGGCCGGACCGGCCGGACCGGCCCACTGCAGTGGCCCAGGAGGCATCGTAGGCGCAGCCGCGTCCCGAAATCCCTGCCCTCACGGATATCCGTTTCTGTACCGATTCAGGTAGCTTCGAACATATGAAGGCCGCACTGGTGCGCACCGTCGTACGCCTGCTGATCGTGCCGGTCACCGCCGTACTGGCGGTGCTGCTGGCCGGTGCGCCGGGTGCGCACGCGGCCACCGACCTGACGAGGGTCGCCCAGGAACTGCGTGAGAACCCGGTGTACGTCGATCCGGCCGCCCGCGACCAGCTGGCGGAGTCGGACGCGGAGGCACTCGCCGACAAGATCAGGGACGCCGACAAGCCCGTCTTCGTGGCGGTCCTCCCGGCCGGCTACCCCACGCAGGACCTCTTCCGGAACCTGCGCACCGAGACCGGCGTGACCGGCCTGTACGGCATCCGTCTCGGCGACGGGTTCGACGCCCGCGCCGACAGCGCGGTGATGAGCCGCCAGGCGGTGTCCAACCTGGTCACGGCCGTGCGGGGCGCGGGCGACGCCAAGGCCCAGCTGAACGATTTCGTCGACGACGCCCTGCGCAACGTGGGCGGCTCGGCGCCGAGCAGCTGGAGCGACGGCTCGGGCGGTGACGTGCCGGTCGGCGGGCTGATCACGGTCGGTGCCCTGGTCGCGGCCGGCGGCGCGGGCACTTACGCCCTGGTCCGGCGCAACCGGCGCCGCCACGAGGAGGAGCAGCGGGCCGCGCTGGAGAAGCTGCGGGTGGTCGTCGACGAGGACATCACCGCGTTCGGCGAGGAACTCGACCGCCTCGACTTCCACCCCGGCGAGCCCGGCGCCGACGAAGCGATGCGCGGCGACTACGAACACGCGCTGGACGCCTACGAGCAGGCGAAGTCCCTGATGGCCGCGGCGGTGCGGCCGGAGGACGTCAAGGCCGTCACCGAGGCCGTGGAGGACGGCCGGTTCTCCCTGGCGCGCCTCGCGGCCCGCCGCGAGGGCAGGCCGCTGCCGGAGCGCCGCCCGCCCTGCTTCTTCGACCCGCGGCACGGCCCGTCGGTCACCGACGCGACCTGGACACCGCCGGGCGGCGCCGCCCGCGAGGTCCCGGTCTGCGCGGCCGACCGGACGCGGCTGGCCGAGGGCCGCGACCCGGTGATCCGCGAGGTCGACACCGACTACGGCCGCCGCCCGTACTGGGAGGCCGGCCCGGCCTACGGCCCCTGGGCCGGCGGCTACTTCGGCGGCGGCCTGCTGCCCGGCCTCCTGGTCGGCACCATGCTCGGCAGCATGATGGCCGGCCCCGCGTACGGGGCCGACTACGGCTCCGGCTACGGCGACTTCGGCGGCTACGAGGGCGGCGACGTCTCGGGCGCGGACTTCAGCGGCGGCGACTTCGGCGGCGACTTCGGCGGAGGCGGCGGCGACTTCGGCGGTGGAGGAGACTTCGGCGGCGGGGGAGGAGACTTCGGCGGCGGCTTCTGACAGCACCGCACCGCGGAAACCGCGAGATCGCCGACTCCGGCTTGCCCGGGTTCTGAGGCCGCCCGCCTTCCGGCCCGTGCCGCCGGCGTCCTGACGCTGACTGCCCGGGCCTCCTGGCCGGAGCTGGACGGGTCCCTGGGTCGGGTCGTCCAGGCCCCCCGTCCGGCTGGTGGCTGCTCGGGTCCGTTCCCCGGCCGGCCGGAGCCTTCCGGACCGCCGGAGTCCGACCGGAGCCCGCCGGGGCCCTGACGCCGACGCCCCCACCCCGGCCGCCCGCCCGCCCGCCCGGGCAGTCCTGGCCCGGCCCCGACTTCCGGCCCCCCGGGCCCGACCCGGCCTGATGCACCACTCAGGCCCCACGCCGAAGAAGCCGCCACCCGTAAGGGCTCAGTGTCGTACCGAGGCCCCCTCCCGCTCGCGCCGCACCCACCCCGCCACGCCGCCCGCCAGCACGATCAGCGTCACGCTGACCCACACCGGCGATCGGTAGCCGAAGCCGGCGCCGATCGCCGCTCCGCCCGTCCACGGGCCCAGTGCCGCGCCCACGTTGAACGCCGCCGTGGCGAAACCGCCGGCCAGCGTGGGTGCCTGCGGGGCCGCGTAGAGGGCCTGGGAGATCAGGGTCGAGCCGACGCCGAAGGACAGCGCCCCCTGGACGAAGACGAGCGCGAGCGTCACCGCCGGGTGCCCGGCCCCGAGGGCCAGCAGGCACCAGCCCGCGCACAGCGCGACGCCCCCGCCGGCGAGCACCGGCACCGGACGCCGGTCGGCGTACCGCCCCGCGACGGTCACCCCCGCGAACGAGCCGGCCCCGAACAGCGCCAGCACCCCGGGCACCCAGCCGTCGCCCAGCCCCGTCTCCTCGGTGACCAGCGGCGCGAGATAGGTGAAGGTGCAGAACGTCGCGCCGTTGACGAGGGCGCCCAGCAGCAGCGTGCCCACGAGCCGGGGGCTGCGCAGCGACCGCAGCTCACCCCGCAGCGCGGGCGGCGCACCCCCGGCCGCACCGCCCGGCACGGACCGCGCCACCGCCACCAGCGCCGGAAGCGACACCAGCGCCACGGCCCAGAACGCCGCACGCCACCCCCACAGTTCGCCGAGCACGGCCCCGGCGGGAACTCCGGCCACACAGGCCAGCGTCACCCCGCCCAGCAGCATGGACGTCGCCCGCCCCTTCGCGTCCGGTGGGACCATCCCCACGGCGGCCACGAGAGCGACGGCGAGGAACCCGGCGTTGGCGAACGCGCCCACCACCCGCGTGACGAGCAGGACCTCGAAACTGCCGGTGAGCGCACCGGCGACATGGACGGCGAGGAAGACGACGAGGAAGGCCAGCAGCGCACCCCGGCGCGGCCAGCGCCGCGCGAGCCCCGCCACCAGCGGCGCCCCGACGGCCATCCCCGCGGCGAACGCGGAGGTCAGCGCCCCCGCCGCGGGAACGGACACCCCCAGATCCCGCGCGATGTCCGGCACCAGCCCGGACAGCATGAACTCGGACGTGCCTTGCGCGAACACGGCAAGGCCCAGCAGAAGAAGAGCGAACGGCATGAGGAAACTCCGCACCCGGAAGCCGACGACGGACATGACACGTCGGACGGCACACCGGCAGCGGAGCGAGCGGGCAGCCTCAGCGGCCCGGCATCGGCGTCACGAGCAGCCACCGGAGTGCCGGTGGCCGCAGTCTGGACGCCTCGGGGCTGGACATGCCCCGCAGGTTAGGCGCGCCCGGCAGACCGGGTCCACCGGTTTTCCGACGGCTCGCCCCGGGCGGCCGTCACCGCCGGTTCCGCGCGCCCACCGCCGCGGTGCACGATGACGACGGCCGCGAGGCAGACGGCCAGCCCGAGGGCGGTCTGGACGCCGAACGGCTCCCCGAACATCAGCGCGCCCCAGACGGCCGTCACCGGCGCCATGAGGAACATCAGCGTGTTGACCTTGGTGACCCCGGAACGCCGCAGGATGAGCCAGTACAGCCCGTAGCCGCCGAAGGTGGACAGACCGACCAGCCAGGCCACCGCGACCCAGAACTCCGTGTCGGCCGGCGGCATCGCGGCCCCGGTGCCGAGCGCCAGGAGGCTGAAGAGGACGGCGCTGGTCGCGCAGTGGACGGTCAGCGACACCGAGGGCGCGACCCGCGATCGGGACCGGCTCTCCAGGAACGTGGCCGCGACCAGGGACAGCATGCCGAGCAGCGGGATGGCGTACGCCCACCAGGCCACGCCGGTGCCGGCCGCCGCGTCGGCCAGGGTGACCACGGCGACGCCGCTCAGCCCCAGGCCCAGGCCGATCCACTGCCGGCCCGAGACGTACTGCCCGAGCAGCGGCCCCGCGAGGGCCCCGGCGACCAGTGGCTGGACCCCGTCGATCAGGGCGGTGGTGCCGCTGGAGACGCCGAGCTGGATCGCGTAGTAGACGCTGAGCAGATAGCCGCTCTGCGACAGCACGCCGATCACGGCCTGCCGGGCGACGTCCCGGGCGGTGAGCCCCCGCCAGGCCGGCCGCATCAGGGCGGCGACGGCGACGAGGACGACGGCCAGCGGCAGGAACCGCCACATCAGGATCGTGAGCGCGGACGCGCTGCCCGCGCCGAGCTTGGCGCCGATGAAGCCGGAGCTCCAGCACAGGACGAAGGCGAGGGAGAGGAGGAGGTTCACGACATCACGACCAGGAGGATGAGTAGACAGATCGGTATATCATTCCGGCTTACTATACAGATCGGTATACTCGGATGCCATGGGCACCCCCGCACAGACCCCGCACCGGATCGCGATGACCCCCGCCGCCCGCCGCGCCCTGGACGCCGCCGCCCGGCTGTTCTACGAGCGCGGCATCCACGCGGTCGGGGTCGACCTCATCGCCGCCGAGGCCGGGGTGACGAAGAAGACGCTCTACGACCGGTTCGGCTCCAAGGAGCAGATCGTCGTGGAGTACCTGGCCGACCGCGACGAGCGCTGGCGGACCTTCCTCGCCGAGCGCCTGGACGCGGCGGGACCCGATCCGCGCGAGCGGGTCCTGGCCGTCTTCGACGCCACGGGCGCCTGGGCCGTGGACCTCAGCCCCAAGGGGTGCGGCATGGTCAACGCCCACGCGGAGATCAGCGACCCCGCCCACCCGGCCCATCCGGTCATCACCGGGCAGAAGCAGTGGATGCTCGACCTGTTCACGCGCCTCGTCACGGACATCGCCCCGGACCGGGCCGGCGAGCTGGCCCGGGCGCTGATGCTGCTCCACGAGGGCGCCCTGGTCGCGCACGGCCTCGGCATCTTCCCGGACGCCGCCGCGTCGGCGCGCGAACAGGCCCGCGCCCTGCTCGCCTAGCGGACGACATCCGGCCTGCTTGTTCCTACGGTGGTGCCATGACCGCCGCCCACGACACCGGCCCCCTCGCCTTCGCGACCCTGGCCGAGCTGGACTCCTGGCTGACCGCCCACCCGGCCCCGCACCCCGGGTTGTGGGTCCGGGTCGCGAAGAAGGGCTCGGGCATCTCCTCCGTCAGCGCCTCCGACGTCAACGACGTGGCGCTGTGCCACGGCTGGATCACCGGGCAGCGCAAGACACTCGACGCCTCGTACTACCTCCAGCGGATCACCCCGCGGCGTCCCGGCAGCCTCTGGTCCCTGGTCAACGTCCGGCGGGTCGGCGAACTGACCGCCGAGGGCCGGATGCGTCCGGGCGGGCTCGCCCAGGTGGCGGCGGCGCGGGCGGACGGTCGCTGGGACGCGGCGTACGGGTCACAGAAGGAGGCCGAGGTTCCCGGCGACCTGGCGGCGGCGCTGGAGCGGAACCCGGGGGCCGCGGCGGCCTTCCGGGCACTCGGCCGCACGGACCGCTACCTGACGATGCTCGGCGTCCTGCGCGCCCGGACGGCGAGGGCCCGGCAGGCCCAAGTGGCGGCGGCCGTCGCCAGGTTGGAGTCCCGCGAAGAGCCGCGCGGCTGAGCCCTCCGAACCGGCGGCTGCCGGCCACCACCACGCACCGGACGGCCCGGCACCCCGTCGGTGCCGGGC
>NZ_JBEOTZ010000068.1:0-20730 GCF_040303825.1 Streptomyces sp. NPDC094143
CGCCACCACAGTCGGCGAGTCCCCCACGTATGACCGGCGGAAACGTACCGGGCCCGGACCCGAGACCTGGCCATCGGCAATGGTGGCGTGGCCGTGGTGCTGTTATGGCTGTGGATCCTGATAGGCGTCACAGCGACCGCGCTCTCCGGGATCGCGATCTACCCGCTGGTCAAACAGATCCGCCGAAGGATCTCCAAGTCCGTGCCCAATGTGCGGCCTGGTTGTGCTGCGGAGCCGAAGTTATGGACAGGGTTCGATCTTGTCCATTGTCCACTTGAACTGCTCCGTGTCCGTGGCCCGTTCGCCGATGTCGGCATCCCAGCCGCTACCTGGCACGGCCCCGGGCGGTGTCGTGTTAGGTCAGCGTCTGGGCTGCTCAGAGGGCTCCCAGGGCGGTGGCGAGGCTGCCGAGCAGGACTCGGAGTGCCGGCGACTCACTTGCGAGCAGGGTTTCACCGGGGCAGGCGAACTCGTGACTATGGACTCATGCGGGCGAGAGCATCTCCTGAAGGATGCGCTGCAGCTCGGTGCGGTCGTGCGGAGTGATCCTTGCCAGCCTGCGGTCGTACTCCGCCGCGAGGGCTGCAAGTGCTCGATCGCGTGCTTTCGTGCCCTCGTCGGTCAGTACGAGCCGGTGACGCCGCAGGTCGGCCTCGTCGATCTCGCGGCGGATGAAGCCCTTGGTGACGAGGTTGCGGACGTAGACCGTCACGCTGGCCTTGGGCAGCAGTAGCGCGGTCGCGATCTCGGCCGGGTACGGCGATGCCTCCACCTCGGCCAGGACGAAGAACTCCTTCGTCTCCAACCCGAGCTCGGCCAGCTCCTTTGTGCAGGCATCCATCACGACTGCCAGCAGCCGCTGGTTCAGCGTCCACAGCTGCGCCCCGTCGACCGACATGCGGCCCCTCCATTCAGGTGGTACAGTTTCGTATTAGTTAGGGATCGTACAAGATATGGTCTCGTACTGGACTCCTATGGAACAACAATCTCACGAAGGAAGCCAGGCATGATCCAGCACCTCACGATCCCGCGCGGCCCCATCAACCTCGCCGCACACCTCCACCTGCCCGACAACGCCGACAGCAGCACACCGCTGCCCGCCGTCGTGCTCTCCACCCCAGGCAGCAGCGTGAAGGAACAGATCGGCGCCAACTACGCCTCCCGTCTCGCCGCCCGCGGCATCGCCGCGCTCGTCCTCGACCCCGGACACCAGGGCCAGAGCCAGGGCGAGCCCCGCGACCTGGAAGACCCCTACCGCCGAGGCGAGGACATCTCCTACGCCATCGACCTGCTCACCACGACCCCCGGCATCGACCCGCAGCGCATCGGCGTCCTCGGCATCTGCGCCGGCGGCGGCTACGCCGTGCACACCGCCCGCACGGACCATCGCATCAAAGCGGTCGGCACGGTCGTCCCCGTCAACATCGGCAACGCGTTCCGCAGCTGCTCCCCCGACGGTCCGGCCGCAGCACTCGACGCCCTCGCGGACGCACGGACCGAAGAGGCCCGCTCCGGCGAGATGACCCGCGTGAACTGGCTGCCCGACACCCTCGAGGACGCCGCGGCAGCGGGCCTGACCGACATCGACACCACTCAGGCCATCACCTACTACCGCACCGAGCGCGGCGGCAACGAACACTCCACGAACCGGCGCCTCCTGCGCAGCGACTCCCTCCTGCTGGGTTACGACGCCTTCCACCTGGCCGATCAGCTCATGACCCAGCCCTTGCAGGTCATCCTCGCCGGACGCATCGGCAACACCGGCTCCTACGACATGGGCATGCAGCTGTGGAAGCTGGCCCCCAACCCCGTCGACCTCATGGTGATCGACGGCGCGGGCCACTACGAGATGTACGACGAACCCGCATACGTCGACGCCGCCGTCGAACGACTCACCAGCTTCTACACGAACAACCTGTAAGGCACCCGAACCGGCCAGCCCAAGCGGCCACCGCCCTAGCTACCGAAGGGCGGCACCTGCTGCACAGCGCCGGATCGGCTGCTGCCCGTCCCGGGCGTGCTGGAACGGCCACACCATCGAGGAAATCGCCGAGTACGCCCACGCCCAGCACCTGCTCCCCGCGCTGCGCGCGGGTTTTGACGCCTACCTGGGAGAGTACGCATGAGCCGCCCGCTCGACAGCGTCGCCCGCAAGCAGGCCCGCCTGCTGCAGTTCCGCACCGCTCCCGCTGACTGAGGTAATTGCCTACCGGCCCGACGCCCCCGTCATAGACCTGGCCATGGAGCTCTCGCGCGAGTACAAACGCAACGTCAGCACCGGTCTGGACGTGCAGCCGCCCTACCGGGCGCTGGAGTGTGTCCTGCGCGCGCGGCGGCGGGCACCGGGCGCGCTGGCAGTGGAACGACGGCTGTTACGAACTCCTGTGCGCGGCGCCGATCAGCGCAGAGGACCGGCGCGACGTGTTCCGCTACTGGGCCGAAGCCGTGGTCCCCGACCCCGACGGCCGACGCGTCGGCCAACAGCTGGCCGAACTCCTCGCCCGGGCCGAGCCCCGCTGCGCCGTCCTGTCCCCGCCGCCGAGCACCGGCAAGCGCTCGCGCGGCTGGTGGCCGGGCGAACTCGCCCGCTGGCGCCTGGCCGAGAAACTCGCCGCACTCGAGTGGCCCCGCAACAACGGCGCCCCCGTTCGTTTCGCCCTGTGCACCGACGGCCGCCTGGCCGCGATCGGCCACGAACTGCCCGCCGCACCCGACCGCAAGGGCATCGTGCGCCACCTGCTGCCCTGTATCACCATCGGCACCGCCGCCAGCGGGCACTCCCGCCGCCACGCGCTGACCGTGAACGCCACCACCACCCTCCTCGCCACCTCCTGGAAGGGTGTCGCCACCGTCCTGCTGGCCAAACCCGACCAGCCGCTCGTCGTCGCCGCGGCCACCGACGGCCAGCCGTGGAAGCGCCGCCTGAACATCCCTGCGGTCGCCGCCAGCCGCCGCCTGGCCGCCCTTCCCCGAGCACCTCACCGACGACGCCCTGGCCGACACCGCCCCGGGGCCCGTCTGGGCCGTCGCCCCGGCCAGCGTCCGCACCCCCGGCCTGGGCCGCGGACACGGCATGGAGTTCTTCCGCCGCGTCGAGGAGGCCATCGACACCCGGTGCGAGAAGTACCGCCACCGCAGCCCCGTGTTCATCGAGGTCCCCGGCATCAGGGTGCCGCCCACCGAGAGCGGCTCACGCGTCAGCGGGCCGATCCCCCTCGAACGGATCCCTGCCAGCGAGAAATGCCGCCGCGAGCTGCAGGGCTTCGTCGTGCGCCATCATTCGTCTCCAGTCCGTCGGCTCGACGGAGGCACCCTAACTGCTCGTGGCTGGTGTGATCACGGCGTCGGCGCCGTCCTGGATAGCATCGTTCACCGGGCTGAGCCCGAGGCAGTTCGGCAAGCTGATCACCACGTTGAGGCGCGAGGGTACGGACCCGGTACGCAAGGGCCGGCCGTGGAGTCTGCCTCTGGAAGACCGGGTGCTGCTTGTTGCCGCGGGCGGACGAACTGATCACACACAGGCAGCGGCCACGCCCGACTGGATCGGTGAGGCCCGCTCACTGATCAGCCACGAGATCGCACGGCACCTCGCCACCTCCGCACGCCGCCCATCGACGAACTCACCGAGCTGCAGATCACGCTCATCTGGGCATGGCGCCACACTGACTCCGAGGCCTGCCGGACCTGGATCAACGAACGTTTCGACCAGAAGTGGGACCCGCTTGCCCTCCTCGCCGTACTACTCTCGCCCGACCGGTCGCCGTTCCCCGTCATCGACAGGGACACCCTGCATAGCCTTGACGCGCTCATCGGCCTCGACGCGCTGTACAGCCGCCTCGGCCCACTCCTCCACGCCCCTGCAGCAGACCCCGACAACCCCCAGGACGAACACCCGGCGCGCATCTTTCAAGCACTCCGGGAACCCCCAGCCAGCGGCTGACCACCCCCTGCCTCATCCCCCAGGAGAAGAGGGAGCAGCAAGCTGTGGCCGAGCAACCGCTCGCCCTCGCACCCGAACAATGGCAGCGCCTCGCCACCGCCCGCCAGGCCTGCACCGACACCGTCAGCCCATACCGCGACGAGACCCTGCAAGAAGTGACCCAACGTGCATGCACCAGCGGAAGCATCGGCAAAGCCGACATCGGAGCACTGCTGATGTGGAAACGGCTCAGAGCCGACACACCCTGGGCGGCCGAACTCATGGCGCTCGCAGACACCGACGCACGCCGCGCAACCGCCACAGCCGCGAAAGCCGCCCGGGACACCTCCCTCAGCCGCAGCGCAGCAGCACAAGCCGGCCGCGCCGCCCTCGCGCACCTACCTTCCGCACCGGTGACGCCCTCGCCTCCGCCGTCCTCACAGCAGCCGCACCAGACCGCATGGCCATCTACGACCGGCAAGCCCACGGCGGACTGCGCCCCCTCGCCACCGCCCTCAGCGTCAGGTTGCGCAGCCTGTCCCCGCCCGGGAGCTGCCCGCCGTTTTCCACCAGGCCGTGCTTGCGCAGATCGGACAGCGCACCCGTGTGTGAGGCGGTGCTGGCCTGCTCCCACTTGGTGAGGTCGGCTTGTCGGTGTGCCGGTAGCACGGCCAACTGCTCGCCATTCCACCGTCATTCCTTCATCCCGCAGTCCTCCGTCATTCCTTCGTCCCGATCGCCTCCACTGGGCGGACGCGCAGCAACAGGCGGGTGGGCAGCATCGCGCCGGCCATGGCCAGCAGCGCCGTCGATCCGACGATCGCGAGCCAGCCGAGCGGCGGCACGGCCGGAACCGGTCCGCCCGTCAGCGCCAGGGTGACCAGGGTCAGGGGCGGCACCGACAGCAGCGTGCCCAGGACCCCTCCGACCGCCACCACCGCGAAGCTCTCCCGCCGCACCATCCCCAGCACCTGCGCCCGGCTGCTGCCGGTCAGCCTCAGCAGAGCGAACTCCCTGCGCCGGGAGGCGGTGTTCATCGCCTGCGTGTTGACGACGGTGAGGGCGGTGTACGCGAGGATGACCCCGACCACCACGTAGTTCACCCATGCCACGGCCCGATGCTCCGCCACCTGTGCGTCGGCGGCCAGTGCGCCGCTCGGCGTGGCACCCGGGTAGGCCCGTGCCAGCGCGGACAGTTCGCGCGCGGTGTCGCCGTCGGCGCCGGGGGCCGACCGGACCAGCACCGCCTGGTCCAGGCCCGCCGTGGTGTGGGACAGCAGCAGGTCGTGGTCGAAGGTGAGGTCGGCGAAGCCGAGTCCCCGCCCGTACACGGCGATCACCTCGCCGGTGAAGGGCGTGCCGTCCCCGAGGTACAGCCGGGCCCGGTCGCCGACGCCCAGTCCCAGCCAGGAGGCGGCCGTGGTGCTGAGGGCGACCGTGTCCGGGGCCAGGGCGGAGAGGTCTCCTTCCCGTTCGTCCAGGTCGACGGTGGCGGAGAGGGCCGCGGGTCGCAGTCCCTGCGCGGTCAGCGAGACGGTCTCCTCCGTGCCGAGCAGCGAACCCACGCCGATCGCCGTGGAGCGGACCACACCGGTGGCGGCCGTCACCCCCGGCAGTTCGGCGGCCCGGCGCGCGAACTCCGGTGACATGCCGGCGGGCGCGGTGACCACGTGGTCGGCGACGGTGCCGGAGCGTATCTCGTCGGCGGACCGGCTCAGTTGGGTGGTCTGGGTGAAGACGACCGTCGCGGCGAAGGACACCGCGAGGACGATGGGGGTGATCGCGGCCGCCGTCCGGGCGGCCCCGGCACGTGAGTTGACCGCGGCGAGCCAGCCGGTGACACCGGTCCGGTCCATCAGCGGTGCGAGGACGGCCGTGGCGGCGCGGGCGATCAGCGGTCCGAGGACCGCGGCGGCGATCACGAGCAGCAGGACGAGGGAGTTGGCCAGTCCTACGAGGGTGAGGAAGTCGGTCCGGTAGCCGAGGCCGAGACCCAGCGCGGACACGGACAGCGCGAGCAGTACACCGCCGGTGATCAGGCGGCCCCTGCCGAGGCCCGCCGGTTCGGCGGCGGCCTCGCGCAGCGCCTCGGTGGGGCGGACGCGGGCGGCCCGCCGGGCGGCGACGGAGGTCGCCGCCACCGCGGTCAGGACGGTGGCGCCGACGGCGGTGAGGAACGGGAGCGGGCCGATGACCGGCCGGAAGTCCGGCGGCACCAGGCCCCGTCCGGCGAACTGCCCGCTCAGCCAGTGGACGACTCCGACGCCGAGCGGGCAGCCGAGGACTCCCGCGACGAGGCCCGCCACCGCCGACTCCGCCGTGATCATGCGGTACAGCTGCCCGGGGGTGGTGCCGATCGCGCGCAACAGGGCCATCTCGCGACGGCGGTGGCGGACGGCGAGGGACGTCGTGGCGCACAGCACGAACACGGCCACGAGCAGGACGTTGCCGCCGATGGCGGTGGCCAGTCCCACGAGGTTGGCCGCGCCGACGGCGATGTCGGTGAACTCCGCCTCACCGCGTGCGTCCCCCGTGTACACGGCCGCTTGGTGTCCGGCCAGTACCCGTTCCAGGGCGGGCGCCACCGTGGCGGGCGCGGTGCCGGGCGTGGTGAACACGCCGAACGCGTCGGCGGAGGCACCGGAGTGGGGCGCGAGCCGCTGCATCGCGGCTCCGGAGACGTAGAGGACCGCCTGGCGGGGCGTGCGGTCCCGGTCCAGGGCCACCAGTCCGGCCACCCGGAAGGTGAGCGGGGTGGAGGCGGTCATGAGCCGGACGGTGTCACCGGTCCGTACCCCGGCGCGTGCCGCGAGGCGGGTGTCCAGGACGGCCTGGTGGGCCCCCTGGGGGCCGTGCCCCTCGGTGAGGCGGAAGCCTCCCAGGACGCGGCTCGACCAGGTGTGCGCCTGCGGCAGGGACCCGTTGGCGCCGGTGACGGCACCCTCTCCGGCCAGCAGACGCACCGTGACGCGGCGGTCGGGCACCACGGATGCGACCCCCTCGACCGCGGTGAGGTCGCGGGCCAGGGAGGCGTCGAGGCGCGGGCGTTCGAGCAGCGGCTGGGAGCTGCGGTAGTCGGTTCCGTCGGCGGACTTCACGTCGAGGTCGACGGACTGCCGGCCGGCGACGATCAGCGGAGCCCTGTCGTACCGTTCGGGCGGCAGGGTGGAGCGCAGGCCGGATTCCAGCAGGACTCCGCAGGCGCTGATCACGGCCGCGCCGAGCAGGAGCGCGGTGAACGTGGCGGCGAAGGCCCCGCCGCGGGCGCGCAGGGTGGCCAGGGCGATCCGCAGCATCAGCGGGTCCTCCGCAGCTCGGTCATGACGCTCTTGACCTCGGCGGCGGACGGCGAGTCCACACGGCTGACCACGCGTCCCCCGGCGAGGAAGAGGACCTGGTCGGTGTGCTGGGCGGCGACCGGGTCGTGCGTGACCATCACCACGGTCTGGTGCAGGTCGGTCACCGCCTGCCTGAGCAGGGCGAGGATCTCGTCGGCGGTGTCGGGGTCGAGCGCACCGGTCGGTTCGTCCGCGAAGATCACTTCGGGGCGGGTGACGAGGGCGCGGGCGATGGCGACCCGCTGCTGCTGTCCGCCGGAGAGCTGCGAGGGGCGCCGGCCGAGCAGCCCGGTGAGGCCGACCGCGGCCATGACCCCGTGGAGCGCGTCGCGGTCCGGCTGCGTTCCGGCCAGCCGCAGGGGCAGGGTGACGTTCTGCTCCACGGTGAGCGACGGCAGCAGGTTGAAGGCCTGGAAGACGAAGCCGATGCGGGTCCGGCGGAACCGGGTGAGCTGCTTCTCGTCCAGCTCGCCGAGATCCTGCCCGCCGAGATCCTGCCCGCCGAGCTGGACGGTTCCGGACGTCGGCCGGTCGAGCCCGGCGGCGCAGTGCAGGAAGGTGCTCTTGCCGGAGCCGGACGGGCCCATGACGGCGGTGAAGCCGCCGGCGGGGATGCCGGTGCTGACGTCGTCGAGTGCGACGACCGCGGACGGCCCGCGACCGTACTTCTTGGTCACCTGGGTCATGCGTACGGCGGTGAGTGACGGGTCGATGCCGATGGGGGCGCCGGGGGTGGCTTTCCGGCTGCGTGCTCCGAGCATGTGCTGCCTCTGGATCGTCGACGGGTGCGGGGATGTGTCCAGTCCACCGGCGTCCGGGGCCCGTGGCCTCCGCCGGTACGTCGAATCGCCCGCTCCGTCCGGCGGCTGAGGCGCGCCGGCGCTTCCGCCACCGGGACGAGGCCGCTGGGCACAGCGCCACCCCGTGCGCGGCGCTCCTCCTCCTCAGGGAGGAGACCGGGAGAAGGAAGGCGGCCACGCGATTCCGACCCCAGAGGGGGCAGGCCGGATGAGCAGGCCCTTTACCGTGGGAGCATGAAAGAACCGGGGTCACTCGCGGGCCGCCAGGTGCCCGCCGCGGTGACGGACCTGACGCTGGCCGTCCTGGCGGCGGCCGCGTGCCTCGCCCTGCCGCAGGCGGTCCCCCCGGACAGCGTGTCCCTGCGACAGCCGGACGAGTGGTGGCTCGTGCTGGTGCTGCTGTCCACGCTCCCCCTGGCGGTGCACCGCCGCGCGCCGCTGGCCGGCCTGCTGGTGATGGCGGTCGCGGCCGGGACGCTGCAGCACCTGTCCTACGTCCCGCAGCTCGCCGGGCCGGAGGGCACGTCGATCGGTCCCACCTACCTGGCCGTGGCCACCGCCGTGTTCCTGACGGCCGTACGCGGCTCGCCGTGGGTGACGACCTTCGTCGCGGCCGTGTTCATTCCGCTCAGCGCGCTGGCGGAGGCCTTCCTCGCACCGGCGGGGCACCGGCTCGCGGCGCTGCTGACCGACGCCGTGCTGCTGCTGGCGGCGTGGGCCCTGGGCCGGCTGTCCCGGGCCCGGACGGCCGTACGGGACGAGGCCATGCAGCGCGCGGCCGCCCTGGAACGCGAGCAGGCCGCCAACGCGCGGGCCGCGGTGATGCAGGAACGGGCGCGGATCGCGCGCGAGCTGCACGACATCGTGGCCCACAACGTGAGCCTGATGGTGGTGCAGACGATCGCGGCCGACCGGATCCAGGACCGGTCGCCCGACAAGGCGCACGAACTGCACGCCACCGTCGAGCAGACGGGCCGGGACACCGTCACCGAGCTGCGCCGGCTGCTGGACGTGCTGCGCACCGAGGAGGACGCGGAGGGCGCACCGTCGAAGGAGCCGCCCCAGCCGACCATCGACGCGCTGCCCGCCCTCGTCGACGCCGTGCGGGCCGCCGGCCTGGACGTCGACTACGAGGTGTCGGGCCCCGAGGTGGCGCTGCCCGCGGGCTGCCACCTGACGGTGTACCGCGTCGTGCAGGAGGCGCTCACCAACACCGTCAAGCACGCCGGCGCCACCCACGCCCGGGTGCGGCTGCTGTGGGAGGAGGAACCGGGACGGCTGCACGTCCGCGTCTGCGACGACGGGCCGGGCGGCGCCGGGGAGGCCCCGGCCGGACCCCACGTGACCGCGGAGGGCTCCGGTCATGGTCTGCTGGGGATGCGGGAGCGCATCGCCGCCACGGGCGGCACACTGCACACCGGCCGCCGCCCGGGCGGCGGCTACTGCGTCCACGCCGTCCTGGACGTGCCCGAGGACGACGGCATCGCGAACAAGGGGGGAACCGCGCACCATGGGATCCATCAGCGTCCTGCTGGCTGACGATCAGCCGATGATCCGGACCGGCTTCCGCTACATCCTGGAGGCGGAGCCCGACATCGAGGTCGTCGGCGAGGCGGCCGACGGCCACGAGGCCGTCGAGGCGACCCGGCGGCTGTCACCGGACATCGTCCTCATGGACATCCGCATGCCGCGGATGGACGGGGTCGAGGCGACCCGGCTGATCGCCGGGAGCGGTCTGCCCAGCCGGGTCGTCGTCCTGACCACGTTCGACCTCGACGAGCACGTGGTCGACGCCCTGCGGGCCGGGGCGAGCAGCTTCCTCGTCAAGGACGGTCCCGCCGACTCCCTGGTCTCGGCCATCCGTACGGTGGCCGCCGGCGAGGCCGTGCTCGCGCCCCGGGTCACCCGGCGCCTGCTGGAGCGCTTCGCCCGCCTCCCCTCGGACGCCGCTCCCCCGGTCCCCCCGCGTCTGGACGTGCTGACCGGCCGTGAACTGGACGTGCTGCGGGTCCTGGCGCGCGGACTGTCCAATTCCGAGATCGCCGTGGAACTGAACATCGGCGAGACGACGGTGAAGACGCACGTCGCGCACATCCTGGAGAAGTTCCGCCTGCGCGACCGGGTGCAGGCGGTGGTCCTCGCCTACGATTCGGGCCTGGTGGAGCCGCGCCCGGCCCGCGGACCCGAACAGCCCTGATGTCCCGGGGGCCGTGGCACGCCGTGCCCGGAGCGCCCATTCCCCCTCCCGGACGCCGCCGATTCCGGCCCGTCCCGCCCCACCGGAAAGGCACTGTCATGCACACATTGATCGGTCTGCTCGTCGTCCTCGTCGGACTGACGGTCATGGCGACCTTGGAGAGCCGGGCCCGCCGGCTGGACCGGCGGATCGCCCGGCTGGACCACAGGCTCGACCTCCTCATGCGGCACCACGGCGTGCCCGACGACGACCCCGACCTGGCGGAGGTGGCGGCCCTGGTGCGTGCCGGACAGCACATACCGGCGATCAGGAAGTACCGCGAGGCCACCGGGGCCGGCCTGCTGGAGGCCAAGCAGGCGGTCGACCGCCTCCAGCGGTGACGGCACGCGCCGGCGGGGATCCGGACGGAACTTCGGACGTGAGGCCCACGGACCAATCGGTACGGAACCGCACCGGGGACGTCGCCGCGGACCGCCTGGGACCGGCCTTCGGGGCCCTGCGGCGGCAGGGCCGGTCCCTGCCGCCGCTCGTCCTCGGCACTGTCGTGCTGGCCTGTGCGACGGGGCTGGCCGCGACCGTGACGGCCTTCGCCCTGGCCTGGCCCCGCTTCACGCAGGCGTGGCACGACAAGCTCGCGGCCGAACGGTCCGAGGACCCCAACTTCGCCCAGCCCGAGTCGGTGCTGCTGCCGGCCCTCGGCGCCGTGCCCGTCCTCCTGCTGGCCGCGGGCCTCGTCGCGGCGGTGGTGCACGCGGCGTGCACGGTGTGTGTCACCGCCCCGCGGGGCCCGTCCCTGACGGCGCGCGGTCTGTGGCGGCGCACCCGTTCCCGCGTTCCGCGACTCGCGGCGGTCTACGTGTTGCGCAGCACCCTGGTGCTGTCGGCGGCGCTGGCGAGCGGTGCCTTCTGCGTCGGGCTCGGTCTCGCGGTCGACGCCGTTCCCGGAGTCGACCCGTTCGGCAGCGACGGGCCGTTCACCCCGACCGGGATCGCGCTGATGCTGACTCCGGCGACGGTCCTGCTGCGCGCGGGCTTCCTGCTCGCCCCGGCCGCGAGCGCCGTGGACGGCCTCGCGCCCCGCGCCGCGCTGCGGCGCTCGTGGCACCTGATGCGGCACCGTGCCGCGCTGCCCTGGCTGCTGGGTGCCTGGCTGCTCGGTGCCGCCTGCACGAGTGCCGTCTGGCTACTGGTCCGGCAGTTCGCGGAGCCGCTGCACTCCGCGGCACGTGACGCGGTCCTGACCGGTCTCACCCCCAACACCTATGTCGCGCACGCCGCGGGCGTGCTCGCCCCGGTGGCGACGGCGGCGCTCCTGTGCACCGCCGTCGCCCTGCCCCCGGCGCACACGTACCTCACGGCCGCCTACCTCCGCCTGGGTTCCGGCGGAGGCAGGTGAGGGCACGGGTGCGGGACCGATTCCCGCCCGCGGCATAGGCAGCTTCGTCTGGATCATCGGGTGGACCAGAGGAAGAGGCCCGCGATGTGAAGTCCGGCCAGGTAGATGGTGGCGGTCTTCGCGTAGCGGTGGCGATGCCTCGCCGCTGCTTGAGGCGGTTGATGCACCGCTCGACGGTGCTGCGCTGCTTCTCGGCATCGACTGCCCGCCCGTGGTCGGTGCCACCCCGTCCGTGCAGGCGCATGGGCACGGACTGGAAGATCGAGCTCGACGGGAAGCCCTTCAACCCGCGGCAGATCAGCGCCTTCGTGCTGCAGAAGCTGAAGCGGGACGCCGAGGCCTACCTGGGCGAGGAGGTGACCGACGCGCCTGGGAGCTGACACGCGGAACCATGACCACTCGTGCTCTCCCTCACGAGCAACCTGTGTGCCGCCGTCACTTCCCGCGGAAGCGGGCGGCTGCCCGTGTGCCGGGAGCCGTAGATCTGTTGCTCCAGCATCCCGACCGCGACGCGGGCGAGTTGTTCCTTGTCCGGGGAGACGGTGGTCAGCGTCGGCGTGCTGTAGCGGCCGTCCTCGATGTCGTCGAATCCCGCGACCGCCACGTCCTTGGGTATGCGCAGGCCCTGGGCGAGTGCGGTGCGCTGGGCGCCGAGTGCCAGGAGGTCGTTGAAACAGAAGACCGCTTGCGGCGGCTCGTTCAGGGCGAGGAGCCGCGTCATGACCTCCGCGCCGTCCCTGCGGTGGTAGGAGTCGGTCGGCGGCGCGAGCGCTTCGTCGTAGGCCAGTCCGGCTGAGGCCAGTGCCTCCTTGTAGCCTGCCAGCCGCAGGTGCGCCGTGTTCGCGTTCGGGCTGGTCTGACGCCCGATCGCGGCGATGCGGGTATGTCCGAGCGACAGCAGGTGCTCGGTCACCTCCTTCGCCGCGCGCTGGTTGTCGATGGCGACGTGGTGGGTCGGGCCCTCGACGATCCGCTCACCGAGCAGGACCAGCGCGGTGGAGTCGTTGCGGTCGGCCAGCTCGTCGCGCCCGACCGTGATCGGGCTGAAGATCAGGCCGTCGATGCGCTGCTCACGGATCCCTTCGAGGACCTGCCGTTCGCGTTCCGGCCGCCCGTCCGTCTGCTCGATGATGACGGTCCAGCCCCGTTCGGTCGCCGCGTCGATGACGAAACGGCTCAGTTCCGCGAAGTACGGTGCGTCGAGTTCGGGGAGGGCGAGGGCGACCACACCGGTGCGTCCCTGGCGCAGGTTGCGGGCGGACAGGTTGGGGCGGTAGTCCAGTTCCGCCAGGGCGCGTTCGACCTTCTCCCGGGTCGAAGGGGCGACGTAGGTGTAGCCGTTCACCACGTTCGACACGGTCTTCACCGAGACTCCGGCCAGGGCTGCGACGTCCTTGAGACTGGCTGCCACCAGATCACCTCCACTGCGCCTCCGGGGGCGCCTTCACTCACGCGGCGAGGACCACCCTGGCACAGGGGTTGATCGCTACGGTCACCATTCGTCCCGCCCGCAGTCACGGCCACGATTCGAGCAACTGTTGTCCGACCACTTTACGACGCTGTTTCAACGATGTAATCGTACTCCCCACAAGCGACGCACCGGTGGCGTGCGTGTGTCGTGGTCGCCCCGTTCCGCCCCTGTCCGCGGCAGCGGAAAGGAGACGGTGGCCGCGGCCGGCTTCCCCTCCGTCACACCCCCAGGAGTTCCCCCGCATGGTCACAGCGCGACTCACTCTGGACCCGGCCTTCGAGGTCGGCACCGTCGACCGCAGGCTGTTCGGCTCTTTCGTGGAGCACATGGGCCGGTGCGTCTACACCGGTGTCTTCGAGCCCGGGCATCCGGCCGCCGACGAGGACGGCTTCCGCACCGACGTCCTGGACCTCGTGCGGGAACTCGGCGTCACGACCGTGCGCTACCCGGGCGGCAACTTCGTCTCCAACTACCGCTGGGAGGATGGGGTAGGACCGGTGTCCGAGCGGCCCCGGCGGCTGGACCTGGCGTGGCGGAGTCTGGAGAGCAACGCCTTCGGACTCAACGAGTTCATGGCCTGGGCCGGCAAGGCCGGCGTCGAGCCGATGATGGCCCTCAACCTGGGCACCCGCGGCGTCGCCGAGGCGCTCGACCTGCTGGAGTACACCAACTACCCGCAGGACACCGCCCTGTCCGACCTGCGCCGTTCCCACGGCGTGGACCGGCCGCACGACGTGCGCATGTGGTGCCTCGGCAACGAGCTCGACGGCCCCTGGCAGATGGGCCACAAGACCGCGCACGAGTACGGGCGCCTGGCGGCGGAGACCGCCCGCGCCATGAAGCGTTTCGACCCGGATCTGCAGCTGGTGGCCTGCGGCAGCTCCAACGCCTACATCGACACCTTCGCCGCGTGGGAGGCGACGGTCCTCGAGCACACCTACGAGTTCGTCGACTACATCTCGCTGCACGCCTACTACCAGCCCGAGAACGGTGACGTCGACTCCTTCCTGGCCAGTGGCGAGGAGATGGACCGCATGATCTCCGCGATCACCGCGACCGCGGATCACGTGGGAGCGCGGGTACGCAGCGACAAGAAGATCAAGCTGTCCTTCGACGAGTGGAACGTCTGGTACCAGCACCGGTTCGGCGGCGAGTCCTCCCTGCCCTGGCGTGAGGCGCCCGAACTCATCGAGGACGTCTACGACGTGACCGACGCCGTCGTCGTGGGCAGCCTGCTGATCACCCTGCTTCGGCACGCCGACCGCGTGGGAGCCGCCTGCCAGGCCCAGCTCGCCAACGTCATCGCGCCCATCATGACCCGGCCCGACGGCCCCGCGTGGCGCCAGACGATCTTCCACCCCTTCGCCCGCACGGCCCGCCACGCCCGCGGCACCGTGCTGCGCGTGGAGCCGGACTCCCCGCTCGTCGACACGGCCAAGTACGGCCCCGTTCCCGCCCTGTGGGCGACCGCCACCCACGACGAGGCAAGCGAGGAGGTCGTGCTCTTCGCGGTGAACCGCAGTGCCCGGGAGGAGCTGGCCCTCTCCGTCGACCTGCGCGCCTTCCCCCAGCACCGCGTCGCGGAGCACGTCATCCTGCACGACACGGATCGCGCGGCGACCAACACCGAGGCCGCGCCCGACCGGGTCCGGCCGCGGGACGTCAGCGGCACCAAGATCGACGAACACGTCCTCAGCGCGGACCTCCCCCCGGTCAGCTGGAGCATGATCCGCCTTTCCGCGGCCTGAGCCCCTCCACTGCACCGCCGCCCCCTTCGACACCGCATACCCATCTCAGGAGCAGGAAATGACGCACAGCACCGCTTCCCCCTCGTCCGCCGTCCACCGCAGGACGTTCCTCGGCGCGGCCGCCGGTGTCACCGTGGCCGGTGTCCTCACGGCGTGCGGCGGCGGCACCAAGGTGGGTGCCGGACAGAACGACACCGACGACACCCCCGCTTTCAGCGGCGACGAGTACAAGGGCCCCAAGGTCACCCTGGAGTACTGGAACGGCTTCACCGGCGGCGACGGCCCGCACATGCAGGCCATGCTCGCCTCCTTCAACAAGAAGTACGAAGGCCGCATCACCGTCAAGAACACCACCCGGCGCTGGGAGGACCTCTACCCGGCGATGCCCACCGCCATCAGCGCGGGCAAGGGCCCGGACATCGCCGTAATCCACAACGACCAGATCGCCACGTTTGCCGTGCGCGGCACGCTCATGCCGTTGGACGACGTCGTCTCCGCCCTGAAGCTGACCGAGTCCGACTTCATCCCCGCGGTGTGGCAGGCCGGCATCTACGACGGCAAGCGCTACAGCGTCCCCCTCGACGTGCACTGCCTGGCCGACTACTGGAACGCGCGGCACCTGAGCCGCGCCGGACTGGGCAAGGCCCCGGACGACCGCGCCGGCTACGAGGAGGCGCTCAAGGAACTGAAGTCCGCCGGCATCGCCCAGCCCTTCTGGATGCCCAACAAGTGGCCGGCGCACCTGATGTTCATGAGCCTGCTGTGGCAGTTCGGCGGTGAGTTGTACAACGAGGAGGGCACCGAGGCCCTGTGGGGTTCAGAAGCGGGCGAGGAGGCCCTGGCCTGGATGACCGAGCAGATCCGCAAGGGCTACAGCCCTGGGCAGGTCGCGCAGGACTCCCAGTACAACGCCTTCAAGAACGCCAAGGTCAGCTTCACCTGGGACGGCATCTGGCAGATCAACGACCTCAAGTCGACCGCCAGGAGGATCAAGTGGAACATGTCGTCCCTGCCCACGATCGGGTCCACGCCCGCGGTGTGGACGGCCAGCCACAACTTCGTCCTGACGTCCCAGGCCGGGCGGGACAAGAACAAGGTGCAGGCCGCGAAGTTCTTCATCGACTACATGAGTGAGCGCTCCACGGAGTGGGCTCAGGCCGGCATGATCCCGGCTCGCAACAGCGTCCGCGCCACTCCCGAGGTGTCCCGTCTGCCGCAGACCCCGCTCGCCCGGAATGTCGACGTCTTCCGCTTCCTGCCGGCCCTCCCCGGCCTGGGCGACGTGCAGAGCAAGGCACTCGAACTGGCCGTCCAGAAGGCCGTTCTGGGCCAGCAATCGCCGGGCGACGCACTGGCCGACGGGGTGAAGACCGCCAACAAGATCCTGGCCGACAACAAGCAGAAGTACGCGAAGTGAGGCGATCCCGGTGCGACGGCTGACAATCCCGTCCGCCACGAAGGACCCGCGAGAACGGGACGCGGACCTCACCGCGGTCCGGGCTGTCTCACGCTCCTACCAGTGGTGGACACCCTATGTGTTCATGGCACCGTACCTGGTGCTCTTCCTCACCTTCGTGGTGATCCCCATCGGCTACGGACTGTGGATCAGCCTGCACCAATGGGACATCAACCTGCCGGCCAAGCCCTTCGTGGGACTCGACAACTACCGGGAGTTGTTCGACCCAGGGAGTGTGGACGCGCCTCGTTTCTGGCAGGCCATGCGCGCCACGGGCATTTTCACCCTGCTCTCGACGCCCCTGCTGCTGATCGTGCCGCTGTTCACCGCCCTGCTCATGAACGGCAGGTTCCGCGGCCGCAACCTCTACCGGGCCGTCTACTTCGCCCCGTACGTCCTGGGCGTGGCCGTCGTCGGTCTTCTGTGGCGGTTCCTGCTCGACGGCAACATCGGCCTGGTCAACCACTACCTGGGGCTCATCGGTCTGCCCGACGACATCCAGTGGACGACCGACACCCCTGCCGCCTGGTGGGCCCTGGTCCTGGTGACCGTGTGGTGGACGCTCGGCTTCAACTCCGTGATCTACCTCGCCGGTCTGCAGGACATCCCGGCCGAACTGTACGAGTCCGCCAAGGTCGACGGAGCCGGCGCCTGGCAGCGCTTCCAGCACGTCACACTCCCGGGGCTGCGGCCGGTCGCGTTGTTCGTCGTGAACTCCACGCTCCTGGCCTCGGCCAACATGTTCGGCCAGTCGTACATCATCACCGGCGGGGCTCCCGCCGACGAGACCAAGACCGCCATCTTCCTCATCGCGGAAACAGGTCTGCGGCGCTTCGAGATGGGGTCGGCGTCCGCCATGAGCTTCATCCTGGCGCTCGCCCTGATGGCGGCCAGCGCGGTGGTCTTCCGTGTCTTCCGCGAGCGTCAGGAGGGACGATGACCCACACGGAGACCAAGCAGTGGCGGACGGCCGGGGGGCACCCCGACGCCGACGGGCGGAGCCAGGCGGGAGGCCCGCCCCTCGCGGCCACGCGGCGTCTGCGCCGGTCCCTGCTCCACCTGGTCCTGGCCGTCGTGGCGGCGCTGTACCTGAGCCCGCTCGCGTACATGGTGGTCACCTCCTTCAAGACCGGGGAGGCCGCGGGGTCCACGGATCCGCAGTGGTTCCCCTCCCCCGCCACGCTGCAGGCCTACCGGGAGATCCTCAGCGCCACGGACAGTCCGGTCCTGCGCTGGCTCGCCAACAGCGTCCTCGCCGCCGCCGCGCACGCGGCTCTGGTCCTGGTCACCGCGACCCCGGCTGCCTACGCCCTGGCACGGATGCGGTTCCGGGGCAGGACGGTGTTCTTCACCTCGATCGTCGCGACGCTGTTCGTGCCGCCGATGGTCCTGCTCATCCCGAACTTCCTGATCGTCAACGAGCTGGCCTGGGTGGACAGTCTCCCCGCGGTCATCGTCCCGGGAGCGGCCGGCGCGTTCGGGGTGTTCTTTCTCCGCCAGTTCTTCCTCACCGTGCCGGCCGAACTGGAGGAGGCCGCGGAACTGGACGGCTGCAACCGGTGGCAGATCTTCCTCAAAGTCGTCCTGCCCCTGTCCAAACCGGCATTGACCACGCTCGGCATGCTGTCGTTCCTCGCCAACTGGAACGACTTCCTGTGGCCGCTGTACGTGCTGCTCAGCCCCGATTCGCTCACCCTGCCCGCGGGCCTGGCCAACTTCCAGAACGCCAACAGCATCCACTATGACCTGCTGATGGCCGGGGCGGTGATCGCCAGCGTGCCCGTCCTGCTGCTGTACGTCGTGGCCCAGCGCTGGGTCATCGAGGGTGTCTCCCGGTCGGGCCTCAAGGGCTGAGGACCGAGGGCCAACCGTGCAGCGTACGCGGAACAGGGGGCGCGGGCTGCCGAGCCAGGCCGGGCTGGCCGTTCCATTCTGAAGTCGTGATCCGCCTTTGAGCTGATCGCGTCCAGTGATGCTTTCGGGGCGTCTGGTGCCCTTGCCCACGTGGCGTCGTCCCACCGCCGCCGAACAGCTCGACTCCATACACCGGGCCCCGGGGATACCTTCGCTCCCCGGGGCCCGTGGTGTGTCCGGACGTGGGTCAGGATCTCCCCGGCCGCGGTGGCGGTGAGCCAGTCGGCGGCTTCGGCGTCGCTTATCACTGGAATGGTCATCGTCCGTCGGGGGATTGCGCGGAGGGCGGGAGCGCCGGGTCGAGGAGGGCTTTGAGGGTTTGGCGGTCGAGGACCCTGTCGAGGTGGAGGGAGCGTCGTAGAAGGCATTTGTTGCGGAAGCCCCGCTGCAGCACCGACCTCGTGAGGAGCGTCCTCGTCCTTCACCAGTCATCAGCATGACGTCGAAACGGCTCAATGACCTGTGAAGAGACGGTCGTTGGGGGGCGCATCGAAACTTGACAAAGTGATCCTTGCCTACGCCCACCCTGGCGCTCAACCGTTCCATCATAAGAATCGAGGCCGCGAAGAACGGGACGGGACCAGCAGCGACGAGATCGGGAGGAGCGCGGGCCAGGACGCGGAAGCACCGCGAGGAGAGCGACGGTCCCGTTCGGAACGGGCGCGGCACGCTCACTGGCCCCCTCGGCCCGTGCCTGACATGCGCAGGAGGAGACGATGGAGCAGAGCGGCTTACTCGATCACGTAGCGGAATTCGAGCGCGTGTGGAACGACCCGGCCTACACGCACTCGGCACTGCCTCCGCTGGATGTGAACGAGGTGATCGCGAACAGCTACGAGGCACCCACCCCCTTCACAATGACCCGCGACATGCTGTGGGACATGGAGGTTCGCAAAGCCCGCAATCCCGCGCCGTATCTGCCCTCGGTGATGGAGCCCGGGAGCGTGCGCATCTGGGGCGAGCAGCCGACCGGTGACGACGGAGTGGAAGTCTTCGTACGCGCATCGATGCAGCATCCGTGGATCGGCGGCCCCGACTACGGCTTGGTCCTTGAGCAGGTGCGCCTGGACCCGGCCGCACAGCGCGTCACGTTCATCGGCGCGACGCAACTCGTCGACGATTCCGGTGAACTCGTGAAGGCTGACACGCTCCAGCCTCTCTTCCACGTCGAGCACGCGGTGGCCGGTACGGACTCCCGACCGCTGTCACTGTGGCGGGTGGCCAACCTGACCGATGCCCGCACAACGAGAGAAGCGCTCACTCGCCATTTCTCGCAGCTCGCGAGCCTGCCATGGCTGTACGAGTACATCGAGGTCTACATCAGGGAGGACCTGCGTGTAGACCTCAGGCGACGCCTGCCTGGGATGTCTCACTCTTAGGACTAGCGCGTGTCTCTTTGATGGGTTGGTCAGTGATCGGATGTGTCTGTCCGGTTAGTGATCACTGATGTGATGTGGGGCCGGATCGAGCCGTTGATGCCGGCTGATCCGGTCCCCGGGCGGCGATGCGCCGACCACCGCCGAACCCTTGAGGCCATCGCGTGGAAGTACCGCACCAACTCGCCCTGGGGGACCTCCCCACGAGCTCGGGTCGTTCCAGACCGCTCCCGAGCGGCTGAACAGACGGGCCGTCGACGGCACCTGGGAGATGATCCTCACCGCCGTCCTGGCGTCGGCGGACGCCGACGACGACATCGACTGGACGGTGCCGGTGGACTCCACGGTCGTCCGGGCCCACCAGCACGCTGCCGGAGCACTCAAAGGGGGGCGGCCCACTCCGGCGAGCCCGCCGATCACGCGCTCGGACGCTCCCGCGGCGGGCTGAGCACCAAGGTCCACCTGGCCGCAGACGGCCGCGCACGGCCCCTCGCCTTCACCGTCACCGCGGGTCAGGCAGGTGATGCACCCGCCTTTGAGACGGTGATGTCCCGCATCCGCGTAGCCCGCAGGGGCCCGGGCAGGCCCCGGACTCGGCCCCTGGCCGTTCTGGCCGACCGCGCGTACTCCTCCCGCGCCATCCGCAGCCACCTGCGGCGCCGGGGTATCCGTGCGGTCATCCCGCAGCCGTCCGACCAGGTCGCTCACGCCTGCCGCCGGGCCGGTAGAGGTTCTCCAGGTTCCAGGTGCCGAGGAGCATCGCCTCAAGCATCGATGCGGACCTGCCCGGCAACCGGACGGCCCGAATGCAGCGCGATGCCGCCCGGGTCAAGGAACTGGCCGATAACGGCTTCGACGGGCCGGCCTACAAGGTGTTCGAGAACGACGAACGAGGGCTCGTCGAGTCAGCAGGGGGTCAGGCCCGGTCCGGGGAGACAGGGCCGGGAGGGTCCCAGCCGGACATGCCGGACTCCTTCCGAGAAGTGCACCAAGGGCTCGCCGAGAGGGGCGGGAAGGCCCGCCGCGGTGGTGAGCGTCTCCTCCAGCACGTCGACAGCGGCGTCGGCCAGCGGCCACGGCTCGTGCTCGACGGGCGTCTCCCAGAGCATGCCGAG
>NZ_JBEOTZ010000069.1:0-20317 GCF_040303825.1 Streptomyces sp. NPDC094143
GCGAGCTCCCACAAGCCGTCCGGAACAATCCAACTCCACGTACCCCGCCCCATGAACGGACCAACGAGCGATCACCACATAGGACACCGTCTAAGACACCATCTCATTTGGCTGGCTCGGTAGTCTGTCGGTCATGGTGGGGATCGTCGAGCGGCTCGTGCCGGATGAGTTGTGGGAGATGTTCCAGCGGGTGGTTCCGGAGGCGCCGACGCGTCCCCAGGGCGGCGGCCGACGTCGTCACGGTGACCGGGAGGTGCTGGCTGCGATCGTGTTCGTGGCCACCTCGGGCTGCACCTGGCAGCAGGTGCCGTCGGCGTCATTCGGACCGTCAGGGGCGACGGCTCACAGGCGTTTCGCCGAGTGGAGCAAGGCCAGGGTGTGGGCGAAGCTCCACCGCCTGGTCCTGGACGAGCTCGGCTCCCGCGGTGAGCTGGACTGGTCCCGGTGCGCGATCGACTCGGTGAACATGCGGGCCCTGAAAAGGGGGAGCTGACAGGTCCGAATCCTGTCGACCGGGGCAAGCACGGATCGAAGATCCACTTGATCACCGAGCGGACGGGTCTGCCCCTGTCTGTCGGAATCTCGGGGGCGAACCTGCACGACAGCCAGGCCCTAATCCCCCTGGTCAAGGGCATACCACCGATCCGCTCCCACCGCGGACGACGGCGCCGCAGGCCGGGAAAGCTCCACGCCGACAAGGGATACGACTACGACCACCTGCGGCGATGGTTACGAGGGCGTGGCATTACCCACCGCATCGCCCGCAAGGGGATCGAGACCTCTCAGCGGCTGGGCCGCCACCGCTGGACCATCGAACGCACCATGTCCTGGCTCGCCGGCTGCCGCCGACTCCACCGCCGCTACGAGCGCAAGGCTGAACATTTCCTCGCCTTCACGAGCATCGCCTGCACCCTCATCTGCTATCGGCGGCTCGTCTGCTGATGTGGGTCTGCAGCAATTTCGTCGCCAGGTCGTGGCCGTAGTGATTGGCCATGTCCATGGGGGTGCGACCGTCCGGGTCTGCAAGCTCCGGATCAGCCCCAAAGGCCAGCAACAGGGCCGTGGTGTGCACAGTCAACGGCTGCCCGCTCTGCAGGGAGCCATCACCCTCGACGTCGATGGCGTGCGTCAGCAGCGTCATGTTGCTGAAGACCTCATCGGGGTCGGAGCCGGCGGCCAGCAACCGGGCCAGGGCCTCTGCATCTTCCTGCTCGACCGCTTGATGCGCGGGTGTCCAGTAGTCGCTCACCAAGATATTCGACCGTCTCCACAGCACGCCTGCCAGCGACAATCGACGCCGTCAGCCACCAATTGAGATGACGTCTAAGTGCTGCCCAGCACGTGCGGGCGATGCTGCCGCAGCGGTGGGGGAACCGGCGCGGGGGAGTGGTGCGTGTGCCGCGCGGGCGCGGGTACGCGCGGGGGTGTGAATGGGGTAGCGAAAGCGGGCCGTGATGGAACCAGTCCCTTTGAGTGAGGACGGTGCCGCACCAGACGAGCAGACCATGCAGACCACGGTGGCTCTGGAAGGTGACGGCACGGTCATCGCCCAGGCCCGCCACCTGGCATCGCAGTTCCTCACCCGGGTCCAGAGTGAGCAGGGCCTGCCCGTCTCGCAGCGTGCGATGGATCTGACCCAGCTGGTGGTCAGCGAGCTGGTCACCAACGCCCGCAAGTACGCGCCCGGACCGGTGCTGATGGACCTGCGCATCGTCGGCGACACGGTCGAGGTGGCGGTATGGGACTCCGAGCCGGTGCTGCCGGTGGCCCGGGCCGCGGATGCCGGACGGGTCGGACAGCACGGGCTGGAGATCGTCATGGCAATTGCACAGGGCTTCGAAGTCCAGCGCGAGCCCGTCGGCAAGCGCATCACCGCCCGTATCGCCCTGCTGGACGACCCCGGCGGGGCCATCGCAGGACGCAGCCCTCTGTAGCGTCCGGCGGAGGCGGCCGCCTTTCCTCACCCCGGCGCCGTTCTGCCTCCCGTCACTCGGCTGGAGTGAAGTCCTGCTCACCGCCACGGTGCAGGGCGTGATTTTCGCCGGTGTCAAGGCTGCCGGCGACGGCGTCGGCGCCGTCGCCGGCCGTCACTGCACCGGTTGGCCTGCTGCCCGGCTCGTGACCGAGCACGAGGAAAAACCGTCATGTCCGATCAGCACGCGGCTGCAGCCCTGACGGCCGCAGCAGCCATCGCCCTGGTTCTCATCACCCGCGCCGCCGTCTTGCACGACAGCCGCAGGCGCACCACTGAGACAGCACGTTCACACCCCCGGCGGGACACGACACCCCGCCGAGGCCACACCGCCGAACGACGCTGCCGGATGTGCCGTGCGCGAGGCTGAACAGCGCGTCCAACGCTGCTGGAAGCATTTGCCAGCTCACATCGATCCGCCCGACTGACCCGGCCTGGGCGAAAGGCTGCGCTGGCGAAAGACCAGCGTGGAGTTTCTGGCGGCACCTGGCAGACCATCGTGAAAGCTGCAGGCGCTGGCGCCTTGAACCAATGCGTCGTGCTGATCCGCTTCTCGGCGGCGGGGGACTGCCCCTGATTGGTTCGGGTCTGGACGCGGTTACGCACATGGTCGGAGTTGGCGACCTTCCACGCCCAGTTCCTGTCCTCGGTCCCCTGCGTCCCTGATCCTTGGCCACTGCTGTGGAGGCGGATCCTTCGAGCTGGCGCCATGGCAGCTGTGCGGGCCAGCAGGTGGCCCCGAGGGCTCGCCCGC
This sequence comes from Streptomyces sp. NPDC094143, assembly GCF_040303825.1. Taxonomy (NCBI): domain Bacteria; kingdom Bacillati; phylum Actinomycetota; class Actinomycetes; order Kitasatosporales; family Streptomycetaceae; genus Streptomyces; species Streptomyces sp. NPDC094143. Next base: position 2,727 of record NZ_JBEOTZ010000069.1, read on the forward strand.
GGTCATCGATTCCCACGTCATTCGATGGCGGCACGCAGGTGTGTGACGGCCTCTATGAGGCGTGCTCGGTCGATGCCGGGGGGTGTTAGTGCGTCCTCGGCGTGCCGGGCTGCGCGAGAGCCGTCGGGGCGGTGGAAGCTGCCGAGGGAGCCGGCGAGGTTGTGCGCCGCGCGGCGGGCCTCTTCGACCGCAGCAGGGTCGGGGGTTGCGGTCTTGGAGGTTTCAACAACGTGTTCGATGAGGGCGAGTCGCTCTTCGGCCAGGTGGCGGATGCCCGCCCAGAGCTCCTCGATCTCCTGGTGCGGTAGGTGTGTCACGGTGTGCCCTCCCATCCGAGGAGAGAACGGATTGTGTCGGCGAGGGTGAGGGGATCGAAAGGCTTGGCCACCACTCCGTCGATGTCCAGCTGTCGTGTCATCGGCTGGTCGTCGTGGGTCATCTCCTTGGCGGTGAGCAGCAGGATGGGCAGGCGGGTGGCTCGCGGATGTGCGCGCAGAAGGGAGACGGTGGCCGGACCGTCGGTGCCCGGCATCATGACATCGAGCAGTACGCCGTCTAAGGTCTCCGTCCTCGCGAGACGGACGGCCTCGGCGCCGTCGGAAGCGGTGAGGACCGTCCATCCGGCGAACCGTTCCAAGCTCATGCGCACGATCTCCCGGATGTCGGTTTGGTCGTCTACGACCAGGATCCGTTTGGTCATGAGGGCTCCGTGCCGTCGGAGGTCGGCAGGGTGATCGTGAAGGTGCTGCCTGTCCCCACGGTGGAGCGGACGGTGATCGTGCCGTCGTGTGCCTCGACGATGCTCTTGACGATAGCGAGGCCGAGCCCTGCTCCTTCGTGGTCCCGGGCGTCCGAGGAGTCGGCCTGGCGGAAACGATCAAAGATCCGCCCGACGGCGTCGGGCGGGATGCCGCGGCCGGTGTCGGTGACGTCGATGTTTACCGTTGAGCCTTCGGTGGAGCTCCGGACGTGCACAGTGACTGCGTGACCTCGGTAGGAGAACTTGATCGCATTGCTGAGGAGGTTGACCAGAGCCTGGACGATGCGGTCGCCATCTACATGGAGGGTGATGGGGGAGGGGACCTCGACTTCGAGACCGATGCCTGCTGCGTCGGCAGCGCCGCGGACTGTGTCGAGGGAAGCGGAAACGAGGTCACGAAGTGAGGCCGGTGCGCGACGCAGCGGCATCCGGCCGCTGCTGAGGCGCTCGTAGTCGAGAACCTGTGTGGCGAGCCGGACGAGTCGGTCGGTGTTGGTGAGGGCCATGTCCAGCAGGTCGTGGAGGGGGCCCGTCGGAAGTTCACCGAATGTGCCGCTGGCCATCAGCGCCAGGGACCCGCGGATGGAGGTCAGCGGTGTGCGCAGTTCATGGCTGATCATGGCCGCGAATTCGTCCTTGGCTCGCGTGACTTCTTGTTCCAGGGAGATGTCCTCGAAGACGAGCACGGCGCCGGTTGGCCGTCCGGCTTCGGACACCGTCGCTGCTGAGCGACGCACCGGCAGTGGTGTGCCGTCCCGGCACCAGAACGTGTCTTCCTGGGCGGTGACGACTCCCCGCTTTTGCAAGAGGAAGTGGACGGGGCAGTCCCCAGAGCCGCACGTCGGGGCTGACGGTGCATGCTCGCTCGGCGAGCAGGGGCCGCACCTCACCGACGGCCCGGGTGATGGTGGAGCGGTCCACTCCGAACCAGCAGTCCAGCACGTCATGGGTGACCCCGTGACGAAGATGGACGAGCGTGGCCAGGAGGCGGTCGACGAACACGAGCCGGTGCTTCGCTCCTGCGCCCACAGCCCGCTTCCGCGGTCGAGCGGCAAGCCTCGCTTGGTGACGCTCCTGCCACAACGGGCCGATCCCCTCGACGAGTTCGGCAATCACTCCGGCAGTCAGGATGGAGACTGGGCATGGTCCTGACGAGTCGAGAGCTTCCCTGCCTGGTCAATCATCGATGCCGACACCCGCCTGGTCGCCGCCTCGGCCCGACCGGTGCCCGGAAACAAGGCCGATGCCGACGTCTGGCGGGAGCCGGGCATGTCGGCCGCGGCGGCCGGGTGGTGGGGCTGCCCGTCGGCGCCGGTGTCGGCCTGCGGTCAGGACGCGGTGCCTGAGCTGGGCCCGAACCCCCTGACGATCAGCCAGCCGGCCAGCCCCAGCTCCCAGGCCAGTACCGGGAGCGCGGCGGCTGACCCTGCTACGGAGAGCTGCGCGTAGGTCCCGAACATTACGGCGACGGCCGAGGCGCAGATCAGCGGCCCGCCAACCAGCCCGAGCACGGCGATGAAGCGTGGCACGAGCCGTGCGCGGTACGCCATGTACGCAAGCAGGACGGTGTTGAGGCCGAGGGCGATGTTGGGCCCGAGCAGGAACGTCCAGTCGTGCAGGGCCACCAGTGCGACGTCGGCGCCGGCCGCCGCCCCCGCGTCCCGCCGCAGGGTGACAAGCGCCAGGACGGCGACGATTCCGAGGGCGATGACGGCCGCCTCCAGCAGCCGCCCGAAGGCGTACCCGAGCGCGAGTCCCTGGCCGTGGCGCCGCAGGACGGGGAACAGTGCCGCCCCGGTACCGGTCACGGCCACCACCAGCACCACCTCGCAGAGCACCCCGAGCAGTGCCCGTGTGTCGGCGCCCTGCGCGAGCCGGCCGTCCGCCGCTCCCAGCAGGGGGCGGTACAGAACGGCCCCGGCTATCGCGGCGGCCTCGGTCAGCAGGAACAGCGACCCGGTGGCCACAGCGGTTCTCCGGTCCGGACTCATCTTCTCGGTACCTCTCGCTCGATGGTGGTGTACGGCGTACACCTCGCGGTGAGCATAGGTGTACGGCGTACACTCGTCAAGGAGAAGAAGTCGCCGCGGAGGAAAGGAGCCGAACCGGGATGACCCGGCAGGAAGCCACGGACACGCATCGGATTCCGTTGAACAGGGATCGCGTCCTGCGCGCCGCCGTCGCGCTCACCGACGCCATCGGCATCGACGCGCTCAGCATGCGCAGGCTCGCGCAGGAGCTGGACGTCGTACCGATGGCCCTCTACAAGCACGTGGCCAACAAGGAGGAGCTGCTCGACGGCATGGTCGACGCCGTGGTCGGCGAGATCGACCCGCCAGCTGCGGGGCCCGACTGGCAGAGCGTGGTCCGCGGGCGGATCCTCTCGGCCAGGCGGGTTCTGCTGCGCCACCCCTGGGCGGCCCGGGTCATCGAGTCGCGGGCCCGCCCCACCCCGGCAGTGCTGGCGTACCTGGACTCGATGGCCGGGAGCTTCCGGGACGGCGGCCTCTCCGCCGACCTTACGCACCACGTCATGCACGCGATGGGCAGCCGCCTGCTCGGCTTCAGTCAGGAACTGTTCGACACCTCAGGCCCTTCCGGCCCACCGACCCCCGGACTTGCGGCGCACTATCCGCACATCGCGGAGCTGGCCGCGACGGCCGCACACGACGGGGGGTCCACGTTCGGTGGCGGCTGCGACGACCAGTTCGAGTTCGAATTCGCCCTGGACCTTCTCCTGGACGGCTTCGAAAGCCTCCGCCGCCAGGGCTGGACGTCTGCGCGGAAGGCGTAGCGGCTGCGGGAAAGTGGGGACTGATCTATCAACCCCGAATACGGTCTGCGTCCGGCAGGGATGGCGAGGATGGACAGCAAGGGATGCCTGGTGGTGCCTTTTCAGGGCGAGGGAGCGACACTGGCCGGGTGATTTCGCTGACGCGCATGGGTCCGCGGTGCGAAAGTGGTGCTCAGAGCAGCGATCCGGGGGGCTGGTGACCTCTTGGTGACACTGCTGACCGCCAGTGCCGACATGATCAGTCGCCTTGGGCCTCTCGGGAGGTCGACTGTCCGCTTCTGCGCAAGCGAGCGCGCCCGCACGTCGCAGGTGTAGCAGCCAGCGGGCGGCCGGGGACGTGGTGTGGGAGTGGGCGTGTTCCAGCACCGACACGGCCCCAGCGGGGAGCCAGGTGGCGAAGTAGGTCCGTCAGGATGCCGGCGCCGAGGTCGCGGTTGTGCGCGGTGTGGGCGGCGTGGAGCGCTGCGGTCGAATGCCCACGCCAACCTCTGCGGCACCGGCAAGGTGGCCCTGTTCAAGGAGCGCACCTGTGTGACCGAGGACGACGGCAGGGCGCGGCGGCGTACTCGTCCAGGTGGAAGTGGAGCTCCGCCGCCCCTGGCTCGTTCTCGCTGTCCTCGAATTGCGGAGGGGGTCGCCCACAGGCCCGGGGCATCGGACGCCTCAGGTGCCTTTGGCCATCAGCTCATTTTCGGCCTCGGCGACGGTGTGATAAACACCTACGGCCAGCACGAGCACCACTTCGGCATGGCCGGCCTGTCGCCAGGCTCACAGCAGCCCATTCAGTCCTGACGAGTCGAAGAACGACACCGCGGACAGGTCCAGCACCACATACCGCTGGCTCGGGTGATCTCGTGCAGAAGACGGTCACGGAAGAACGGAGCGGTCCGATGGTCCATGTCCCCGCCGAGCTGCACGATCAGAAAGGGGTCTTTCGTAGTCCCTTGTACCGAGGGCTCTGCGGTCATCACGTTCTCCCCGTGGCCTCATCGGAAGACGCAACGGCAGCAACGATGATGCTCGCGATTTCCTTACCGGGCTTGCGCTCCCTTGGGGTGGGATGCCTAACAGCACGGTGAATCACCACTGTTGTGGCGGCCGCTCCACTGCACCGAGCGGCCGACACGGCTTTTACGTGGGGAAGGCCAGTTGTGCGATCGGTGCGGAGGTCGGCTGTTGTGATCCGCCGGCCGGTTCCACGGTGATGCCCAGTCCTGAGGATGCCGCTACCGAGCCGCGCAGCAGTACTGTCTCGTTGTTGCGGTCAGGGTTCATCAACCCGGCAGGACGCATGGTGCCGTTCTTGTTCAGCCACAGCTGGTACACCTTGCCGCTGGGGGGGGGCGGTCCATGCCAGCGGCGACGAACACCGCCTGGTTGCGGCTGCGGGAGACGACGACCGTGCCGCTGGCCCCGCCGCTCAGCCGGGCCCTCACAGTCCGTGCATCGGGAGCGGACAAGCTTGGGCTCAGTGTTGGGCAGCCGCCTGTCGAACGCCTTCTTCCCGGCCGGTGTCACGGCGGTGGCGTGGTGTTCGCCTTTGCCGACGTCCAGGCCGAGGAAGACGTCGATGTCACCGGTGTCGATCACGTGCAGGCCCCTCCATCACGCTTTCGTCCGGCCTGCCAGGGCACCGAGCTGCCACATCCACGTTACGGAGAGCTCTTCCGGCTCGGGTGAAGCCGGTGCTCAAGCCCCTCATCAGCGGTCCGTCGATGCCTCCGGACCCGGTGACACCACCCCCCCGGATCATGAACAACACGGGGGGAAAGTCATGCCGGACCCGAAGGCCGGAGGCCCCATTGCGGAGCCACGAAGGAGGTACCGGGGGCGACGAGTTCGGGGACGCCGAAACCGTTGGTCTCCGCACCGGTTCCCGACGTGGTGGGCACCGCGATCACGTTCTGGACCCCGGTGTTCGAGGCCCTGAACATGGGGGACAACGCCGTCGCCACTCTGCTCGTGTACTCCTCCACGGCCGTCGCCGGTGTGACCGCCGGCTGTCTGGTCGTCGACCGCATCGGGCGCCGCTGGCTGCCCATCCCACCCTGGAGGTGTTCCCGACCTCGCTGCGGACCACCGGCGTGGGCTTCGCCACCGCGATGAGCCGGATCGGCGCGGCCATCGGCACTTTCCTGCTGCCGATGGGCCTGGACCGCTTCGGCGCGGAGTTCGTTCTGCTCATCGGTGCCGGCATCCTCGCCCTGGGCGGCCTGGTCTCCCAGTGGCTCACACCGGAGACCACGGACATGGACCTGGCCACGGCGGCGCAAACGTCGCCCGGGCCGAGGGGGAGGGCTGACGCGCGGGCTCGCGCTCCGGAGTTGGGCGAGGGCCGGGGTGTCTCCCGGCCCTCACCGTCAGGTGGTGTGTGGCATGCCATGGCTGCCGTTCACGATGTCAGGGAAGGGTCCACTTCTGGTTGGGGCCGGTGTGGCAGGTCCACAGGTGGACGGGGGTGCCGTCGTTCCAGGTGCCGCCGGAGGCGTCGAGGCATTTGCCGGACTGCGGGTTGCGGATCGTGCCGTCGGCCTGTGGGGTCCACTTCTGGGCGCCGGTGCCGTTGCAGGTCCACAGTTGGATTCTCGTGCCGTCGGCGGTGGCGCCGCCGGAGATGTCCAGGCACTTGCCGAGGGCGCGCAGGGTGCCGTCGCCGGGCAGCGTCCAATGTTGGGCGGTGCTGGCGTTGCAGGTCCAGATTTGCACCTTGGTGCCGTCGGCGGTCTGGGCGTTGTCGATGTCCAGGCACTTGCCGTTGACGCCCTTCACCTCGCCCGAGCGGGGGTCGGGCGAGGTGCCGCCGCCCTGCTTGATGCGGATGTTCCGGAACGACACCGAGTCGCCGTCACCGTGGTTCTGCAGGCCGATGTGGCCCTGTCTGAGGGAGCGCGCCGGGTCGGTGTTGGTGAAGTCGTTGATCTTGCGGCCGTTGAGGAAGATCTCCAACCGCTCCCCGGTGACCCGCAGCTCGTAGGTGTTCCACTCGCCCGGCGGGTTCAGTGCCGCGTCGCGCGCGGGGAGGTCCGCGGATTTGAAGCCGTAGACCGCCCCGGTGGTGCGCGCCGCCTCGTCGGTGGCGTCGATCTGGATCTCGTAGCCGTTGTTCACCGCCGACCACGGGTCGTCCGACGCGGGGAAGCCGATGAAGACGCCGGAGTTGTCGTCGCCGTTCGCGCGCCAGTCCAGTTTCAGCGAGTAGTCGCCGGTGAACTCCTTCGCGGAGTGCCACAGCATGCCGAGTCCGCCGTGCGAGGTGAGGGTGCCGTCGGCGAGTGTGAACCCGCCCGGGCCCGCCTGCTTCCAGCCCGCGGTGCCCGAGCCGTCGAACAGGGACGTGTAACCGGTCTCGGGACGGCAGTCGGCTTCGGTCATGCCGGCGGCCCAGCGGACACCGCCGAGCAGATGGCGGCGGAAGGCGGGTTCGCTGTACGACTCGTCGGTGTGGCCGCCACCGGTGTAGAAGGCCCGGCCGCCCTGGTAGTCCTTGCACCAGGCGATCGGATGGTCGCCCGACATGGTGCCGCCGGAATAGCTCGACTCGTCGAGCGCGGCCAGTACATGGGCCGTGGTACGCGGATTGGTGCGGTAGTTGTACCACTCGTCGGTGCGCTGCCAGGTGCTGCCGAGGTGCGCGGTGGCGTCGTGCGCACGGTCCTCGACCTCGACGGTGGCGGACTGGATGGCCGGATGGGAGTGGAACAGCGCGCCCGCCAGCCCTTCGTAGAAGGGCCAGTCGTACTCCGTGTCGGCCGCGGCGTGGATGCCGACGTACCCGCCGCCGCCCTGGATGTACTGCTCGAACGCGGTCTGCTGGGTGCCGTTGAGCACGTCACCCGTGGTCGACAGGAAGGCGACCGCCTTGTACTGGGCGAGGTTGCCGGGGGTGAAGGCCCCTGCGTCCTCGGTGGCGTCGACGGTGAAGTTGTTGGCCGCGCCGAGGTCCCGGAGCGCCGCGATGCCGTCGTCGATGGAGGAATGGCGGAAGCCCGCCGTCCTGGAGAACACGAGGATCTTGTAGGCCGGGTCGGCGGCAGCCGCCTTCGCCCCGGTGCTGACCTGGGCCTGGATTACCGGACCCGGCGCGGCGACGGACTGCGACGTCAGGCACAGCGCGGCGCCGGCGAACAGACCGAGAAGTGCCTTGAATCGGATACGCATGATGGGCGCCTCCTTTCTACGGAAGGGTCCACTTCTGGTTGGGGCCGGTGTGGCAGGTCCACAGGTGGACGGGGCTGCCGTCGTTCCAGGTGCCGCCGGAGGCGTCGAGGCATTTGCCGGACTGCGGGTTGCGGATCGTGCCGTCGGCCTGTGGGGTCCACTTCTGGGCGCCGGTGCCGTTGCAGGTCCACAGCTGGATTCTCGTGCCGTCGGCGGTGGCGCCGCCGGAGATGTCCAGGCACTTGCCGAGGGCGCGCAGGGTGCCGTCGCCGGGCAGCGTCCAATGCTGGGCGGTGCTGGCGTTGCAGGTCCAGATTTGCACCTTGGTGCCGTCGGCGGTCTGGGCGTTGTCGATGTCCAGGCACTTGCCGTTGACGCCCTTCACCTCGCCCGAGCGGTCGGAGCCGGAGGTGGTGAGGGAGTACTCGTCCACGTCGAACAGCGAACCGCTGCCGCCCTTGAAGACCAGGTGCAGTGTCGTGGAGCCGGAAGGTTGGTTGCTCAGCGCGGTGGTGACGTCTTGGAAGGTCTCCCAGCCGCCGGTGACCGGTACGGTCGCGGTGCCGAGCAGGGCACCGGTCGGAGATCCGGCGCGGACCTCGATGGTGCCGCCGGTGCCGCCGGAGGAGACCCGGGCGGTGAACCGTGTGGCGTTGGCGAGGGCGTAGGGCGTGAAGGAGATCCAGTCGCCGTTCTCGATGTGGCCGACCGTCCTGCCGCCGTGCGCCGGGGTGTGGCTGACCACCTGGACGCCGAAGGAGTCGCCGTAGTGCTCGGCCTGCCGGTGGCTGGGCTGGGTGACGTGCTGGTCGTGCGTGGTCAGCGCCGGCTGGCCGCTCGCGCCCTTGTCGGTGTACTCGGCGTCGATGACGCCGAAGATGTTGGCGTTGGGGTCGTGTTCACCGTCCGCGAGCGTCGACAGGGTGCCGGAGCAGCCGGTGGCCGACGTCTGGGGATGTCCGTGGCTGTCGTGCCCGACGATGAACGTGACTTTGACCTTGGTGCAGTCGATCGTGCCGTCCTCGGGGTCGGTGACCGTCACCTTGAACGGGATCGCGGCGCCGAAGTCGTAGATGCTTCCGTCCGCGGGCAGGTCGAGCCTCACCGTCGGAGCGGTGTTGCCCACGGTGATCTGGACGGACGCCGTGGCCGACTTCCCGGTCGTGTCCGTCACCTTCAAGGTGGCCGTGTACTGGCCGTTGGCGGTGTAGGTGTGCGAGGGGTTGGCAGCGGTGGAGGTGGCGCCGTCGCCGAAGGTCCAGGCGTGGCTCAGGGCGTCACCGTCGGCGTCGGAACTGCCGGCGGAGGAGAAGGACACCGTCAGGGGAGCCTTCCCCGAGGTCACGTCGGCCTTGGCCTGGGCCACCGGCGCGTGGCCGTCCGTGACGTGCTCGATACGGTACAGCGCGGAGTTCGCGTCACCGTTGAAATACCCGGTGCCGTAGTCGAGGACGTACAGGGCGCCGTCCGGGCCGAAGGCCATGTCCATCACCTGGGTGCCGCTCCAGGGGAAGGCGTTGATGGACTGCACGGTCCCGTCGCCGGAGGCTTCGACGCGCTTGATCCAGCGGCGGCCGAACTCGCCGGCGAAGAAGTCGCCGTCGTACTCCTGGGGGAACTTGACCTGGGAGGAGGAGGCGGCGTCGTAGCGGTAGACGGGGCCACCCATGGGCGACTCGGAGCCGTTGCCGAACTCGGGTACGGAGCCACCGTCGTAGGGGATCCAGGCGGGTTGCGCGGGCGGCAGGTCGGTGAGGCCGGTGTTGCGCGGCGAGGTGTTCCTCGGCGCGGCGCAGTCGAACCTGGCGCCCGAGGCGCCGCCGGCGAAGTCGTAGTCGACGTAGGCGTCGTTCTTGCCGGTGCAGTACGGCCAGCCGTAGTTGCCCGCCTTCGTGATGCGGTTGAATTCGACCTGGCCGGCCGGGCCGCGGGAGGCGCTGGCCGTACCGGAGTCCGGGCCGTAGTCACCGAGGTAGACGACGCCGGTGGCCTTGTCGACGCTCATCCGGAAGGGGTTGCGGAACCCCATCGCGTAGATCTCCGGCCGCGTCCTGGCCGTGCCCGGGGGGAAGAGGTTGCCCGACGGCACGGTGTACGACCCGTCGGCGTTGACCTTGATGCGCAGCACCTTGCCCCGCAGGTCGTTGGTATTGCCCGAGGAACGCTGGGCGTCGTAGGCAGGGTTGCGCGAGGCGCGCTCGTCGATGGGCGTGAAACCGTCGGAGGCGAAGGGGTTGGTGTCGTCGCCCGTCGACAGGTACAGGTTGCCCTGCGCGTCGAAGTCGATGTCCCCGCCGACGTGACAGCAGATGCCCCGGGAGGCGGGGACGTCGAGGATCTTCTTCTCGCTCGTCGGATCGAGGGTTCCGGCGTTGCTGAGGACGAAGCGGGAGAGCCGGTTGACGCCGTCGAAGGGGGCGAAGTCCGCCGCCGACCCGTCGGAGGGCGCGTCACCGCCCGGAGTACTCAGTTTGGGGGCGTAGTAGAGATAGACGAACCGGTTGGACGAAAAGCCCGGGTCCACGGCGACGCCTTGCAGGCCCTCCTCGTCATGGCTGTACACCTCCAGCTTGCCGGCCACTTTGGTGGTGCCGACCGCGTCGGTGAGCCGGACGGTGCCGTCCCTGGAGGTGTGGAGCACCGAACGGTCCGGCAGGACGGCGAGCGTCATCGGCTCGCCCATCTCGGCCACGCCCTTGGCGAGCGTGACCTGTTGGAACTCGGCGGCGGCAGCGCGGGGTGCCACCTCGGCGCCCGCCGGAGCGGCCGCGGCTGTCCCGGGCACTAGGCAGCCGACGGCGCACACCAGCGCTGTCACAAGCGTACGAACGAGTCTGGGTCTGACCACTTTTGTGCGCACAGAAGTCTCCCGGAGGGGTGGGGGACGGCAGGCCGATGTCGGGTCCGCCGGGGGAGCTCAGGCGCGCGCCGTCGCGCCGTCGGGCCGGTTGCATGTGCATGACCGGTCCGATGCAAGGAAGTTAGCGGCCCTGTTTCCCGGGCGTAACCCCTTTCGCATCGGTTCTCGATACTTTTTCCATGATCAGGACAAAGTGGGAGATCGATTCGGCCGCCGACGACTTTCCCTTCTTCCCGGATCGCGTTCTGTGGCAGTCACGGCACCGGCTTGGCCGGCCACCGGGCGTCGCGAGTCCCGTTCGGGCCGGCAGGCGTAGAGGAGCCTCCGGCGGCAGCCGCCAGATCACACGAAGGGATCACAGCGGGTGCGACGCTCCGCGGCGGCGTGCCACCGATCGTGTGAGGAGTTGGCCGTGACGGAGGCGATCGGCTGGTTGGGGTGCGTTTTGAGGCGTCGAAGAGGCGCGGTGTGGATGCGGATGCGGCAACGCCCCACGCGCCGGTGGCGGAAGCCGCTGAGCCAGGCGCCCGTCCGTTCTGCGACGGCGCAGGGAGCGACTGTTGCTGCGGGAAGTGCGGGCCTTCTCCGCCAGAACCCGGCCGGGCCGGGTCCGAGGCCGCCCGACTCCGGCAGGCGGCACTGAGACCTGACGCGTCCGGCACTGAGCACTTGGTTAGTGGCCTCGGCCATCGCCAACGCGGTCTTTCAACGCCACCGACCGCCGTATCCGCTCACTGCCCCTCACCGCGGAGTTGCTGCTCTGAAGCGGGCGCCCCGAACCACTGAGCGCCGACGCCGGTCCCGGTGGCGGACGGGTTCTCCTCGCGTGGGCCGAAGACCAAAGAGGCCTGGTCCCGGTCACGGTGCAGGAGACGGCCGAGTCGATCCGTGAGCCGCCGCATGGGTGACAAGGCGGTAACACGCTCATCATGAGCTTGCGCAGTAGCCGAAGGGCTCGGCGGCGCATCCTTGGCGGAAGTTACTTGAGCGCCAGCCATGCCGCCATACACACCGTCGCGAGGCCGGCGAGCGCCATGGCGTCACCTGAGCCCGTGAACTCGGCCACGGCACCGAACAAGACCGGCCCCACCCCCTGCACGGACATCAGCCCGGCGGTCAGCAGTGCAAACGCCTGGCCGCGACGGGCCTCCGGGACCGCTTCGAGGAAGGGGCGCTGGAGCCCGAGTGCGTAGGCGAACCCGGTACCGGACACCAGAAGCAGTGCCGCGCCGACCACGCGTGACGGCTCCAGCGCGAAGCCGACCAGAGGCAGGCCCAGGACCACGATCAGCGGGGCCACCAGGCGTTCCCGTGCGGCTGGGCCGAGGAAGCGCCCGATGGCCAGGTCACCGACGAGCATGCCGAGGGGCAGGCACGCGAGCAACATTCCGGCCGAACCGGCGGGCATGCCGTGGCCGCTCGCGAACGGGACCACCAGGCTTTCGGCACCGGCCACGAGCGCCGGTGGCAACCACTGGGCGAACAGGAGCGTGCGCACCCGCGGTTCGGAAAACAGCTTCATGTTGCCGGACCAACTGAGGCGCAGTAGCGAGCCGTTGGCCTGTCGTGGCCCGTGTCCGGCCGTCTGCTGAGCAGGGGGCAGGTCGGGCAGCCGGAGGCGGACGGCCGCAGCGGCCGCCAGGTAGACGGCCGCGCTGACCAGCAGCGCCCCCTGTGGGCCGAGGAACCCGACCGCGGCCCCGCCGGCGGCCAGGCCTGCCAACTGGGCCGCGGCTACCGACATGTTCGACAGCGAGCGCCCCAGGACATAGGCGTCGCCGGTGAGCCGCTCGGCGATGAGCCGGTTGGACGCACCACTGACGGCGGGCGTCGTGAAGGCCACGGCGGCGATGAGGAACAGGACCGCCGCCACCGGCAGGTGGATCGCCCCCATCACGGCGGCCGCCGCGCACTGGATTCCGTATCCGGCGGTGATGACCCGGCGCGGGCGGGCGCGGTCGGCGAGCGCGCCGAGGAGGAGCGAACCGGCGACCTGTGGCAGGAAACCGATGCCGAACGCCAGGGCGCCGAACAGGGGCGAGCCTGTCTCCGCGAAGACAAGCATCGACAGAGTCACGATGCGGAGCGAGTCGGCGGAGACCGTCAGGATCCTGGTCACGAACAGCAACCGAAACCGCCGGTCGGCCAGCACTTCCCGGTAGGTGGCGCGCTGTTCGGGAGTAGGGGCGGAGGTCATGCGCAGCAGGGTGCCTGGCACTCAGCGGCCCGGCTCATCGTTACGCTCGGGGCGAAAGACTGCAGAGTTTCCACCGGGTCTGACGGGGTGTGAGAGGAAATCGGGAAAAAAAGTCCCATTGGCTTGGGACGTGGTATGGCGGAACATGATGTTCCGGCGGGCTGTTTCCGGGCCTGTCCGGATCCGTACTGTCCATGAACAGAGGGGATGGAAAACATGCTGGTGGAAACCATCGAAACGCCGGAGCTGGCTCCGCAGACGTACCTCGACGACGACTCTGCGCTGGTCGCCGTCGACGCGCCGGAGGAGCGCGCCTGGCTCCCGTCCTACCAGGCGGTGCGTACCGCCTGACGCGTGACCGGTCGGCATCGTACCCGAGCAAGGGCCCGATGCCGGCCGTTGCCCCTCCCGCGTCCGCCATCCCGCTGCCGAAGGACGGTTGTCGTTGCCTTCTTCACCTTCCGCTGAGCCGGTCACGGACCGGGCAGCGCAAGCCGACACGTTGCTCTGCGCCGACCGGCAGTTCGGCGATTCCGATGCCATCCGCGCGCGCAACCTCGCCCGGTTCCGCCTGGGTCTGACCATGCTGGCGCGGCATGACGACGAAGCGGCGGACGTGCTGCGAACGGCGGCCGCCGCATCCGCGGAGCGCCTCCGTCCGCTGCTGTACGACCCGGTGCTGCGCAACTGCTTCGAGGTCGACCTCGCACAGTTGGAGAACGGCCGTCTCGAGCGCAGTTCGTTTGGCTCGTACTTGCGTGGCCACTTGACTGTTCAGGCGGCGGAGATCCCGTATTCCCCGGGCCCCTGCGAAGCCCTCATCCATCCGCACCGGGCTGCCTGGCCCGGTCTCGGGGACGCCTGGGTGCTGAGCGAGCCGACACCGCACGGCCCCTCCCAGGACATGCTGGCCGGGCGCCTCATGGAGTTGTACCGCGATGCGCTCGGAGGGGGCCGGGCGGCGAGTCCTGTCGATCCGACGGACGCGGAGCGTGCGGTCCTGCGGGACGGCGCGGAACTCCTCGCGACGCTGCTGCCTGCCGCGGGAGCCGGTGTGCTCGGGCACGTCACCATGGTGGGTTTCACCCGCCGCGAGAGTGAGGAGGGCCCCCTGCAGTCCATGTCGGGCGGCGATCCACTTCCCTCGACTGTGCTATTGGCGCCCGAACGCTGCACGTCGCCGTGGCTCGTCGCCGAAAGCCTCCTGCACGAGGGAGCCCATCTCAAGCTCTTCGACGCGCTCCGCACGGGCTCCTTGGTCAAGAACGCCACCGAGACCGTCCCCATCCCCTGGCGGATCGGTTCCTGGACCGTCATCAGGGTGTTCGTCGCCCTGCATTTCTATGTGCACCTACTGGTCTTCCGGACCGCGGCCGAGGCGGCGGGCGAGGCGATCCGGGAGAGGTTCGGCCCGCCACCGTCGGCAGAGGATCTGGACGAGCCCAGCCCGGGCACTCCCGCCGCGCTGAGCGGGCGGTACCGCACCAGTGCGGAGAGGGCCCGCTACCTCGCCGAGTGCGTACTGTCGCTGCCCGAGCAGTCACTCACCGAGAACGGGCGCCGGTTCGCCCGCTGGCTGCTCACCGCCCTGCGTCTGGTGGATGGGGACGCGCCGAACCCCGACGACGGGGTAGGGCCCGGGGGTACGTGGCGGCCACAAGCGGCGCCATCGCAGGCGATCTCGTCGGCAAGCGTCCTGCGCCGCGTCACGCCCGTGGACGCGTGCGCTCTGCCCGAACTGGGGCAACTCGTGGTCAGCACGGCCCGGTCCGGACGGATGCACTGGCTGAACGCGCGCTCATGGACGGTCTACTCGCTGTGTGACGGGCGCGACCTCGAGTCGTTGCACACAACCTACGCCGGAGCGGCGGGTCTCCCTGTCGGCTCGGAGGAGGCCGGCCGGCACGTGACCGACAGCTTGCGCCTGCTCGTGGCGGCCGGCCTGGTCACGCACGACACGTGACCGTCCCGCCCGAGAAGCGCCCCGCGCTCCGCTTCCGGACACGGACCGACCGCAGGAAGCCTGGCCCTCCCCCGTGGTGTGCCGTTTGCCCATGTCTTACACGGTGCTGCGGATCGGAAGCCAACAGTTGTGCTCCTCCTGTCCGGCCCCTTGCGCAGCACCGCCGAGGCGGACGAACGGCATCGCCAGGCCTCTCTCGCGAGCGTGCCGGTAGCGCGACGCGGTGGTGGTCCCTCAGGAGCTGGTCGCGGCGTCCAGAATCAGCCGAGTGATCGTCTTGGGGGTGGGAGACAAGGGCGAGATGGCCGGAGTTGACCTCGATGGTCGTGGCGCCCATGCGCTGGGCCACGAAACGCTGAAGGTCAGGGTGAATGGTTCGGTCGCGCTGTGACACTGCGTACCAAGAAGGCTTCAGTTGCCAGGCGGCGACACTTGTCGTGGGCGCAGCAGTCGAGAGCGGTCCCTGCGCGGCGAAGAGGGCAAGTGCTTCCTCCCGGGGCACGCCGTTGGCGAAGTCCTCAAGGAACGCCGTCTTCCCGATGGTCTTGAAGCCGCCAGAGGTAATGATTCCGCGGGTGACCGGAGGCGTGGGGAACTGCGCGGAAAGTGCAGCGAAGTCCTCGCCCCGTTCGGGGGCACGTGCAGCGGTGTAGACAAGCCCGGCGACGTTCGGGGCGAGTCCGACTTCGGAAATGACAGTGCCGCCGTAGGAATGCGCGACGAGGATGGTGGGTCCGTCCTGTCGCGCCAGCGCGAAGTTCGTAGCGGCAACGTCATCGGCGAGGGAGCTGAGCGGGTTTTGTACCGGAGTGACGTTCATGTCCGCGGCCTGGAGGAGTGAGATGACCTTTCTCCAGGAAGATCCGTCCGCGTAAGCGCCGCGCACGAGCACGACATTGCGGATCGCTGGACGCTGACGCGAACGAGGCGCTGCCTGAGCAGTCGAGGCCCCGGTCAGTGTGGCAGCGACTCCGGCGCCCAGCGCGGAGAATCAGCGACGACTGATTGCCACTCTTTCCTCTTTCATTGGTTGTGGCCACTGCTGCCGTCGGGAAGTAGACCGCCCTGCCGCGTTGATTCTGTGAGCGATTGTCAAACCGCTCTCCGGCACGAGAACGCTTCCGAGCAGACCAACCATCCTTTGGTTGATCTTGCCGCAGCGACGTCCTTTAACCGGGTTGATCACCCTAGCAACAAGTCATTTGACGATGTCTCCGGTACGGGGCCGCGTAAGTGTTGGGACACGAGCCATCCACAGGCGCATCGAGTGGTGGGTGATCAACTGGCCTGAGCCCGTGTCGCTTTCGCCAGGCAGGTGAACCTTCAGCGGCACACGCTCTCCGGATGCCCCGAGAGCTGAACTGCTGGTAGCGAGGGAGGGTTTTCGCGGCGGCGGCGGTAAGGAGTGCGGAAGGTGGCGCAGGCGCCCTGTAATACGGCTCGTCCCTCACGCCGAGCCTGCGCCAGCACGTGTTGCAGGCCCGGTGGTGGTCGTACAGCAGCCGGACCATGCTCTACGAACTCGTGCGGGACGCGGAGCGCGGTAGGAGGCAACAGGGAGCCCTTCTGTCCCAGGTGTGCTGCGTGGAATCGCCACGCCAACGCATGTGGTCTGGCCCGGCAGCACGCACCGACGGACCTGGTCGACGCCGCCGGTCAGTGCCCGCGTTCCGGCCGGTGCGCTCCTGGAGGAGATGGGTGACGGGACGGCCGGGTTCTCCAGCCGACGTCGGCGCAGGTGCTCCCGGTAGGGATCCACGAGGGCGGGCCGGTACTTGGGGGCGCGGATGAGGCGCTCGGGCTCGGCGACGGTCGTAGCGCTTGAGGGTGTTGAGAGTCAGGTTCAGGCGGCGCACGCACTCCAGAAGTCCGACTCCGCGCTCGCGCACGGCTGGGCCTGCTGCCAGCGCTCGCGGGTGGTGGCGGCCTGTCTCCCCTCGGCCTGGGGCGGGCCCGCTCTCGCCCATCTGCGAAAGGCGCGCCAGGACTTCAGTCTTGCGACGCTTCGTTCGACCGGTGCTCGTGCCGCTGAAAGGGTCCGGTTGATCGTCCGTCGGGTGGCGGTGAGGTCTTGGTGCGGAAGATGTCTGATCGGCGCGGTCACCCAGGAGCCGGCCCCGATGTAGGCGCGGTCGGCGAGGAGGGGCACGCCTTGGCGTTCGCAGATCCGGCTGATGCGGTGGGTGCGGGCCGCGGTCAGGTCGTGGGTGCGGCCGAGCAGTGCGGGCGGGATCCACAGCAGCTTGCCCGCAGGATCGGCAACGACCTGCACGTTCACGCCGTGGCGCCGGTGTTTGTGGGAGTAGTCGGCCCGGCCGTCGCCGACTCGGTCGCACTCGGCGAGTGTGCCGTCGAGTAGGACGATGTCGGGTTCGTGCTCGCGCAGTGTCCTCAGCAGACCCGGCGCACGCGCGGCGAGCAGGTCGACGACCGCGCTGGTGTAGGCGTGGGCGGTGGACTCGCTGATCCCGAACCCGGCGGCGATCTTCGCCAGAGTGATGTGTTCGCGCAGGTACACCAGTGCCACCATCGCGCGCTGGGACGGCCGGAGCCTGCAGCGCCGGTCGCCCTCACGGGTGGCGATCAGGATCGTGACCCACTCCACGAGTGCATGCGGCAGGTCGAGTGTGGCAGGATGGATGACCAACGAGGCCCCTGAGCAACGTGATTGAGACGTCAGACATCTCGATCAGCAGCCCGGGGGCCTGGCTTGTTGCGCTTCACGGCCCATCACCCGATTGGTGGCGACCTCGAAGAAGCTCAGTAAGAGGGCATCTGATCTATGTAGTTGGTAGTTAGGGATGGTTTTGTGACTGCTGGCGTTGGTGGTCGTTGGGTGGGGTGTGAGTGCTCGTCGTC
>NZ_JBEOTZ010000070.1:0-19378 GCF_040303825.1 Streptomyces sp. NPDC094143
CAGTTGGCGGAGCGAACCTTCACAGTCACGGCCGGCACCCGCAACGACTGCACCCAGGCCGAGACGGTCATCGACAAGATCCGCGTCACCCGGCCCGGACCGGGACGGCATTTGGATCGGTCGGTCGTTGGTCCGGGTGTGCCGTTAACTGATGCGCAATGGGCGCGGATCGAGCCGTTGCTCCCGGACCGGACGCCGAAGCGGGGTGGTCGCTGGCGTGACCATCGTGAGGTGATCGACGCGATCGCTTACGAGTTCCAGACCGGAACGCAGTGGGTTCACCTGCCGGAAAGTACGGCAATTGGCGAGGCTCTACAACCGGCTGCGGATGCGGGCCGTCGATGGCACCTGGGAGCGAGTGTTCACCGCTCTGGTGGCCCAGGCCGACGCGGAAGAGGACCTCAACTGGGCCGTCTCGGTCGACTCCACGATCGTGCGGCCCACCAGCACGCGGCCAGAGCCCGCAAAAGGAGGCCCCGGCCCGGCGAACCCGGCGACCACGCCATCGGCCGCTCCCGCGGCGGACTGACCACAAAGATCCACCTCGCCGTCGATGCCCGCTGCCGGCCGCTGGCGTTCGTTCTCACCGCAGGCCAGGCCGGTGATGCACCTGCCTTCACCGAGGTCATGGCCCGCCTACGCGTTCCCCGTCCGGGAGGGCGGCCTGTACCAGGCCGGACTTGGTCCTGGCCGACAAGGCGTACTCCCCCCCCGCGCGATCCGCGAGCACCTGCGCAAGCGCGGCATCCGGGCAGTGATCCCCGTCCCCGCTGACCAGCGGGCACACCGGCTGCGTCGGGGCAGCCGCGGTGGCAGGCCATTGGCCTTCGACCGCGAGACCTATAAGCAGCGCAACACCGTCGAGCGGTGCATCAACCGTTTGAAACAGTGGCGAGGCATCGCCACCCGCTACGAGAAGACCGCCACCGTCTACCAGGCCGGACTCCACATCGCGGGCATCTTCCTCTGGTCCGCCCGATGACCCAAACTAAACGGCCTAGGTGTCCTGTTCGGACAGGTTGGTGACGCGGCTGGCTGGTGGGTGGCCGCTGATGCCGGTGTGGGGGGTGGTAGTTGTACCAGTTCAGCCAGTCGGCGAACGCGGCCTGGCGTTCGGTGTCTGAGGTGTAGGGCCGCTGGTAGGCCCATTCGTCGAACAGGGTGCGGTGGAAGCGTTCGACCTTGCCGTTGGTTTGCGGTCGCCAGGGACGCGTCCAGCGTGGGCTGATGCCCAGCTGATGGCAGGTGTCGCGCCAGGTGTTTTGGTGTAGGCCCAGGCGTTGTCGGTCAGCACCCGCTCGACGGTCACGCCGCATGCGGCGAACCAGGCGACTGCTCGTCGCAGGAAGGCCGCGCAGGTGGAGGCCTTCTCGTCGGGCAGGTAGGCGAGCCGCGAGTGATCGTCCAGGGCGGTGTGCAAGTAGGCGTATCCGGTGCCGGTGCGGCGGTTCTGGTTGGCCCGGTCGGCTGCCCGGCCGAGGACCTTGTGGCCGCCGCCGTCGGGGATGCGGCCGAGCTTTTTGACGTCGACGTGGAACAGTTCGCCGGGCCGGGAGCGCTCGAAGCGGCGGACGGGTTCCCTGGTGGCGCGGTCGGTGGCGGCCAGCGCCGGAAGGCCGTGCCGGTTGAGGATGCGGTGAGCGGTGGAGGCGGCGATGTTACAGCGGGCGGCCAGCCGGAGGGGGCCGATGCGGTGTTCCCGCCGCAGCCGCAGGACCTGCTGCTCGACTGCGGCCGGCGTCTGGCGCGGGCTGTGGTGCGGGCGGCTGGAGCGATCGCGCATGCCGGCCTCGCCCAGATGCCGGTAGCGGCCGGCCCAGCGGGCGGCGGTGGTGTGACTGACCTGGAAGCGTTCCGCGGCCCGCCGCAGCGGCCAGCCGTCGTCCACGACACACCGAACCCACAAGGCGCTCACCCGTTCAAGCACCCAGCCCGCGTGTCACCAACGTCCCGGGACAGCCACAGAATACGATTCGCCCAAAATAAGATGACTTCTTAAGCATCCTTACAGGACTCGACTTTGCTCACTTTCGCGTCGATGCCGACAACTCCCATTTTCGACACTCTGGCCTCGTGGAAAAATTTTGGCGCCTCCCCTTTCTTCAGGGAAGATTCTGTACGCAACCATTCCACCCCCTTGGTGTCGGTAAAATGCATGGAAGTGGGCTCCCAGAGGCCTTCTAGATTGGCAAGCGTTGACGGCTTCTCGCCCTCGGCCTGAACGAACCCAAGCGTCAGGTTGGAGTCTTGGTACTCGATGTGAGTGCAGGGAGGGAGGCTCCTCAAGGAGATAATCCATATCTCACTCTGAATATCATTCTGAATATTTTTTGTCGGTAATTTCAATGGCAATATCCACGTATGGCACTGGGTCGGGTGACCTATTTAGCACGTGGAGAGCCGTCGACCCGTCACCGGCGGAGGTAAGAGCTCCCGTGCCACCCCACTCAAAGGCCGAGCCGCCGCCGCCCCAGTACGTCACCCTCGCTGCTTGGCTCCGAACTTGTCTGGCTTCTTCATCGCGGGACTGGGACAGTTGGTCCTTTGCTATCTGCTGGCTCCAGTAAGTAGCGACTGCCTGGGCCCATAGCCCTCCGACGGCAGCAATTGCTGCGAGCGCTGCCCCTGTGAGCGTGATGACGTGCGTCCAGCCAATCCACCGCACTGGTGAGGGTTCGGCGTCGGACGTTGGCTTGGGAGGATCCTCGCGCAGTCGGGGTCGGATACGGCCCGGAGCTGTCCGTTGCCGTGCAGTGCGTAATCGATCTTGTCTGTACGGTCGGGTGGCCACTGGTTTCCCCCAATGCGTCAAAGGCGTCTACCGCGATCCTGCATGAGCCTCCTTCGTTCCGTGACCTCTTTGGACGAAGTAGTCTGACTCGCGAGGTGGAAGCGCAGGTCCAGCAGCAGTCACGCCAGAATCCGAATCTGTTGCCTGGCCGAGCATGCCGACAGCCGTGACGGGCTGGCGGGCCCTTCGGAAGCTCTATTGATCCGAAACGGTTTCGGTTCTGGGGCGTTGGTGGTGTGTGAGCGATCTGGTGGGGGACGCGCGGCATCTGTCGCCGTCGGCGCAGGAGGCCCTGCGGCTGCGGGCGGTGGCCGCGCTGGTGACGGGGTGGGGCCGTGAGGACGTGGATGCGTCCGCGTGGCAAGCCGGTCGGGGTGCACCAGCGATGCATCAACCGCCTGAAGCAGTGGCGAGGCATCGCCACCCGCTATGAGAAGACCGCCACCATCTACCTGGCCGGACTCTACATCGCGGGCATCATCCTCTGGTCCGCCCGATGATCCAAACGAAACTGCCTAGCTCAGGAGGGCGGGGCTCTGGGGCGCATGGTCGTGGGCTGGCGAGCCGACGGACGCGGCGGTCATCCTCAGGAGTGGCATGACCGCCGCGTTCACTTCGTTGCCGCCGTCGCTGTTCGGTCAGTCGGACGAACCGTCGGAACTGCCGTCACCGGCCCCGTCACAGGCGTTGCTGCCGGCCCAGAGTGTCTTGAACTGCTCGACGTACTGGTTGGTGACCCAATCGTTGATGACTCGGAGCATGGCGTCGTTGGAATCGTGGGCCGAGTTCGCAGTGAGGTTGTAGGAGCCCGTGAAGACGGCCTTGCGCCAACTCCCGGCGTAGTAGGCGTCGATCAGCATGAGCTTGTTGTGGTTGTAGCCGTCGCAGTGGTAGTTGATGCCCGCTGCCTTCAGAGTCTCGGCTCCCTCCTGCTTCTGGATGAGGGCCTTGACGTCACAGCCGAGGTCCTTCAGATGCTTGAGTTGGCCCACGATGTCGGCCGCATAGGGGGAGGAGTCTATGAGGCTTGCGCCAGCCAGACACGGTCGTTGTCGGGCGCGTCGCACGAGGTGACATTGCCCAGCACATCCTTCACCCGAGTGCTTTCGGGCTGGGGGTAAAAGTAGGCCTTGGAGAGATCGCTGCTCCCGTCGTAAGTCCTCTTCGCGTTGGAGTCCCAGTCGACGCCATCATAGTTTCAGCTCTCGCTGTACATGCGGCGCCAGTAGTTCAGGTAGGCGGAAAACAGCGCCGCGTCGTCCCGGACGATCAACATGTTCTGCGCATGCTGCGCCTGCGTCTCACCCACATTACTGGAGGACTGGAGGACCAGTTGGGTATCCCCCTTTTTGATCAGGAAGAACTTGTTATGCATCGCTCCCGGATCGGTCCCGTCGTACACACATGCCTGACCGCACTTGTTGAGGTCTATGTTCGCGCCGTCGAGGACGGCTTCCACGTTCGAATCGATCGTGTCGACCACGACCCGCACGCTCACACCGGCGTTGGCGGCATCCGCCAGCGCGTTGGCTAAGGGCTGTCCCGCAAACAATCTTCTATGGGTTGAGGGCGCGGTGGCTGACTGTGGGCCGTGCTCTTACTCCGTGAGGACGAGGTTGTGCAGGCGTGCGATGCCGCGCATGGCGTGGTGGACTCCGTCGCCTTTGAGGCGGCAGTCGCGGAGGATCTTCCAGCCCTTCATGCGTGCGAAGGTGTGCTCGACCCGGGCGCGAACCTTGCGGTGCGAGGCGTTGTGTTCTTCTTTCCACGCCGGCAGTTCGGTCTGGCCGCGCTCGCGGCGATGCGGGATGAGCGAACCGGTGCCTCGGTAGCCGCCGTCGGCGATCACTGTGGTCCCGCCGACGGCGTCCTTGGCGCCGGACATCTCCCACGCTTTGCAGTCGTTGCGGTTGCCGGGCAGCGGGCGACCGACCACGACGACGCGCCGACTGTCGGCGTCGATCACTACCTGGTGGTTAGTGGAGTACCGATAGTTCTTGGACTGCTGGGCCACCTCGTGGTCACGGGTGGGCACCAGGGTGCCGTCCACGATCAGCACGGTGTCCTTGGAGAACCGGCGTCGCGGCCGCAGGGACATCAGTGGGCCGAGGTGGTCGATGATCCGGTCTGCCGCGGACTTCGAGATACCGAATAGCAGGGCCAGTTGGCGCATGGTCAGATTGGTGCGCCAGTAAGCGGCTACCAGCAGCACTCGGCCCTCCAGCGGAAGGCTCCATGGCCGTCCCCGCCGCACCTCGTCGGCGCCTTCCCTGCGTAGGGCGGCAACGAGCTTGTTGGAACTGCGCGGCTCATCCCGGTGAACGGGGTTATCCAGGACGGCTCTGATGCCGTGATCACTCCTGCCACGACCAGGATGGTCCCACTTCGAGATCACTTACAAGGTGCCCGTTGAAGCAGCGCCGATCCCGACTGCCTGCTGTCGGGTCACGGGACGGCCTCGAGACGCTCCATGTGTTCCTCGCCCCACTGGCCGAGTGGGCCGAGAGCGGCGATGAGCGAGTGGCCGAAGTCGGTCAGTGAGTACTCCACCTTGGGTGGGACCTGGTGATGGACCTCGCGGTGCACCAGGCCGCTGGCCTCCAGTTCCCGCAGTTGCAGGATCAGCATCCGTTCACTGATACCGGACACTGTCCGGCGCAACTCGCCGAAGCGCAGCGGGCCTTCGCCGAGCCAGAACAGGATCAGCCCCTTCCATTTCCCTCCCATGACGTCGATGGCAGCGTCCAGCCCGCAGGTATAGCTCCGCCTCTTCATCAGCACTCCCCCTAACAAAAATGTGGGTACCAGACAAAATTGTAGGTACTTGCAGAAGTGTCGGTACGCCCAAAGGATGGAGCGGGCATCCCACTGGGATCGCGACAACTGCGGTTGGCTGAACTGCGTTTGACGTCGCCTCAGGCGCTCAGGAAGATCCGTCTCTGACAGGAGCAACGCATGACCGGGCAACACCGCACTCCCGTGACCGTCGTCGGACTGGGCTCGATGGGCAGCGCACTGGCTGAGGCCTTTATCGACGCCGGACACCCGACCACCGTCTGGAACAGGACTCCGTCGAAGGCGGCGCCGCTCGTGTCCAAGGGTGCCGTTCACGCGCACACGATGGACGAGGCGATCGCGGCGAGTCCGCTGGTCATCGCATGCCTGACCACATTTGAAAACACCATCGAGGCCCTCGAACCGGTCGCTGCCGGGCTCAAGGGGCGGGCACTTGTAACCCTGAACAGCGGTTCACCAGCAGGGGCCCGCCAGATGGCGGAGTTGGCGCTTGGGCGCGGAGCACGCTACCTCGGTGGAGCGATCAAGAACGTGCCGTCTGCCGTGGGCGCCGAAGACACCCTCCTGTACTACGGCGGCGACAACAGCGTCTTCGAGGAGTTCGCTTCGACGCTGCGGGTGCTGGGTGGCGACACTGTCTACCTCGGTGCCGACGCCGACCTCGCCGCCCTGTACGAAATGGCGGTGGGCGGCACCCTGCTGCCCGCGCTCGTGGGTTTCTTCCAGGGCGCGGCAGCAATGCAGGCCCGTGGCCTCACGGCGGCCTCGATGGTTCGGTTCAGCATCAAGTGGTTCGAAATGATCAACTCGGTCCTGCCGGTCTTCGCCGAGGAGATTGACAGCGGCGATTACAGCAAGACCGCCTCCTCCGTAAACCTCTTCCTGGCCGGAGCCGCCCATGACGAGGAACTCGGCAAGGAAGCGAACCTCGACGTGGGTTGGCACAAGCCCTTCCATGACCTGCTCGAGCGCGCGGTCGAAGCCGGCCACGGCGACCACAGCATCTCTGCCCTGACAGAGATCCTCAAGAAGCCTGTGCAGACCGGATAGCCCAGGACGGCACACCATTGCATGGGAAGCGGGCCAATCAACCAGCTCCCTGGACCACAGGCGGACACGCTCAATTGCGGCAGCCTGCGTGAAGCCAACGCCAGTACCCGGACTGCTTCGCCGGGTAGCATGTATCCCGACAAACATCCTCTTTGTCGCCACGCTCGGCACCCAAAACGTTCGCTGAGACGAAGACCATCGCTGCTGTGCACCACCGGCTCAGTTACGGGACACCCTTTTAGGTTCGCCGTAGCTGCCTGATCACAGATGGTGAGGTACCGGTGGGAACAGAACAAGAGGCCCTGACCGTGCCCGCTGGGGAGAGCGCCATGGCGCTGTGCTGCTCCCCCCCTCTACGGTTCCGCGATCGCGCCGGCCAGGGAGTCTAGGAGCTCGCCCGAAGGTGATCTTCTCGCCGTCGTAGTGGAAGGTCATGGCGGCGGCGAGTGCTTCACACCGGTCGGTGCTGCGCCCGCAGTGGTCCAGCAAAATCTCCAGGGCGACTTCGGGTTCGTGGCGGGCAAGGATTTCGTCGGTGGGGATCTGGCGCAGGTGCTCCAGGGTGCAGTAGCGGGACTTCACAACGGCGCGGTAGACCTCGGAGCGGGAGAGGATCTCACCGGCGGCGGGGGAGTCGAGCCAGGACTGCAGAAGGGCCGCGGGGTCGGGGTGCTTGCCGAGTTCATCGTCGTCCACAGCACCCACACCACACCGTCGTCTTCGTCTTCGGGTACCGGGACGGCGGCCGCCGCGGCCAGGAACCAGTCGGGCCCGCCGGCCTTCTCGGCGATCCAGGCCAGTTCGGCTGGGGGTAGCCCGTTTAGGACGTCCGTAACGGCAGTGTGCGGGGTATGCGGGTTGGTGACCAGTGCCTGGACCCGGCGGTGCTCGTAGTGGCGTTCCAGGAGCCGGGCCGGACGGTCGTGGTCGGGATCTGTGTTGTCGATGATGCGGATCAGGGTCCGGCTCGGCGTGGGGGCGGCCAGGTGCGGGTTGTTGTGGACGCGGTTGGCGATGTGGTGCAGGGTCCGGCGGGTGGTCACCTGCGGGTTGGGTAGGTCGGCCAGCTCGGGCAAACACACGGCCAGAAGGCAGGCGAGCAGCAGTTCCTCGCCGCTGACACCGTCTCCCAGCCCTCTTCGGGCTCCGGGGTGGAGCAGGTACGCGGCGAGCGGTGTGAGGCAGGCTTCCAGGACGGCGTCGAACAGTTCCTACGGCACGGGCGGGGACGGCGCGGCGCCCTTGGTGCGGGTGTAGCGGTCGGGATCCCAGTCCCGGATGACCTGTTCCAGCTCGTGGCTGGGGAGGCGGGGCAATAGTGCGATGGCCGCCTCGACCTGGCCGGGGTGACGCGCCAGCGCAGAGACTAGCCCGGCCCAAGCCGGGCGGTGCCGCAGGATGACGGGCACGTCGGCGGCGGTCACGGTGCCGTCGGCCGCCAGGGCGACCAGCGTCTTGTCGTCGGCGTGCACCGGGAGTTGGCTGCGCCAGCAGCAGGCGGCCCGAACCGAGACGGCCGCGCCCACGCCGTGGTCGGACCGGCTCACCAGGCTTGCCACGCGTTCACTGGACGGCGGTACGACCGGGGCGGTGATGGCGTGAGCAGCTCAGCGGGGTTGACCTCGCGCGCCAGTCCCTGGTCGCGTCCGAGAGGCGGCAAGGAAGAACGGGGCCGCCCGGAAGGAGCAGCAGACCGCCGAGATGCGGGAGCTGGGCCGCCGCGCGTTTCCGGAGCCGGACGCCGTCCTGAGCAATGCGCCGGCTCCGATGGAGGCGACCCGGGCCCGCCGCCCTGCGGCGGGCCCGGCAAGAACGCGCTGCCCGGTGCGCCGGGACCGGTTCAGCTCCAGCTCGGCGAGGGACCGTTCGGCTCCCCATATGGCACCGGTCGACCGGTGAACGCGTCCAGGACGATACGGGTGCCAACCTGCCGAGCCAGTTCGACGGTCACGTCCTTGCCACTCATCTGACCGGTGCAGGGGCCTGTTTCCGCCCCGACAATGGATGCGGACAGTACTACGCTGCCACGCGTTTCCAGTACGTCCACGGCAGGGCCGTCGTCGCAGGATCCGTGGTTGGCCACCACGGTGATGGACTTTCCGTCTTCGGCTGTTTCGACCAGCCGTTGGAGCGACCACAGCTCACCGGAGGGAACACTTGCGGCCGGCTTAATCGGCGGTTCGGGAAGCCTGGACGGCTTGACGGCAACCCGTTTGAGCGGGGTGTCGTAGCCTTCCAGTGTGAACAGCCAGGCTGGAACGGTCGCCGGTCCGCGGGTGGTGACTAGGGTCATCTCGCCCAGACGCGCCCCCGGCACGATCAAGTGCGGGCCGGGGCTGTTGTCGCGGTCCAGGGCCTCGTACGCCTGCCGCGCTTCCATAAGCGGCAGATTGAGTGCGTCCCCGCTCTTCCATTGCACCCGCCCATCTCCTGGCGGGTCGGCAGGCAGTTCGCCGCGCAGGACAAAATTCTTGGCCTGGTAGGCGCGTTCATCGGCCGCGTTGCTCAGGCCGTTCTCTGGCAGTTGGACTGCTTCCCCCAACGGGTGATAGCCCTCACGCCACTCCGCTGCGGCCTTGGAGCCGTCCCATGCCTTGGCGACCTCGCGGGCACGGGCCTCTCGCTTCGGTGCCGTGGCGGCATCGCGCTTTTCCACGCCGCGGCTATCGCCGTTGTCGCTGCCGCAGGCGGTGATGGTGGCAGTTCCCACGGTGAACAGAAGAAGCGGGACAATCAGGTTGGCCCTGTGCATGATGTTGGTGGACATGGTCCCCCCGGGGACTGACGATGACGGGCGGAAGCTATGCGGTGAGCGCCGCAGGCGTATCAGTCCTCTGACGTGAGGGCCCAGGCCTGGGTTCGGTCCGGTCCGTTTGTGAGTCGTCTTCGTACCCGTATCATGACTGGACCACCGGAGTGCGGGATGCAGGCGGCGCCGTGGGGCCTGCACCGACCATCGCCAGTGCAGGCCGTGCGTGGCTTCAGTAGACGGCCAGGTTGTGGTCGATGAGTACCCTTTGCACGGGCTGAAACCAGCTGGCGCGGTCCGGCTGAGCGTCTGTGTCACCGCAGGGCTGGTCGGCATAGTTGCCACCGGATGTGATCCCCAAGGCGGTCGTCCCCGTGAACATAGCCCCGCCGCTGTCACCGAACATGTTGCAGAGGCTGGTCTCGATCATGTTGTAGAGGGTGACACCGTCCGTGTAGGTGGTGGTGCTCGGTTTGAGGACTATGCCGTCGAGATCCTGGCTTACAGTTCCGACCCGCTTCACCTTTTCCCCGTCCACAGCCCAGCGGGATCCTGCAATCTGAGGCTGACTGCCGTCCTTGTACTGGATCAGCCCGTATGCGGTGACATTCGGGTTGGTGTAGTCGATGATGGCGTAGTCGCTGGGCTCGTAATCCCAGTCGTTTGCCGTCCACACCGTGCCGAGCTTGACCTCGTTGCTGCGACGAACCCAGTCGTAGTGTCCGCCAAGTAGGCAGTGCCCAGCAGTGAGCAGGAACCTTTCCCCAGTGCTGGTGTCGCCGTCATTTGGGGTGACGTTGAAGGCTGAGCTGCAGTAGTAGCGAGTGTCCTGTTCCCAGGAAATGCCGATACCGCCGACCACAACGTCGGCAGTTCTCTCCAGTTCCCCTGAGCGCTGCTCGATGCGTACCGCGTCCCCGTGAATCGCAGCGACTCGCTCGATTCGGGCCCGATCGGCAGCGGACACCCCCTCGTAGATGTCGACGGAGACCTGGTTGCTGCTCGGATCGATGCCCCACGAAGTGTTGGGAATGCCCGCCAGTTGGTCAAGTTCGGAATGTACGTCGTCGAGTTCCGCCGCGCTGTGTGCGACTACCTTCGCTGTCCCGCCTGCGCTCCGAACCGACGCTGCGGCGGCCTCGTCAGTGACCGCGACCGTGAGGCGGCCGTCTTCGTAGTAGATGCCTGCGGTGCGGTCGTCGCCAAGCTTGGCGGCCAGCGCATCAGCCTTGGCAGGGTCCGTGAGCGGTGCCGGGGCTGCCTCCGCGGCAGGCGAGATGAGTGCCGCGAGGAGGCAGCCGATCACCATCGCAATTCCATTGCGTCCTATCCCACGTCTTCGCATGCATTCCTCCACCAACAGACAAAGAGCACGCCATCGGTGATCAACTAGGCTCCCGCGAGGGTATCTGCTACTGATTGCCAAGGCGTGAAAGAGAACCGACAACTCATGTGGCCCAACCGGAGGCTGGCGTGTTCACCACTACTTGATGCGGGAGCTGAGCCGCTGCGCGTTCCCCGGCCGGACGTCATCGCAGACGATGCGCTGGCCTCGATCGAGGCGCCCCAGTCGCAGCGCCGCCGCCAGGCCGCGGCCACCGAGGCCGCCGCCCTGCCCCGGGCCCGGCATGAGCGCGCGGCCCGGGAGTCCTGGACGCCCGCCGACGTCCTCTGACCCCCGCCTGCGCCCCGACGCCCTGCACGCACTCTCAACCCTGACATCTGTCAGGGACGCGACGCCCCAGGCGCGGTCTACGGTTCGAGGCGCTGGATCGGGGGCCTTCCGGCCACTACGGCAGCTTGGGCACGTACGACACGATCGCTCCGGTCGGGTGACCGTAGGGGTCATTGTGTCGACGTGACGGGGGTCCCAGCAGGCCGGCATCACGGCAGTGGTCCGATCTGTGGACGCCCTCAGCCCTTCGATCAAGGAGAAGAGATGCGCAGTATCCGCCGAATTTTCGGTGTGGGAGCAACCGCCCTCGTGCTCGGGGCAGGGCTCGTTACCGGTTCTGCCGGGACGGCTCAGGCAGCGGCGTCGGACTGCGCGGGAGGCGTGAACGGCTTCACCGACATTCCGGACAGTCTCAGCGGCCGCGGCGTGGCGGGGGCGGGGGCAGTGATAGCCGAGTTCGGCGGCCAGCCGTGGGCCATCGCCTCGTACGCGATGCACACCGGCACCGTCGGAGGCCGACAGATGGGGTGGGGCGTTCTGACCACCAGCTCCAGCACGTGGGGCCCCGGTGCCATCGGAATGGTCTGGATGGATGTCACCAACGACGGCAAGAAGTCGTGGATCCAGTGCGGCCCGTTCACTACGTCTGCGAGCGGAGCCAGGATCACGACCGCGGCCTATCCGACCAGCAGCTCGGCGAGTCGGGCCTTCCGCGTCTGCGCGCAGGTGACCAGTGCCTCCCCCCAGAGTGGCATCACCTGCACGCCCTGGTGGTAGTTCCCCGGGGAACAGTGGCCTGCTTGACTCTGTCGGGGATCTTGGAGTTTCTCGGTGCGGCGGCATGGTCATCGTGCATGCTCGGGTAGTTCCGATGACTGTGCTACGCGAGTGCCTCAGCCTGCCCGGCCCTGCTGGCGCGGGCTCGGCGTAGAGGCGCCGGAGGCTGGTCGGCGCGCAGGCGGGCCCTGGATGGTACCGGGTACCGACTGTTTCAGGGAGTCTCACCGGAACCGTCCCGCCACTGGATAGTGCGTAAGCACCGGGGCGGTGTTCCCGGACCGGGTGCTCGGCGGCCGGTATGACCTTTGCACTCACACGGGCGGCGCACTCGCGAAAGTGCTGATAGCGCCCCTCGTGGTGCCGTTATCACCGGTGCATGGTCAAAGCTGTGCTGCGCGGCCTGGCGGCCGCCCTCATCGTGTGGTCCACCACCGTCTCCTCTCCCGCCTACGCGGTGGAGAGCCTGCCGCTGCCGGAGGCCGTCGAGCGTCTGCCCCTGGGCACGGAATCCCGCGACGGCTACACCCGTAGCAGCTTCCGGCACTGGAACGCCGGCACCAACCCCACCGACGGCTGCCACACCCGCGCCGAAGTCCTCCTCCACGAAGCTGTCGAAGCACCCACCGTCGGTGCCAACTGCGCCCTGACCGGCGGAGCCTGGTTCTCCTACTACGACAACACGACGGTGACGTCCGCCTCCGGCCTGGACATCGACCACATGGTGCCCCTGGCTGAAGCCTGGGACAGCGGAGCCTCCGCCTGGAGCGCGCAGCGCCGCGAGGCCTACGCCAACGACCAGGGCCAGGAAGCGTCCTTGGTGGCGGTCACCGCCAGGTCGAACCGCAGCAAGGCCGACCAGGACCCCGCCCAGTGGCTACCGCCAACGGCCGAGGCGCACTGCCGCTACGCCGCCGAGTGGGTGGCCACCAAGCTGCGCTGGGGCCTGACGGCCGACGAGCCAGAGCTCGCGACGTTGCGCGACCTCGCCGGCGCCTGCCCTGACCGGCCGGTAACGTACGAGCCGGCTACGTAGCACCTCGCCCGGCGAGTGCTGCGGCTGCCAGGGTGTCGACGTAGATCTCGGCAAAGAGACCCGTGCCGGCTGCGTCCGTCACGGGCCTCTCACGTGGCCAGCCTCCCATGGAGCCCTGTAGTCGACCGGAGGCGGTCGACCTGACGGCGTTGCGGGCCTTTCGGGTGTCACCGCACGGACGGGGAAGCCCTCGACCTCACGGCCGACCGACTGCGCTGCCCCCAAGACGCGTTCACCAAGACGGCTGGCGCTTCCCGCGTCCGCGGGACCGGCACACCAAGCGAATGAAGCCGATGGAGCCCACCCGGCGCGCCAGCACGACCAGCGCACCCACCGCCTCCAGCAGCGCGACCATGCCATGGGCCGCGGGCCGGCCCCGGCCGCTGACCTCATCCACCGGGCGCGCAGATGAGAGCTGTCGGTACCGCGCGTTCGCGCAGGTGCCACACGATTTCGCTGTGGTCGGAGGGCTGACATCCCGTTGTGGCCGCTCTGCCCATGTGCCCCTTGCTGATGGGATGGACGCTACGGCCGCGGGCGGATATCGGGGCGCGCCGGTCCGGTTACGCGGCGGCCGGGCCGGGGCGGGCGCGGTCAGGGACCGACGTGATCCCCCCTAATCCAGTGCGTAAGCACCGCGCCCCCGCCGCCCGTGAGAGCGTCCGCGTCGACGGCGACACCGTCAAGATCGGCGCCTGGATCGCCAAGACCCGCACCAAGCACCGCTCCGGCCAGCTCCCCGACGACCATGTCCGTCTGGTTGCCGCGCTCTTCGACGGAGACTGGACGGCCGAGAACGCCACCCCGGCCGTCCTGGCGTAGCCGCTCCCGCAGACCCCATCGCCTCGCGAACCCGGTCCACGAGGCGTGCCGCGGTCCGTACCGTACGCGGAACGTGCAACGGGCCCCGCTGCACCAGGCGGTGACGGCCGCACCGTCGGTTCCCTCGGCGCCCGCGTGCTGTGGTGCCCGCCCCCGAAAGCCGGCCGGAGCCGGTGAGATCCCCCGTCCACCCGTGCCGCACCGGACGTCCTGACTGCGAGACGGCTGGCCGGAGCCGGACGCGGGTGTGTCACGTCCGGCGCCGCCGCGCTGCCCGGACGGGCATACTCCTGGGCATGAAACCGTCGCGCAGCAGCCTTCTGTACGCGGCGCTGACGTTGCTGATCGGCTGCTCGGGATGCGGCGGAATGTATGCGGGGTTCCTGCTGGGCGGCTCGTGGGCAGCGGCGGCCGGAGTGGCCGCAGGCACGGGGACGCTGCTCCTGTGCGCGAGGATCACGATCTCACTGTGCGGCCTGCGCACCAAGTCCCTCCTGGAGCGCATCGTGGTGGGCGACGGGAAGGTCGAGGCGACTGTTATCTCAGGTGTGGATTGAGTGTCAGGCATGTGAGGCAAGTGGCCTGCAGGCGGCATGCCTGACGGGTATCCGGGGGGTGTTCTGGCGCGTACGGCATGTTCGTGATGTACGCGCCGATCTCTTCGGTTTGGGCGTTTTCGACTGAAGCACCTTCCGCGAGGCGCGACGACCTGGAACGACAGTCCTCCAGGAGTGGTTCGGTACGGCCGTCGGTCTGCGGCCGGTGGGCTGGTTCGGGCGGAGGTCAGGTGAAGAGGGCGGCGAGTGCTCCTACCACCGCAGCGGTGAGGGTGATGACCGCGGCGAAGGCGGTGGCGGCTCGGGTGAGAGCGGCCGGGTAGGTGGCGCCGTCCAAGCGCGCGAGTTTGGCTGCGCCGGCGGCGGTCAGCAGCGCGATGACGATCACGAGTGCGGTGGTGAGGAGGGCGACGGCGACGGTCACGGCAGGCTCCCGGTTTACGAGATGGGGTGTCGTGGTCGAAAGTCGCGAAAACCCTGTTCGCCGGGGTTCGCCGGAGGAAGATGGCCACCGGCGAACACGGCTTTGCGGGGGCGAGCGGGTGCAGTACGAGCGGAACGGCAACGGTGACAATCCGGCGCTCACGGAGCTGCGCGGGAGGCTGAGCGACGGGCTGGCCCGCAACCGGATCAACAAGACGGAACTCGCCCGCCGGTCGGGGCTGGGGCGTACGACCGTGTCGGAGGCCTTCCAGAGCGACGGGCCGGTGCCCTCGGCGCACACGGTGGAGGCACTGGCCCGCGCGTTGAAGCTGCCGGTCGGGGAGTTGCTGGCCTTGCAGCGGGACGCGGACCGAGGCGGGGGAGCACAGCGGCCGGTGCCAGGCCGTCCGATCGGGCAGTGGGAGCCGCACGCTCTGGAAGTCCATCCGGTCGGGCCCAGCAGCATCGCTTCCGGCAGTGATGCGCCGGGGGCGCGGGTGCTGCCGGGGTACGTCAAGCGCCGGCATGACCTGGTGCTGGCAGAAGCGGTCCGGGACGCTGCCGCCGGCCGCAGCCGGATGGTGGTCCTGGCGGGCGGTTCGTCGACGGGCAAGACACGGGCGTGCTGGGAGGCTGTGCAGCCGCTCGCGGACATGGGGTGGAGGCTTTGGCATCCCTTCGATCCCACCCGCGCCGAGGCCGCTCTGGATGACCTGCACCGTGTCGCTCGTCGAACCGTGGTGTGGCTGAACGAAGCCCAGCACTACCTCGGCGACCGGAAGGCCGGGGAGCGCATCGCCGCCGCACTCCATGGCCTGCTCACCACCCCGGAGCGTGGTCCGGTGCTGGTGCTGGGCACCCTTTGGCCCGAGTACGCCGCCCGCTACACCGCCCTGCCCTCCCCAGGAGGGGAAGACCCGTACAGCCGGGTGCGGGAACTGCTGTCCGGCCGCACGCTGAGCGTCCCGGAGGCGTTCGACGCCCAGGCGCTGGCCACCGCGGCAGCCCTCGCCCGGGACGGTGACCGGCTCCTGGCCGATGCCCTCACCCGCGCCGGGACCGACGGGCGAGTGGCTCAGGACCTGGCCGGGGCCCCCGAGCTGCTCAACCGCTACGAACGGGCGACCCCTGGGGCCAGAGCTGTGCTGGAGGCGGCGATGGACGCGCGCCGCCTCGGTGTCGGCCTCCACCTGCCACAGGCCTTTCTCATCGACGCCGCCGCCGACTATCTCACCGACACCGACTACGACCAGCTCACCGAAGACTGGGCCGAACAGGCCTTCGCCGAACTCGCCGAACTGGTCCACGGCAAACAAGCCCCCCTGCGCAACACCACCCCCCGGCCCCGACGACGACCGCCCACGCCCTCCCCACCTGCCGACATCCCACCCCCGGCGACCGCTGGGCCGATGTTCCGGCTCGCCGACTACCTCGAACAACACGGCCGCATCACCCGCAGACCACTGTGTCCGCCCGCTTCCTTCTGGCACGCCGCCCTCACCCACCTCACCCACCCCGACGACCTGAACAACCTCACCCAGGCAGCCCAGGCCGGGCACCGCCTGCAATGGGCCCACCACCTCCGACACCGCGCCGCCGACCACGGCAGCACCGACGCCCTGTACAGCTTGGCCCAGATGAGGGAGAGGGCCGGGGACGGGGAGAGCGCCGAGCGCTTCGCCCAGCAGGCCGCTGCCCACGGCAGCACCGACGCCCTGATCCTCCTGGCCCAGATGCGGGAGGAGGCCGGGGACGGGGAGAGCGCCGAGCACCTCTACCGGCAGGCCGCCGACCACAGTACGGGCGGCCCTCAAGGGAGGGGGGTACGTCTCGATGGGTTCTTCGCAATGCGGTGGCCACACGGACTAGACCCAGATGGCAGGCCCACGCGGCCGTGGCAGTGATCCGCGTGCCACTGGTTTGACCGAACCACTTCCCGTAGGTGCCTAACGTGCCTGCACACGCCAAAAACCGCCTGACCTGCGCATACCAACAGATACACCCAGATAATGATGGCCGATGCCGTCCTGCGGGGGATCACGCTGTATGAAGCCGCGGTCTTCCCGCTCACTGACCAGGGAGCGAGCATCACCGAGCGGCAGGCCCGGCGCACCATCGCCTACCGGCTCGCCGCCCACGACGACCTGCCGGCCTCCGTGCGGGTCGCCGCCGCTGCAGCGCTGGAAGCCATCGACGAGGGCCGGGATACGCACCGCATACGGGCCGCGGTCAGCGCACTGAACCAAGCGGTGCGCGAGTGCCGGGCCGGTCACGTCGTCATCCGCGACGAGCAGACCTCCTGACCAGCCGCGGGTGCTGCTGGGCACGCGCCCGGCGACGCGACGGGCAGGGAGCCGGCACGCACCCCACGCTGCCCACGAGCAGCGTCCTGTGTACCGGCAGGCTACGGCCGCCTCCGACAGGCCATTCCAGTCTGAGCGGGGGCCGGTGGACGTTTCCAGGTCTCGCCGAGTCGGTCGTCGACCGGGGGCGTCGCACGCGGTCGCTCAGAGCGTGAGCACCGGTCGCGTGGAGAAGTTGTCGTACAGGCCCTCACCGTCGTCTCCGTGCACGAACTCGGCCGTCTCGGGGTTGCGGTTGGCGGTCGCCAGGGGGAGCCAGGCCAGCAGGTGGCCGTAGCCGCCGCACACCGACTCACCCCCGTCGCCGCCGTGGACCGCGGTGACATCGCTGGTCAGCTCGGCGCGGTAGGTGTCGTAGGCGATGCGCAGGCCGAAGGCGTTCAGTTCGTTGTGCGGGCCGGTGTC
The DNA here is from genome assembly GCF_040303825.1 of Streptomyces sp. NPDC094143. NCBI lineage: Bacteria > Bacillati > Actinomycetota > Actinomycetes > Kitasatosporales > Streptomycetaceae > Streptomyces > Streptomyces sp. NPDC094143. The sequence goes on from NZ_JBEOTZ010000070.1 coordinate 17,445, forward strand.
GTCTCCGTAGGGGATACGGTCGAGGGGACACTCCTCGCCCCACCGGAACAGGGTGTGGGACCCGGCGCCGCAGGCGTGTTCCCACTCGTCGGGGCTCGGCATCCGCAGACCACGGGCAATGAGGGCAGCCGGCATGTCGGCCGGGGGTTCAGTCAGGGTCTCGTCCTCCACGGCCATGAGGACGGTGTCCAGGTGAACGCTGCGGGGAGCGCTGAGGATCCGTGTGAGGTGGGTCCGCAGATCGGGCCCGTAACCGTAGCCCTGCTCCCGGCTTTCGGCGTAGTCGGCGGCCTGCTGTGCGGTCGGCTGCCAGGTGTTGAGGTCGAAGCCCAGGGACACCTGCCCTCCGGGTATCAGGGCGAACTCCTGCCCGTCCCGTTCGACCTTCACGCGGTGCAGCGGTGAACCGAGGTGCTCCGTGGCCTCGAAGAGTGACACCCGGCCGCCCACGTGGTCAGCGACATTCTGGGCGATCCGCCGGGCGGTGACCTCGTCGAAGGTCCGCCACAGGTCGAGAGTGAGATCAGCGAGCGACATGGCCGGCAGTGTGGCACGCGGCACTGACACAGCACCGAAAGACGAAAGCCGTCAGGCACGGGCACCTCGAAAACGCACTGCGTCGCAGCACCGTCGCCCACTGCGCCCGCCTCGGGCGGAGCGAAGCCCTTCGTGCGGGCGACCGAAGTCAGCGGCGGCCGCGACCCCATGCCTGCCCTGGACGAAAGCCAGAAAGTTGGCCCCACTAGAGCCCCAGGTCATCCCCAGGGCTTGTGGCCACGCCAATGCGTACATGGTCCCAACCAAGCCCCCTCCTGGCCGGACTCACTGGCGTCCGTGGCCCAGGGCAGGGAGTCGGCCAACACAGTGGTGTGCGCGGCGTAGTGGCCACGCCCAGGTCGCGTCGCGCTCGCGGCGCAGTCCCCGCCCCTGTGCCGCTACGCAGGGCTTGCGCGGTGCAGACACCACCCCAGCCCCGGTATGACCATTCCACCCACACGGGCGGCGCCCCAGGGAAAGTGCTGACTGCGCCCACCCCGGTGTCGCTATCACAGGTGCATGGTCAAGTCCGTGCTGCGCGGCCTCGCCGCTGCTCTCGTCATCCTGTCCGCCACCGTCTCCTCACCCGCCCACGCTGCAGAGACGCTGCCCCTGACAGAAGCGGTCGACAGACTCTCTACGGGTACGGAGTCGCGTGACGGCTACACCCGTGAGAGCTTCCGCCACTGGAACGCCGGCGACAACCCGGCCGACGGCTGCCACACCCGCGCCGAGGTCCTCATCCACGAAGCCGTTGAAGCACCGACCATCACAGCGAACTGCCGCATCGAGGGCGGGAGCTGGTTCTCCTACTACGACGGCGTCACCGTGGCGTCGGCATCCGGCCTGGACATCGACCACATGGTGCCCCTCGCCGAAGCCTGGGACAGTGGAGCATCGGCCTGGACCGCGCAGCGTCGCGAGGCCTACGCCAACGACCAGGGCCAGGAGGCATCGCTGGTCGCGGTCACCGCCCGCTCCAACCGCAGCAAAGCCGACCAGGACCCCGCCCAGTGGCTCCCGCCCGCGGCCGACGCCCACTGCCGCTACGCCGCGGAGTGGGTGGCCACCAAACTCCGCTGGAGCCTGACCGCAGACGAAGCCGAGCTGGCGGCCCTGCACGAACTGGCCGACAACTGCCCGGCGCCTAACGTCGACTACGAGCAGGCCTCGTAAGCAGCTGCACCGTCAAAGCGAGTGTCGGATCGCGTCGAAGATTTCAGTAGCGCACGATTCTTTTCAGTGCGTCCTTCGGTAGCGCACCGGAAATTTCAGTTATCTGAGCCACTACGACCTGGTGTGCACCGACGCCGCCCGCGATGAGCACGGCGTCGGGCCGGGTGCGGTGCAGGGCGGTGAAGGCGCCGTAAGGGCCCTCGGCGAAGACGCGGGTGCCG
>NZ_JBEOTZ010000071.1:0-19031 GCF_040303825.1 Streptomyces sp. NPDC094143
TCCCGCGAGCTGACGGGAGAATCCACGCCAACGTGGCGAATCGAAACGGACATGACCGTCACAACAGCGTGAACTTTGATCAGATGCCCTCTAAGTGCGCTGCGCGTGCCATCGCGTCACCTGCGATGGACTGCATGTGCTGTCAGCGTCGCGCGGGCCTCCACCTCAGTGCGCGCAGCGGCCGCGGTTCACGGACCGGTGAAGGCCAGCGGGCCGCCGGTCGAGCGCAGCCCTTGTTGCCGATCTCAGTTTTGCATCGCGATCCGAGCCCGGCTGTAGCAGTGCAGATTGAGCCATACTGGGTGTCATCCGCAGGCCAAAATCGTGCAGTTCGGATGGCTGAGTGGCTAACGGGTCGTCAGAGAATTGTCGTTAATGTTGGCAACTTACGTACGCTTGCTCCCAGTTGACCCCAATTAGCCGGCATGAGGGTCTCGCATCCTGAGAAGATCCTCGGAATCTCTTGCTGGGTGCACATTCGTTCATCCAGGCTGTCCCTTGGAGGGGCGGCGACCGCTTCAGCGTGTCCATCACCCACCATTACGGGGCAATGGCGTGCTCTACGCAGGGGCACAGCCGGGGGGGAATCGAGACTTCTTACTTGTCGTTCCATAGGAACGTCGTCACGGAACGGGGTCGTCCAGCGAGCCGCTGACAGGACGGCGCGAGGTTCGAAGAGCCAGTCACACTGTTGCTCGCGTGCGCACGGAAACCGCGGACACCCCTATGCCACTTGAAGCTAAGGGACTTTCAGGTAATGACCAAGCCGCGCAAAATTGTCCTGGCCTTTTCCGGAGGACTCGACACATCAGTCATTCTGAAGTGGCTGCAGATCGAGTACGACGCCGAGATCGTCACGTTCACCGCCGATCTCGGACAGGGCGAGGAACTGGAATCCGCCAGGCAACGAGCCCTAGCGCTGGGCGTGAAGCCCGAAAACATCTTCATCGAGGATCTCCGGCACGAGTTGGTCTCCGACTACGCCTTCCCGATGTATCGCGCGAATGCTGCATACGAAGGCAATTACCTGATGGGAACGCCCATCGCCAGACCGCTGGTGGCCAAGCGGCAGATCGAGATCGCGCGCCAGGTGGGCGCCGACGCGGTCGCCCACGGCGCGACGGGCAAGGGCAACGACCAACTGCGTTTCGAGCTGGCCTACTACGCCCTCGCACCGGACATTCAGGTGATCGCGCCCTGGCGGGAATGGGACATGGCCGGCCGTGCTCAGCTGATCGAATTCGCTGACCTGCACGGCATCCCCGTCGCCAAGGACAAGCGCGGTGGGGCCCCCTACTCGGCCGACTCCAACATGCTGCACATTTCCTGCGAGGGCAAAGAGCTCGAAGACCCCTGGGTCACACCGGAGGACGAGGCCTGGGTCCGGACCAAGTCGCCCGAGGAAGCCCCTGACACGCCGACCACCATCGAGATCGAGTTCTCGAAGGGCGACCCCGTCGCGATCGACGGCGAGACGCTCGACCCGGTGTCCCTGCTGGCCCGCCTGAACGAACTCGGTGCGGAGAACGGCATCGGCAGGATCGACATCGTCGACACCCGGTACGTCGGAATGAAGTGTCGCGGCCTGTTCGAGACTCCCGGCGGGACCATCTGGCTGCAGGCGCACCGCGCCATCGAATCCATCACGCTCGACCGTGGGGAAGCCCACCTCAAGGACGAGTTGATGCCGCGCTACGCCGAACTCATCTACAACGGGTACTGGTTCGCCCCCGAGCGGGAGATGATCCAGGCTCTCGTGGACAAGAGTCAGGAGTGTGTCACGGGAACCGTACGCCTCAAGCTCTACAAGGGGAACGTCATCGTCGAGGGACGTAAGAGCCCGAACTCCCTCTACAGCCGGGATCTTGTCACCTTCGAGGAAGGCGGCGGATACCAGCAACGGGACGCAACCGGGTTCATCCGCATCAACGCTCTGCGGCTGCGCCGATTGAGGCACGTGCGCAACAGTGCTTCGTAGGCCGAGATCCGCGCGTACGGCACCGGCGTCACCACCCTCCGGACGGATTCACGTCCCAGGCGAGAGAAATGTGTGCATGACTCACAAGCAGTTGCTGACGATCGACGACCTCACCGCACACGATGTGCTGGACATCATCGAGGTCGCCGACCACCTGGAGCAGCACCGTCGGCGTCTCGGCCATCTTCCCGCCCTGCTGCGCGGGAAATCCCTCGGCATGATCTTCGATGAGACTTCGCTGCGCACGCGTACCGCATTCGAACGGGCCATCGGCGACCTGGGAGGCCAGGCGATCCACTACAACGGCGCGGAAGCCCGCGTCGGACGCCACGCGAAGAAGACCGAGCACCTGCCCGACTTCGTGAAGGTGGCGGGCGGATTCAACGATGTGTTGCTGAGCCGCATCTACGACTTCGCCACCCAGAAACAGATCTGTGCGCTGTCCCCGGTCCCGTTCATCAACGGCATGTGCGATGAGCACCACCCGACGCAGGCCCTTTGCGACTTCCTCACGATCAAGCGGCAGTTCGGCGCCGTAGAGGGGATCAGCATCGCCTTCGTCGGTGACGGCACAAACATCGCCCTCTCGCTCGCCCAGACCGCCGCCAAGGTCGGCGCATACTTCACCTGTGCGACGCCCGAGGAGTTCGCGCTGCCGGCGGACCAGACCGCGCACCTGGCCGGCTTCACCACCACCACCGACGCGGAAGCAGCGGTCAAGGACGCCCAAGTGGTGGTGGCCGACGCGTGGATCCCGATGAACAAGGCGCACGAGGCCGAGTTGCGCCGTGAAGTCCTGGCCCCCTACCGTGTCACGCCCGCCCTCATGGCACACGCTCGCACTGATGCGGTCTTCCTCCACAACCTTCCCGCCTACCGGGGCGACGAGGTCGTACCGGAGGTCATCGACGGACCGCAGTCGGTGATCTACGAGGAGGCCGTCGCTCGGCTCCACATCGCCCGGGCCCTGCTGCTGTACTGCCTGCGGCCCGACTGGGCGGACCTGGTGGACGCCGCGAACGCTGCAACTACCGAGGCGTTCGACCGCCGCCTGGACGAGATCGCGGCACGCCCGGCCTCCCGGCGTCCGTCATGAGCATGGATGAGCGGTTCCTGGCCGCCCGGCGGATGGACGCGATCGGCACCAGCGCGCACTACGACCGCCGTCTGGCGCCGTACGACATCGCCGCCTCGCAGGCGCACGTCACGATGCTGCTCAAGCAGCGGATTATTCCGGCGGATGCCGCGGCCGGGCTGCACCGCGGTCTCGACCTGCTGAGCGAGCAGGTCGCGACGGGAGCCGACCCGCTCGATCCGGATGCCGAGGACGTGCACACCGCGATAGAGCAGTACCTGCAGGCCCTGGTCGGGGCCGACGCGGGCTGGCTCGGGACCGCACGCGCTCGCAACGATCTCGCCGTGACCGCGCTCCGACTGTGGATACGCGATCAGGTGGAAACGCTGAGCGGGAAGGTCCTGGCGCTGGCGGAGGCGCTGGTCACGCAGGCCGAGCAGCACAGCGCAACGGTGATGCCCGGATTCTCTCATCTGCAAATTGCGCAGCCGGTGACGTTCGGTCATGTATGCGTCGCCTACGCGGAGATGTTCCTGCGTGACGTCCAGCGGCTGCGCTTCGTCCTGGCGCTGCAGCACGAGTGCCCCATGGGCTCGGCGGCGCTCGCGGGCACGGGGTTCCCGATCGACCGGGAGTCCGTGGCACGGAATCTGGGGTTCGAGCGGCCGACCGCGAACTCGCTGGAAAGCGTCGGGGACCGTGGCTTCGCGCTCGACTTCCTGGCTGCCGGCGCGTCCCTGGCTCTCGACCTCTCCCGCTTCGGCGCGGAGATCGTCTTCTGGTCCTCGCAGCCCGTTGGCCTGATCTCGCTGCCCGACGAACTGGTCAGTTCCTCGGCGGCTCTGCCGCACAAGCGCAACCCCGATGCGGCGGAACTCATACGTGCCAAGAGCGGCCGGGTCCTGGGCAACCTCCACACTCTGCAGGCAGTGGTCAAGGGACTTCCGCTGAGTTACTTCAGGGACCTGCAGGAAGACAAGGAGCCACTGTTCGACACCGCGGACACCTTGGTGTTGTCGCTTGACGCGGCGATCTCCATCGCCACCTTGATGCGGCCGAACGCGGACACGATGCGGGCCGCGTCGGATCTCAGCTTCGTCACGTCCGGCGATCTCGCCGACTGGCTGACGCGTGAGCGGAAGATCCCATTCCGAGAGGCACATCACCTCGTCACCAAACTGGTGCGCCTGGCCGAAAAGCACCGGCTTGCGCTCGGTGAACTGCCCCTGGAGCTGCGTCGCGGTGTCGACGAGCGGCTCGCAATCACCGAATGGCCGGACATCACCGTCGAGGCCTCCGTCGCCTCCCGCGACAGCCAGGGAGGCACAGCTCCGAGCCGGGTGCTCGAAGCGGCAGCACACATACGTTCACAACTGGCCCAGTTCACAGCAGGCGCTGCTGACCGGTAAATCTTCGACCAAGAAGGGGAGGTTCAGCGTTGCTTGCGACGACGGATCTGGCGGAGAAGACAGAGCAGTACTGGAAAGACGGCTACACCATCCTGACCGGCGTGTACGCAGAGGACGAAGTCGAGGGTCTGCGGCGCGAATGCGACCGCCTGTGGACGCTCGACGGGCTGGACGACGACCTCAACCTGCGCACCGAGTTCCGGCGCGGACCCGACGGTGAATACGTCTTCGACCGTCTCGACCCGGTCCTGGACATCTCGCCGCCGCTGAACGCGGCCGCGAGGCGTCCAGCCCTGCTGGACGCGCTCGCTGCCATCCTTGGCGGCCCCGCCCAGCTCCTCAAAGCCAAGCTGATACAGAAGCAGCCAGGTGTGCACGGTTACGCCGCCCACCAGGATTTCCTGTACTGGAAGTGGCTCGACAAGCATCCGGACACCCTGTGCACGGTGGTCATCAACCTCTTCCCGAGCGACGAGCGCTCCGGCGGAATCGGGTTCTACCGCGGCAGCCACCAGCAGCTGCTCCCCGGGCCTGCGGACAATCCGGAAGGCGATTTCGACCCGGCGCAGCTCGACGCGTCGACCATCGAGGTCCCCGCGTTGAACGCCGGCGACGTCCTGGTGTTCCACTCCCTGGCCCCCCACTTCAGCGGCCCCAACACCAGTGACCGCCCGCGCACCGTGCTGCTGCCGTCGTACTGCAGGACGGACGAAGCCGACGTGTACGGGACGTACTACCGACGCGAAGTGGTGCGGCGGTGCCGGGAGATGGTGGGATTCGAGCGGTACTTCGCCTCGCTCGACGCCTCCAAAGGTGCGTGAACAACATGCATGTTTTGCTGCTCCACCCGGTCGCCGAATGGTCACTCAAGCGGGTTGCCGCGGTCTGTGACCGTGAGGGCTGGCAACTGACGATCGTGACGATCGAGAGTTCCATGGTGGGGGAGGACCTCACCACACTTCACGAGTGGATCAGGGTGCCGGCGCTGTCGGACTCACCCGCAGAACTGTTGTCGCAGATCGGGCGGCGACGGTTCGACGCGGTGGCCGCGGGCAATGAGTTCGCGGTGATCGCGGCGGACGTCCTGGCGCGGGAACTGGGGCTGTATCACAACGACGTCGACACGATGCGCGCCTCCCGGAACAAGGCCCTGATGCGTGAGGTGTTCGAGGAGCTGCGAGTTCCGCAGCCGCGGACGATCGCCAGGCTGTCCTCGGCGGAGGACAGCCTGGCGATCGACTGGGAGAACGTGACCTTCCCCGTGATCGTCAAACCGGTCGACATGGCCATGAGTTTGTTCGTGCGGAAGTGCGACTCGCGGGCCGAGGTGGAGCAGACACTCGCGAAGATGTCGGCCTTCAAGACGTCCCGGCTGACCAACTACGCGTTCAACGCCGGGGCTCTCGTCGAGGAGTTCGTGGAGGGTCCGGAGTTCAGCGTCGAATGCGTCGTGCAGGGCGGCAAGGTGGTCGCCCACGCGTTGACGCGGAAATACCTGTCACCGCTGCCGGCGTGCTACGAGATTGGGCACGTCTCGGGCAGCGACCTGCCCGCGCAGCACGAGCGAGAGCTGCTGGAGGCGATCGAACGCATCGCCTCGGGCTGGGGCATGGCGCAGGGCGTGATGCACGTGGAGTTCAAGATGACTCCTGATCGCATCAGTGTCATCGAAGCCGCCGCCCGGCCCGCCGGGGACCATGTGCCCGAACTCGTCGAACTGCAGCACGGCTTCTCCCTCGAGGACGCGTACCTGCATGCGCGAGCGGGCCTGGACTGGAAGGTCCGCCCACGCGAACCGCGGGAGGGCTGGCACGGGATCCGCTTCACATTCGACGAGCGCTCCGCCGTGACACCACCCGCAAGCGTCGAAGTGCTGCACGTCCACGACGACACCAGTGGAGTCGTCCCCGGCGCGGAACCCTTTTCGGTGAATCGGCGTACCGGATTCTCCATGCTGCGCGGTAAGTCGTTGACCGACCTGGAAACCTACGTTCGGACACCGTGATGAAGAATCCCAAGCAGGTCATCGTCGTGGGCGGCGGTCCAGGGCTGTGTGATCGTGTGCGTCTGCTCGGTGCCGACATCACGCTCGTGGACACGCCGACGGGATACGACGAGGCGCTGGTCGCCACCGCGCGACGCAGCGTCCTGACCGACTACGACGATCCGTCGCTGCTCCCGATGCTGTCGGCGATGCACCGCGAGAGCCCGTTCAGCGCGGTGCTCTCCCTCACCGAACACGGCCTGATGCCCGCAGCCCGCATCGCGGAGGCACTCGGGGTGCCAGGCCTTTCCCCCGAGGTGGTCGGCCGCACCCGCGACAAGTTCGCCATGCGGACATGGCTGCTGGACAAGGCGTTCTCCGACGTCCCCTGCACGGTCGTGCGGGACGCCGCCGACATCCGGAACTTCGCGACCGAGCACGGATACCCGGTGATCGTGAAGCCGCGTCACGGCAGGGGAAGCGAGCATGTGTCGTGCTTCCGCCGCGCCGAGGACGTGGACACACCACCCCTGACCGCCGACGAGTACATCGCGGAGCCGTTCCTCTCCGGCCCGGAATTCTCCGTCGAGGCGTTCAGCTGCGCCGGCGAACACCACGTGCTGGCGATCACGGGCAAGTTCACTCACGACGACGACCCGCAGAACCCCTTCGTCGAGATCGGTCACGTCGTCCCGGCCCCCCTCGACCCCGCGGACTCGACGGCAATCGTGGCGTACGTCTCCCAGTTCCTCGACGTCATGGGAATCACGGACGGCTGCAGCCATACGGAACTACGCCTGACACCGGCGGGCCCCGAGGTCATCGAGACACACACCAGGGTCGGCGGAGACTCGATCCCGACACTCGTCAGGCAGGCCACAGGGCACGATCTGCTCGACCTCCTGGTCGGGTGGTCCCTCAATGGCGTCGGGCCCCAGGCACCGGCGCCCACGGTCGCCGGTGCCGCTGCCATCCGCTTCTTCGCGCCACCACCGGGCACGGTCACCAACATCAGTGGGACGCAGCGGTGGCAGGGGTTGCCTGGCGTCCTCAAGTTCCACCTTCCGTTGAGAGCGGGGGACCGGATTCCCCGCATACGGGACTCCCACACCCGGGTCGGCTACGTGCTGACCACGGCCCCGACCGCAGCCCGGGCAATCGATCTGTGTCACGAGGTCGTGTCGGGAGTCCACATCGATGTCGGATAGCGTGCCGCAGGTTCGACATCACAGATCTTCTCTCTTCACCCCAGAAAGGCGGCGCAGCACGTGAGCGACCAGGCGAGCAAGGGCAACGGATTGATCAGGGGCCGTTTCGGCGAGGGCATGTCCGAGGTGATGGAGCAGATCAACGCCTCCATCGGGTTCGACCAGCGGATGGCCATGCAGGACATCGACGGCTCTCTCGCCCATGTCACGATGCTCTGTGAGCAGGACATCATCTCCGAGGCGGACGCCACGGCCATCAAGGACGGCCTGGAGGTGATCCGAGCCGAAATCACTGCCGGGAACTTCACGTTCTCAGCGGAACTCGAAGACATCCACATGAACATCGAGTCTCGCCTCCGTGAGCTGATCGGCGCCCCGGCCGGGCGACTGCACACAGCCCGCAGCCGCAACGACCAGGTCGCCACAAGCTTCCGTCTGTGGGTGCGCGACGCCAACGACCGCGCCCTCAATCTGGTCCGGCAGCTCATCGAGGTCCTGGTCGAGCAGGCCGGGCAGCACACAGCCACCATCCTGCCCGGCTACACCCATCTGCAGAGCGCTCAGCCGGTGTCGTTCGGCCACCATCTGATGGCGTACGTCGAGATGTTCGGGCGGGACTACGGCCGGCTGCGAGACTGTCGCGAGCGCCTGAACGAGTCCCCGCTCGGCGCGGCGGCGCTGGCCGGGACGTCCTTCCCGATCGACCGCGAACGCACCGCGCAGTTGTTGGGATTCGCCCGGCCGATGGCCAACTCCCTGGACGCGGTCTCGGACCGGGACTTCGCCCTCGAGTACCTCTCGGCCGCCTCGATGTGCATGACGCATCTGTCGCGCCTGGCCGAGGAGATCGTGCTGTGGATGTCGCCGCAGTTCGGCTTCATCGAACTCTCGGACGCCTGGACCACCGGCTCGTCCATCATGCCGCAAAAGCGGAATCCCGACGCCGCCGAGCTGGTCCGCGGCAAGACCGGCCGGGTGCACGGCTCCTTGTTCGGCCTGCTGACGGTCATGAAGGCGCTGCCCCTGACGTTCTCCAAGGACATGCAGGAGGACAAGGAACGGACCTTCGACGGCGCCGACACCTTCGAACTGTGCCTGAAGGCGATGATCGGCATGATCGGGGACCTGAAGGCCCGCGAGGCGGAGATGCGGGCGGCGGCCGGCGTCGGCCACGCAACGGCCACCGACCTCGCCGACTGGCTCACCCGCGAACTGGGCATGCCCTTCCGCGAAGCCCACCACATCACGGGCCGGCTGGTGCGCCTCGCTGACGAACGGCATTGCGGCCTGGCCGAGTTGGAGCTGAAGGAGATGCAGGAGATCGATGCCCGCATCACCGCCGACGTCTTCGCAGTGCTCGGGGTGGAGGACTCGGTGACCTCACGCCGCAGTCTCGGCGGCACCTCGCCGGAGTGTGTGGCGCGGCAGGTCGACCTGTGGCGAGCTCGCATCGAGAAGTTGCCCGCCACATGACGACCTACCGCGAGATCTTCCGGATCCGTGAGTTCCGGGCCCTGTTCGTGGTCCGCCTGTTCGCGATGACGGGCGTCGTGCTCTCAAGCCTGGCGCTCGGCACCGTGATGTACCACCAGACGGGATCGCCGTTCCTGACGGCGATCTCCCTCTTCGGCGGACCGCTCGTCCAACTCGTCGCTGCGCGCTACCTGCTGGCCACCTCGGACCTGATGCGTCCGCGCACCGCGATGATCTTCATGGCGAGCGTGTCCACGACGACGGCCGCGTTACAGACACTCCCGGGTCTGGGCTGGTGGCTTCGGTTCCTGATCCTCGCGGCCGGCTACGTGGCGATGGCCGCGACATCGGGGGCCGTCATCGCACTGCTGTCCGACATCGTGCCGAAGGACGCGTTCGTGCTGGCGCGCGCCACGATGAACATCACGGTCGGCGGCATGCAGATCATCGGCAACGGCCTTGGCGCCGTGCTCCTCGCCGTGGTGTCACCGTCCTGGCTGTTCGGCATCGCAGCCGTGGTCGGTGTCACCGCCGGCGTCACCGCGCGGCTCGGGCTCCCGGACCGCCCGCCGCGCGCCGCGGGAAAGACGGTCGAACGCAGCCGACGAATCAACCGCGAGCTGCTCACCTCCCCGATCGTCCGGCCGCTCTATCTGATGATGTGGCTGCCCAACGGCCTCGTCACCGGATGCGAGGCGCTGTTCATCCCGTACGCCAAAGACACCGCCGGATTTCTGCTCGCGGCCGGCGCGGGGGGCATGCTCGCCGGGGACATCGTGGTCGGACGCTTCGTCCCCCTGGCGTTGCGGGACCGCCTGGTCCTGCCGCTGTGCCTACTGCTGGGGGTTCCGTTCCTGCTGTTCCCCCTGTCGCCACCGGTCCCTGTTGCGGCGGCACTGGTGGCACTGTCCGCCTTCGGCTGCGCGGCGCTGCTACCGCTGCAGGAGCGGCTGGTGGGCCAGACCCACGAAGACACACGCGGCCAGGCGTTCGGCCTGTTCAGCACCGGCCTGATGGTGGCACAGGGCCTGGGCGCCGCGTTGGCCGGTGGTCTCGCCCAACTGCTCGCCGGCGTGCACGCGGTGGGCTGGGCGATGGCCTCGATGGCAGTGATGTCACTGCTGGCCACCGTGCTGCTGCTCAAGGGAGTGCAACGCTCAACCGCCCTGGGCGCCCACGTATAGCCGCTGACACAGCGAGGTCCGAAGCCCCCTTGACGGGGGGTGGCCTCGCTCTGTCCTGCTGCCCTGACGATCAAGTCACTCACGATGAACACCAGACACAGGGGGTAAATTCTGATGTCCCAAACCTTGGCATCCCCGCAAGCGCTGTATCAGCGAGCACCCGTTCGCACCAAGGACGAGGTCGTCTTCATCGGCAAGCTGTGCGTTCTCGCCGTGCTGACAGCGGCGGGAATCGCGCTCGCCGTTCAGTCCTCATACCTGGTGACCGCGGTCGGCGTGGTCCTCCTGGGAGCGGCGTACACCCATGCGGTGGAACTGCAGCACCAGTGCCTGCACCATTCGGCATTCCGCAGATCGCGTATGCACCGCTTCGTCGGTGTTCCGCTGGGCACGCCCATGCTGGTGTCCTACAGCCACTACCGCGTACGTCATCTGCAGCACCACCGCTACCTGGGAACGCCGCAGGACACCGAGTTTTTCGGCTTCGACACGCGCAAGCCGCTCACCCTGGGTGCCTTGGCAAAGGGACTGTTCGACGTGAGCCGCCTCGTGGCCGTAGGGCGTGACATCGTCCAGTGCGTGCCGGGCCGCTGGCAGTACGACATGGGGCAGATCTCCCCGAAGAGCCGCAAGGCGATCATCGCGGAGTACCGGTGGTTCGGCGTTTTCCTCGCACTCCTCGTGACGGCCTGCGCCGTCGGGGGCGGATCGCTGGTGGCACGCCTGTGGCTGCTGCCCTTCCTCGTGGCGATGCCGATGCACTTCCTGGTGGAGTTGCCCGAGCACATCCTGTGCGACACCGACAGCGTCGACGTGCTGCGCAACACCCGTTCGATAACGGGGAGTTGGCTGACAACCTGGTTTACCAACGGAAATAACCTGCACATCGAGCACCATGCCGCGATGAACGTCCCGATCAACCGTCTCCGCGAAAGGCACGCCGACACGCAGGAGTTGGGGTTGAACGTTCAGCGCACCTACTTCGAGTTCTTCACCATCGTGATGCGAGAGGTCTGGAAGAACAGGGGAGCAGCGGCTTGACGGCGGATGGGCGGGCCAGGACCTGCGCTTGGCGCATTCCTGGCCCGCCGAGTGGGAAGTCGCTGCCCCTCGGCTGAGCACACGGTGAGTGAGAGGTGCGAAGTATCAGCCACCACACCTGAGAACCTGCTCTTGAAGCATGTCAGCGTCGGGTGCGGTGGGAGAGAGGTCGCGTCTCGGGGGAGCACGTGGCGGGCTCGCACGCCGTGACCGCATTCCCCAAGCTGCATGGCGACGGGGTGGCCAAGGCCTTTTTCGGCCGGTGGCGGCGGCGTGCTGATGAGCACGGACGATGGTGGAGTCGATCTGGACCAGCCAGTCGATGTGCCCGGCGGCGTCGGCCCGGGCCTGGATCTGCTGCAGGGCCCGGGTGAAACACCCCGTCGATCGCGCAGCGGCGGAAGCGGGTGTAGACCGTCTGCCAAGGCCCGTAGCGTTCTGGCAGGTCACGCCACGAGATCCCGGTGCGGATCTTGTAGACCATCCCGTTGATGACCCGCCGGTCCTCACCCGGGGCCGTCCCGTCGCGGCCCGCGGTATCAGCGGAGCGAGCAACTTCCAAACCAAATCAGTGAGTTCACAACGACGTACCACAACACCATGATCCACTACCCAGATGATTTTTGAAGGCGGACCCTAGTACTGCAACGGTGCTTGCCGTGGCTGCTGGCCAGGTCAGGGGCTGTGTCCGCGTCGTTTGTAGTGGCTGGTGCGGGCCTGGTGTTGTCGATGTCGGCGCCAGGTCGACCAGTGCAGGATGTGCTCGGCGGGGGCGGGTCGGCGGTTGGTGAGACGGGTGATCAGGCGTCGGATCTCGGGGAGGCTGAGGTGGATCAGCTGGGAGGATCCGTTTCTGCTTTCTCCGCATCCAGCTGGCGGGCTCGCAGGGCGGTGAGGCATGCGTGGGCGGCCATCGCCAAGGTCACGTGGCGGTACCAGCCGGGATAGCGGCGGACCTGGTAGTCGTCCAGGCCGCACTGCTGCTTGGCGGTCTGGAAGCATTCCTCGACAGCCCAGCGGCTGCCCGCGATGCGTATGAGTTCGTCCAGTGTGGTGTCGGCCGGGCAGTAGGCGATGTAGTAGGAGATCTCCTCGGGTCGGCTGACGCTGCGGCGGGCGAGGACCCAGTGCCGGCGGTCCTGGCGGTGCCAGGGCCCGACCTCGACGCGCGCCCAGTCGTAGATGCGTCGGCCGTGTGCCCCTTCACCGCAGGAACGCCGTTTCCCCTTCTGCTGCGGCAGGCCAGGGAACAGGTCGTGGACAGGGTGGTCGAGTGCCCAGCGGGTGACGACGGTGTCGTGCCGGGTGGTGTCCATGACATGGAAGACATCGGCCCTGCTCGAGCTCGAAGCGCCAGCCCTTGCTGAAGCCGTAGGCGGCATCCGCCGTCACCCAGGCGAACGGGATCCGGTCCGCGATGGCCTTGCGGACCATCGCCTTGGCCATGGCCACCTTCGTCTCGAAGGCAACCTCGTCGCCGAGGCCGGCCCGACGGCAGCGTTCCCGGTCGTCCGTCCACGACGTGGGCAGATACAGCCGCCGGTCGATCAGTGTCCGTCCGCGGCCGGTGGCGTAGGCGAGGAACACACTGATCTGGCAGTTCTCGGTCCGGCCGGCGGCTACCGCGGTGCTGCCGCTGCACCCCGGCCGACCGCAGGCCCTTCTTCGAACAGCCCGTGTCGTCGACGATCAGCACGGTGTCTCGGTCGCCGAGGTGTTCCACGACGTAGTCGCGTACGTCGTCCAGGACCTCGTCTGCGTCCCACTCGATCCGGTTCAGCAACCGGTGGATACGGTCCGGACCCTCGTGCCCGGCCTCCTCCGCCAGCGTCCAGCCGTTCTTCCGCTCCGGCGATGCGACCAGGCCTCGCATGTAAGCGAGCCCTGACTGGCGCGGCTCTTCCCGGGTGAACCGGTGCACGAACCGCTCATGCAGAGCATCCAGTTCACCGGCCCACAACCTGACATCAGCAAGGTCCCCACCCATGACCACACCGACGACCGAGCTGGCCAACAGTCACAGCAAACACCGTTGCAGTCGGCCTCAATGAGGTGCTCAAGCAGGCTGGTGTACCGAAGGGCTCCTTCTACCATTACTTCGCCTCAAAGGACGCCTTCGGCGAAGCCCTGCTGCAGACCTACTTCGAGCAATACCTTGCCGTCATGGACCGGACGCTGGCTCAGCCCGGCCAGTCCGGCGCCGAGCGCCTGATGGCCTACTGGCAGTCGTGGCGAGGGACGCAGAGTGTCGACGACTGCCAGGGCCAGTGCCTCGTCGTGAAGCTGGGAGCAGAGGTCTCCGACCTGTCCGAGCCGATGCGGCTTGCCCTCATGCAGGGGACGGACGCGATCATCGACCGCCTCGAGCGGACCATTGCCAGTGGTCTTTCGGACGGCTCCATCGCAATCGAGGGCGCGCCGCACGATATGGCGCGAGGCCTCTACGACATGTGGCTCGGCGCCAGCGTCATGACCAAGATCCACCGGCATCTCGGGCCGCTCGGCACGGCCGAGGTCATGACTCGCCGTCTCCTGCACGCGTAGGGGCCGTCCACGCCTCACGGTCCAGTGCTCGGCGGCGCCCACGCGCACGCCATGTACCCGACCCGGCGAAGTGTGAGGGCTTCGCCCGGTCTCCGACTTCCCCCGGTGGGACCTGGCGGAGGTCGTCGGCCCCGTGCCCCGCTCGGCGGCCGGTCATCGAGGTGACGGACCCGCCGTCAGGCGTGCCCGGCCCGTCTGACACCATGATCTCGAACGTAGCGACGATCATGCCAGTCCGCCCGCTTGTGCCCGCAGTCCGCATGGCGCCGCACCGACAGCCGGCCTGCGGCGCCTCACCGCACAGGCCGACGAGCGGAGAGGAACGCGAAGCATGAGCAATGATCCTCGACTAGCGCGCAGGGATGACCCGAACAGGCTTGCCGCCGACACCGGGTCGGGAGACAACGGACCTGCGGTGGTCTCCTTAGCCCCGGGCTACACCTTGACGCTCGCCGACCGACAGGAGGTGCGCGAAGCCCAGCAGTTGCGCCACGATGTGTTCGCGGCCGAATTCGGCGCCCACATGTCCACTCTGGCCGGCGGCCTGGACGCCGACGAGTTCGATGAGCACGCCGACCATCTGATCGTGCGTGAGAACAGCAGCCGGAAGATCGTCGGAACGTACCGCATGATGCCACCGCGCTGCGCAGCGCTCGTGGGTGAACGGTTCGGGGACCGGACCTTCGATCTCGGTGCCCTGCAGCCCATCGCCGCGGACCTGGTGGAAACGGGGCGCTCCTGCGTTCATCCCGACCACCGCAACGGCGCCGTCATCAACCTGATCTGGAGTGGTATCGGCCAGTACATGCGCCACACCGGGCACCGCTGGTTGGGCGGCTGCGCCTGGGTCCACCTCCACGGGGACAACGGCACAACCGCTGTCACCTGGAACGCGATACGCGCGAAGTACCTGGCCCCGCCCGCATACCGGGTCACCGGGCACGAGCCGCTCCCGAGCGACGACACGGTCGATGTGGACGGCCTGGTCATGCCGCCGTTGCTCCGCGGTTACCTGCGACTGGGCAGCTGGCTGTGTGGTGAGCCGGCGTACGATCCGGATGCCAGAGTGGCCTCGTTCTACGTGCTTCTGTCCCTGGACCACATGAATCCGCGCTACCGCCGACACTTCTTCGAGTAGGGACAGCCGGACCAGAACCCGGACGGCCGTCAGAGCGCCCGGAGTCGGTCCACCCTCCACCCTCGTAGGCCGCACCGCGCTGGAGCACGAGCTCGACGGTGCGGTGCAGCGGCCTTCCCGACCAGCCGCCGATCCGTTGCGATCGCACTGTCACCCGCTACCTGCGCCAGGCAGTGTCCTGCCGGTTCACGGCCGAGGGCGGTGCGCGGAGTGCTGCGTGCGCGTGGTCACGGGGCCTGCCGGGACGTGCGCACCGAGGGGAGAGGGGGCGCGGACGACGAGTCGTGCACGGGGCCGGCCGCCGCGGGCGCAAGCGCCGTGTGGCGCGATCCCTCCAGCCTCACCGTCGTCACCGGGCCGTCAGGCTCGGGGAAGTCGACGCTGATGCATTGCATGGCCGGTCTCGACTCGGCCGGCTCGGGGCAGGTCGTCCTGGACGGGATGCATCTGACCGAACTGTCCGGCCGGGCGCTGACCCGAGTGCGGCGGGAGGAGGTCGGCTTCCTGTTCCAGTCGTTCAACCTGCTGCCGCAGTTGACGGCCCTGGAGAACATCGTGCTGCCCCTCACCCTAGACGGCCGAAGCCTCGATCACGACCTGCTCGACCACCTCGTCAGTGTGCTCGGCATCGGCGACCGAATGTCCCACCGGCCCGGCGAACTCATAGGCGGCCAGCAGCAGCGCGTGGCACTGGCCCGCGCTCTGGTGGCCCGGCCCGCCGTCGTCTTTGCCGACGAACCCACCGGCAACCTGGACTCGCGCTCCGGCACGAAGGTGCTGGAGCTCTTGCGCCGCTCCGTGCGCGACCTGGACCAGGCCGTGATCATGTGACGCACGATCCGCACGCTTGCGCCTACGCGGACCGGGTGCTCGTCCTCGCCGACGGACGGATCGTCGACGATGTCGACGTCTCCACTGCGCACGGCGCCGCTGTCAGCCGGGCCATCCGCACCGCGCGGAGGGCCGGATGAACCCGGGGAACGCCGGGGGAGGGCCGCTCCTGGGGCGCGGGTGTCCTGGGCTCGCAGTTGGCCGAACTGCTCCGGCGGCCCGGCCGGCTCCTGACGACCGGCTTGTCGGTCCTAGGTAGCGTCTTGTCGATCACGCTTCGAGCCAGATGAGTGTGCTGGCCAGGGTGATGGCGGCGAGGTAGCGGTCGGAACGCTTGTCGTAGCGGGTGGCGATGCCCCGCCACTGCTTGAGGCGGTGGAAGCAGCGTTCGACGACGTTGCGGCGTCGGTAGGCGGCTTTGTCGAAGCCGCGATCTTGTCGATGACCGTCTCGGCCTGGGTGCAGTCGTTGCGGGTGCCGGCCGTGACCGTGAAGGACAACGGCCGGCCCTGCCCGTCGCAGGCCAGGTGGATCTTGCTGGTCAGTCCGCCGCGGGAGCGTCCGAGCCCACGCTCATCGAGCCCCTTTGGCGGCCGTGTGCTGATGGGCCCGCACGATCGTGGAGTCCAGCGCGACCATCCAGTCCACCTCCGCCCGCTGTTGGGCTGCGGCCAGGAGTCGGTCGAAGGTGCCGTCGGCGGCCCAGCGGGCGAAGCGTCCATGCACGGTCTGCCAGGGCCCGAACCGCTCCGGCAGATCCCTCCAGGGCACCCCGGTGCGGAACTTGAACACGATGCCCTCCAGGACCTGGCGATGATCCCGCCACCTGCCAGCTACGCGGCCACCGATCCCCTCCTGCTCTAACGAACCGAGCCGGCCGCAACCCCAGGAGCCAGCACACAGCACCTGCCGGTGAAGGCCTCGGAGATCGCCCACAGGCCGGTCGGCAGTACTGCGAGAACGCGGACCTGCCCAGAGGTACCGGGTCGGTCTGAGCGTGCGCTACCAGCGGCGGACGCTGGTGTCAGCAGTCGGCGTCGGTCGCGGTGGTGTCCGCCTGCGCGGTGCGGGCGACGCGGGCGAGCAAGGTGCGCAGCTGAAGGTTGTCGTGTTCG
This sequence comes from Streptomyces sp. NPDC094143, assembly GCF_040303825.1. Classification (NCBI taxonomy): domain Bacteria; kingdom Bacillati; phylum Actinomycetota; class Actinomycetes; order Kitasatosporales; family Streptomycetaceae; genus Streptomyces; species Streptomyces sp. NPDC094143. The sequence continues at coordinate 16,981 of NZ_JBEOTZ010000071.1, forward strand.
TCGAGGTCTACGAGCAGCTTCGCTTCGGCTGTGGCGATCTTCTGTCGTACCTCGTTCAGGCGGGTGCGTCCGGTGTCGGTGAGCAGGACCTGTCGGGCGCGGCGGTCGCGGGGGTCGGGTTTGCGAGTAACCAGGTCGTGGGCTTCGAGGTCGTCGAGAAGGTAGGTCATCACGGTCCGGTCGAGGCTCACGGCTTTGGCGAGGGCCAGCTGGGAGGGCGGTTCGCCGCCGGAGAGGGCGACTAGGACGAGGTAGGCGCGTGCGCCGCCGGGGAGGTCGGCGACGGATGCGGTGGCGACTCGGCGGAACGCCGAGGAGACCATGCGTATCGCCCAGCCCAGGTCCGTGTCCAGCGCCAGCTCGGCGGCCTCACCAGCGGGTTGGTTGGACGTTGATGCACTCACTCGCCCAGCTTAGCATGGTGCGCTTCAAAGCAGATGTTCTTGCTAGCAGACTATCTTTCATGCATAGTTTGGATGGTCAGCGATCGCTGACCATCCGGAACGCCTATCGCATGAGCAGCAGCGAGTTCTGCAGGGCCGCACGGCGCTGGTGACTGGAGCCACTTGGGGGATCGGCAAGGCCATCACCCGGAACTCAGCCCGCCAGGGTGCGACCGCCCACGAGAGAGCGATCCGCAGAACATCCCAGCGATGAAAGGAAATGTGCCGTGAGCACAGCTGACTGGCTTCCCGACGGCTTCACCATCAAGCGCATCGCCACCAACGACACGCACCTTTCGGTCGCGGTCGGAGGCAGCGGCCCCGTCCTGGTCCTCCTCCACGGCTGGCCCCAGACCTCCCGCGCTTGGGCCCGGGTCATGCCGGCGCTCGCCCGCACCCATACGGTCGTCGCCCCTGACCTGCGCGGCACCGGAGACAGCGACCGCCCCGCAGAGGGCTACGCCAAGACCAACCAGGCCGACGACATGCGGGGCGTGCTTGACGCCCTGAACCTGGCGGGTCCCGTCGCGGTGGCCGGCCACGACATCGGCTCGATGATCGCCCTGGCCTGGGCCGCCTCCCACCCCGAAGACATCTCCCATCTGGTCCTCATCGACGCCCCGCTGCCCGGCTTCGGCCTGGAAGAAGCGATGAATGTCGCGGAGGGCGGCATGTGGCATTTCGGCTTCTTCATGACCCCTCACATACCGGAGATGCTTTTCGACGGCCACGAACTGGAGTTCTTCACCGCCACGTTCACCGCCATGTCCAACCCCGGCACCTTCAGCGAAGCCGACCTGGCCACCTACGCCCAGGCATACACCGGCCGGGAGCGACTGCGCGGAGGCTTCGCCCACTACCGCACCCTCCTCGACGACGGACGCGACAACCGCGCCCTGCTCGCGCAGCGCAAGCTGCCCATGCCCGTCCTGGCCGTCGGCAGCACGCGCTCCGGCACCAACACTGCCGAGGCCCTCGCCCTCCACGCGGATGATGTGCGAGGCGCCGTCGCACCCACCGGACACTTCGTCGCCGAAGAAGACCCCGACTGGTTCATTACCACCCTGACCGGCTTCCTCGCCTGACGCCGGGTCTGTCAAAGGAACGGGTCTTCCAAGATTCTCGTAGGCGTTGATCGGTTGCGCGGTTTCGGCTCGGCCAGGCGGCTCGTTGGGGCAGGGTGGGGGCGTGTGATGTCGAGTTGACGGATCTACTGCCGGACCTGTCGTCGGTGTTGGCCGAGACGGTGGAAGCGGGCGAGAGCCTGGTCGGGATCACGGTGCGGACCCCGCGAGCTGAACTCACCGAAACGACGGGCTACTGGTGTTCTGACAGGCGGGTGAAGGATCGCCGGTAGGCCGTGGGGGTCAGCCCGACCCGCCGGACCAGGTGCTGGCGCAACGAGTCCGCGCTGCCCAGCCCGCTGCGCGCGGCGACGACGTCCATCGGCAGATCAGTGGATTCCAGCAGTTCCCTGGCTCGGATGATGCGCTGGTGCAGCAACCACTGCAGCGGGCTGAGCCCGGTCTCCTCTCGGAACCGGCGCGTCAGCGTCCGGACGCTGTTGTGGGCGTGCCGGGCCAGATCGGTGAGCGTGAGCTGCTGGTC
>NZ_JBEOTZ010000072.1:0-18447 GCF_040303825.1 Streptomyces sp. NPDC094143
CGTTGTCGTACTTGCCGTTGCCGTTGAAGTCGATGCCGTGGACGACGACGACGCCGGTGCCCTCGCGCAGGCTCTTGGCGGCCTCGTCGCTGAGGGTGATGGTGCGCTCGTAGTGGACCTTGTCCCCGACCGGGAAGCGGTCCACGGCCAGACCGGAGGCGGGGCTGGTGTCGCCGGTGGTGGTCAGCGAGGTGCCGATGCCGCCGTAGAAGGGGGCACCGTCGGTGGTGTTGAGGAACACCTTGCCGTTGCGTTCCTTGGCGACGGTCTCGGGCGGGCAAACGCCCTTGGCGTTGATGTGGAAGTGCTGGGCGTGCGGGGCGCCGGCCAGCAGGCCGCTGTGCTTGACCGTCACGTGGGCCTTGTTGCCCTCGAGGTGGACCGTGGCGGTGCCCGACCCGGTCACCTTGTTGACCTTGAACGGGTTGAGCGTCGCGTGCAGCATGATGGCCTTGTCGTGACCGGAGGTGTCGTCGGCCACGGCTGCCGGGGCGAGCGCCACGGCGGGTGCCAGAGCAGCCAGTGCGGCGAGCGCACAGGCAGTCTTCTTCGTCATTCGAGTCTCCACTGCAGAGAGGATCGGCGCGGCCGGCTCCGCCGCACGGGCACGGGTTTCCGGCCCAGGGGACAGCCACCGCTGCTACCAAGCAACGAACCTGCCTGCCCACCCGCCTCCGCGCCATCGCAGCCAGCCTGCTACCGGTCGGTAACTGCCGTCACCAACAGTGCCCGAAGAACCGGCTGACACCCACCAACACGGCTGCTACCTGCTGATACAGCGTTGAGTGACAGATGGATGCGTGAGCGAGCACGGCACGCGGCATCCGTACGGCAAACGGGTGCTCCAAGAACGGTCTTCTCATAAGTCCGTTCCCGAAGATTTCGCGTAGGTCCGGTTACATCTGGTGACTGTTCAGTGCAGGTCGGTACAGCTTGGTGGAATGGTCAGCGACCAGTCCCGAGTGTCCGATCAGCAGCTGAGTGTGTCCGTCGTCCGGCTGGGTGACTGTCTCGAGCAAGCCCGATGTATCGAGGTCAGTTTCCGGCGGGTGGAGCGGTGCGACTGCCCTGGCCTGGGTGCCCTGATGGCCGTTCGTGACAGGGTCCTATAGGCCGGAGGCTGTATGTGCATGTCCGGTCTGCTCCGGCGGCCAGTTGCGCGGGGAATAAGGTGCTGCAGCTTGGAACCGGTGCTGTTCGCAGGAGGCCGCGTACCGGACACCTCCCACTTACGAAGCGGCGTGATCAAAAGTGCGGGTGTGTGCGGTTGACAGTGCAGTAACCAGCAGTGGTTGAAGGCCGTTTGTGTCGACGAGCGTGCACTGGTGCTCGCGGCCCATGAGTGCCATCCCGGCGTGGGCTGAAGACCGTGCGCTGTGACCACCCTGTCATGGCCGGTGGCCCAGGTGAAGCTGCTGATCTGCTGGTTCAAACAGCGTGCAATTGAACACCTGGGCGGGCTGATTGGCGTTCAGGGCCGGCGCATGTTCGTCGACCAGACACGTTCGGCGTGACGGTTCTAATTCGTGCGCCGCATCATCGAATCGCCTGCGCGCGGCTTCTTCATCGGTTGAGATCTCTGCCCGCATTCAATGGGGACAGGGGCCGGGCGCGCTTGCGCGGCGCCCGGCCGTTGGTCCGCGGTCAGCTCTTGGGCATGAGGACCGTGTCGATGATGTAGACGTTGGCGTTGGCTGTCTTGACGTTGCCGCAGACGACCTTGGCGGAGTCGTTCACCGTGTAGGACTCGTTTGAACCCGAGGTGGTGAGCTTGGACTTCTCCAGCGTGTCGAAGGAGCCGTTCTCCAGGTTCTCGGGGGTGAGCTTCTTGCCCACCACGTGGTAGGTGAGGATCTTGGTGAGGGTCGCCTTGTCGTTGAGGACCTTGTCCAGGTCCGCCTTCGGGATCTTGGCGAAGGCGTCGTTGGTCGGCGCGAACACGGTGATGTTCTGGGCGTTGTTGAGGGTGTCGACCAGGCCGGCCTTCTTGACCGCGGTCACCAGCGTCGACAGGGCCGGGTTGTTGGAGGCGGCGGTGGCGACTGGGTCCTTGGCCATGCCGTCGAAGGAGCCGGCACCGTCCTTGGGCACGGAGGCGCAGGCGGGGCCGAAGGGCCCGTCCATCGTGGAGGTGCCGGAGTCGGTCGCGGCGTCGTTCGAGGCGGGCGCGGAGGCCGACGCCTTGCTGCTGGAGTCAGCCTTTGACGAGTCGCCGGCGTCGTCGGAACAGGCGCTCAGCGCCAGCGGAAGGACGGCCGCGGCGGCGACGGTGACGGCGATTCGACGGATACGGGTCTGCATGGTGTGTCTCCTGTTACAGGGGTGCGGCGGGTGCCGCCTAATAAGGGGAAGGTGGTCTGTGGGTCACTCGACGGTCACCACGACGGAATGCCATCCGCTGGCGCCGTCGGGGACGGTGCGGGTGCGTTGTTCGGTCTGGACCTCGCCGGTGCGGTCGGTGGCCCGCACGGTCAGGGTGTGGCCGCCCTTGGTGGCCTGCCAGGGGTAGGACCACTGCCGCCAGGTGTCGCGGGAGTCCTCGGCGGCCAGGGCGGCTTCGGCCCAGGGCCCGTCGTCGACGCGGATCTCCACCTTGTCGATGCCGCGGTGCTGGGCCCAGGCGACGCCGGCCACCATGACCGTTCCCGTCTTCGGCCGGGCGAACGGCTTTGGGGTGTCGATGCGGGACTGGGTCTTGGCGGGTGCTTCGCGGGCCCAGTCGCGCTTGACCCAGTAGGAGTCGTAGGCGTCGAAGGTGGTCAGTTCGATGTCCGTGATCCATTTGCAGGCAGACACGTAGCCGTACAGGCCGGGAACCACCATGCGGACCGGGAAGCCGTGGTCGAAGGGCAGCGGCTCGCCGTTCATGCCGACGGCGAGCAGCGCGTCACGGCCGTCCATGACGTCCTCGACCGGGCTGCCGATCGTCATGCCGTCCACGGAACGGGCCACGAGCTGGTCGGCCGGCCCGCCCTTGGACGGTGGCCGCACACCGCACTCTGCGAGCAGGCCGGCGAGCCGGACACCGATCCAGCGGGCGTTGCCGACGTAAGGGCCGCCGACCTCGTTGGACACGCAGGTGAGGGTGATGTCCCGCTCGATCAGTTCGCGCCGCAGCAGGTCGTCGAAGGACAGCGTGAGAGGGCGGCGTACGCCCGTGCCGTGGAGGCGCAGCCGCCAGGTAGTGGCGTCCACCCTGGGCACCACCAGGGCGGTGTCGACCCGGTAGAAGTCCTTGTTCGGAGTGATGAAAGAGCTGGTTCCTTTCACCCTGACCTGCGCGCCGCGCGGCACCGCCGGGGCGGGCGAGTTCGGGACCGGGAGGCTGATGTTTCTGCGGGAGGCGACCGCGTCCTTTGCGCTGGCACTGTTCACGGCCCTGCCGAGCACACCCGCTCCGGCCGAGGCGGCGGCAGCGGCGGTCGCCGCGATGACGAAGCCGCGCCGGTCCCATCCCTCGCCGACTGGCTCGGGAGAGTCCGCCTGCAGGCGGTGCGGTGGAAGAAGGCGGCCGATGAGGGCGTGCAGGAGCAGGGCTGCAACGAGCGCGCCCACGAAGGAGGGAAGCGCGTCGGTGAGACTCGTGGAGTCGGGGCGACTCGTGGCCGCCACTGCTCCGACCAGGCCGAACACCAGCACTCCCGCGGCTCCGATCCGCCGGTGGTACAGGGCCAGGACGCCCAGGGCCAGTGCGAACAGCGCCAGCACGGTGACAATGCCGAGCTGAAGAATCAGCTTGTCGTTGGTGCCGAAATTGCGGATCGCCCAGTCCTTCACGGCGGTCGGTGTGCGGTCGATGGCGGCACCGCCGACCGCGACGACCGGGCCGGCCTGCGGACGAACTCCCGCCGCCACCAGTTCCGCGACCGCGAGCGCGGCGAAGCCGGCCAGGAGACCGCTCAGAGCACCCAGCCGAAGCCGTGGCCCGCTACCGGACTTCCGCGGTTCCTTCTCTTCGTCGCTCACGTGGGTAATCCGGTCCTGAACGGCGGGCGGATTGGCCCGGAACCCGAACGAATGAATCTTCTTCCCCGGGCCAATCCGCCCGTTCACCCGCTACGGATCACTTCTCGTGCCGTTCAGTGCCCCCTCCCCGGCCGTGCTCGCTCACGTTGGCGCACGTGTTGCCGAAGGCGGAGTTGAGCAGGCCGGTTGACCGTGTGGCCGCAGACGTTCACAGGAATGTGAATCGGCGCCTGGATCACGTTGCCCGAGGCGAGGCCCGGGGAACCGACAGACACACGCCCTGGGCGCCGCTGTCCGCCGCCGCGGCCCCGCCCAGCACCATGGCACCGGCAGTGGCGAAGAGGCCGACGCCGCTCATTGGGTGAGTCGTCATGAGGTCGTCTCCTTCTGCCGCGTCCCGGCGGCCGAAGGCCGCCGCGCCCGCGACGCCGCGTGGCGGGCACGAGTAATCCGCGCAGCCGAGCAGTACGGCTTGCCGAGCGGTTCGCAGATCACTCGAGATTGGAGCAAGCAGGGTGCAAGCGGGCGCTGTCCAGGCACAGCACGATGCGGTAGGTCGCCAAGCCGTTCTTGGTGAACACACGTCGTTGGGGCCGCCCAATGTGAGTAACTACTGACTTCGGCGTCTTGCGGTCTGGATGTGTGTCGGGACCGGTGACGTGGTCCGTCCGGGCCTACGTCGGATGCATGCGGTATCCGGCGCGCCTGGCAGTCGGCCGGCGGCTAGGCGCAGGGGCGGCTCAGCGACGTGCCGCGCACTACGCGGCAGTTCATCGCTCGTGATCTGCGGCGATCGTCCCGCTCCCGCCGCGTGCCTCGGTGGCGGCATAAACGCGTTGCACCGGCTGTAGGTGGACCGTGAGGATTGTGCGCATGCCGCCCGTGAAGATCGAGATTCGGCCATATGCCAACGATGACTGGGACGCGATCGCGCGAATTCACGATGCCGCGCGTCTTGACGAGTTGCGCAACTCCGCCGGTGTCCAGGCGTTCCTGACACTCGCTCAGACCGCGGAGCAGGAAGGGCTGTTCGACGGCCAGTTGTGGGTGGCGGAGACCGACGGGAGAGTAGCCGGTTTCGTCGCGCTCGACGACGACGAGGTCACCTGGCTGTACGTCGACCCGCAGCGCTACCGGCAGGGGATCGGCAGGGCACTGCTGCGCCATGCCGTTGCCGCTGCCGGACCGAGGGTAGAAGTCACCGTGCTCGACGGCAACCCAGCCGCCGAGGCCCTCTACGCTAGCGAGGGATTCACCGTCACGGAGACCCGGACCGGCCCGCTGGTCGGCAATGAGGCGTTCACCGCCACCGGCCATATTATGCACCGCGACACCGCGACGGCACGCACTAGCATCGCTGGTTGATCGAAGGGAATCCTCTTTCGGCTTCGCCGGATGCACCCGGAGATCACACCATCGTCTGGGCCGACCGGGCATACGTGGCCTGCGCCAAACGACATCTGAACCACACGGTCAGGCCGTCTCCCGGCCAAGGATGCCGACGGGTGCGTCCTGTTGCCCCGCCGCTGGGTGGTCGAGCGGTCGCTGACCTGAATAACAAAACGCCCGTCGGCATGCCCGCGACTACGAACGGCTGATCCAGCACTTCGAAGCCCTGATCACCTAGGCTGCGATCACCCTGAAGCTCCGCCGACTGACTCGCCCGCAGGCCAAGAATTCCGCCGCTGACCAGGACCTGGCGGTCTGAAGCCACCGGCCCGGGATTCAGACCCCGCCGTCGGCCACCAGCTCGTCGCCGGCTTCGGCGACGGTGCCATACACCGTCACCAGGGTGTCCGCCCCAGTCATGTTCAGCATCCGCTGGACCTTCGGCGGCACGCAGGCCAGCACCAGCACGGTACCGGCCTGATCCGCCTGCCGCCAAGCCCACAGCAGCACATTCAGCCCGGCCGAATCGCAGAACGACACCGCCGTCAGGTCCAGCACCAAACGCCGCTGGCCGCCGGCCATCTCGTCCAGGAGACGCTCACGGAAGAACGGAGCGGTCTCATAGTCCATGTCCCCGCTGAGCTGCATGATCAGGGACGTTCCCGACGTATCCGTTGCCTGAACTGAGGGCTCTGCGGTCATCGCGATCTCCCTACCGTCTCACCGGGAGACGCAACAGATTGTGACGACGATCCTACCGGCCCCCTCACACCGTCCACAGACGCGGCGGACTTCAGAAGCAACTTCTGAGACTGCGCGTTTGACCGACCTCTTCGTCCTCGGTCAGTGGGCGTGCGCACCCAGCCTCGTGGAGTCTGCACCAATCCGCGTCGTCTGCGGCATCGGATCACCTTCACCGGTGGTGATCGGCACTAGGGATACCGAGAGGGGACGGGCAACGCTGTGGCATGCAGACGAGTAGCCGTGGTGGGCAGTGGGGTGGCTGGGCTGACCGCCGCCCATGTGCTGGATAGAACGTGTGACGTGGTGCTCTACGAGGCCGACAGTCGGCTGGGCGGGCATGCGCACACTCATGAGCTGGCCACGGCAGGCTGGCCTGTCAGTGTCGATTCCGGGTTCATCGTGCACAACGAACGCACCTATCCGTATCTGCTGCGCCTGTTCACCGAACTCGGCGTTGCTACTCAGGACGCGGAGATGAGCATGTCGGTGCGGTTCGAGGGGTGTGGCCTGGAGTACGCGGGGGCTCGGGGGCCCTTGGGACTGTTCACGGGACGTGGCGCATTGCGCGCCGTTTCAACCCGTTGACGCTTTTTTGGTGCCACGACCGGGCGCGTGTACTGGCCTGCATGGTCGCCGAGGTCCACAAAACCTATGGGCAGCGCCACTGCTACCTACGTACCGACACCGAGGGCATGGCGGGGGTAGTCAAGGACTTCTACGTCTCGCCGTTCTTCGCGGTAGACGGCGGCTACCGCATGCGTTTGCCGCTGCCGGCCGGACAACTGGACGTCATGGTGCAGTTGCGGCGCGGCGACACCCGCCCGTTCACCGCTGTCCTGCGTGGTCGGCACCGCCCCGCGACCTGGCGGAACGTGATTCGCTCCTCACTGCGCCACCCCTGGTCGACCGTGTCGGTGTCCGTCGCGATCCGCCGGCACGGCATCGCCCTGTGGCTGAGACGCCTTCCCGTCCAGCCTCGTCATTCCTCTCATCACTCCTGTGAAGGCCCGAAGTGACACCGACTCCTGCGTCCCGCACCTCTCACCGCAGCGCGCCGCCGGTCACCTGCCCAGTCCGCGTCATCCGTCGCTGCCGGATGAGTGCGGCAAAGGGCAGGCTCCTTTTCGGCCGCTCCCGCTTCCACGCCGGTGGATGCCACGCGGTGGCCGGATGTCGCCCGGCTTCCCTCCCTGCTCCGGGACCGTTGCCCGCCTCCTGCTCAGGCGTGCCCTCGGCTCGCTGCCCCTGCGCACTCGCCTTGGTGACGCCCTGGTGCGCGGCAGCGGCCCCATGCTGACCGTGCACGATGCGGACGCCCTCTTCCGGCGGGTGGGGGCCCATGGTCTGTCAGCTTCGGCGAGTCGTACATGGCGGGCGAGTGGGACAGTGACGATCTCACCGGCGTCCTGACCCTCCTTGCCTCGCACGTGGATGAGCTGGTGCCCGCGCCGCTGCGGCGGCTACGCGGTTGGTGGGCCGGTCGTCGCCCTTTGGAGCAGCTGAACACCGAGGACGGGGCTCGGGTGAACATCCAGCGTCACTACGACCTGTCCAACGAACTCTTCGCGCTGTTCCTGGACCGGACGATGTCGTACTCCTCCGCGGTGTTCGCGGCGTTCCCCGCGTCGGAGCGGACCCTGCCCGCGGCCCAGCACAGGAAGATCGACCGCCTGCTGGACCTGGCCGGTGTAGGTGCGGGCACCCGGCTGCTGGAGATCGGCACTGGGTGGGGAGAACTCGCGCTGCGTGCCGCCGCACGCGGCGCGAGCGTTGTCACCGTCACTCTCTCCGCCGAGCAGCGGGAACTGGCCCGCACGCGGGTCGCGCAGGCGGGCCTGGCGGACCGGGTGACGGTCGAACTGCGGGACTACCGGCAGTGACGGGCACCTACGACGCCGTCGTCAGCGTCGAAATGATCGAGGCCGTCGGAGCGGAATACTGGCCGGCCTACTTCGGCACGCTGCGGCGGGTGCTCGCGCCAGGCGGCCGGATCGCCCTGCAGGCCATCACCATGGGGCACGAGCGGATGGAAACCACCCGGCGCACCCACACCTGGATCAGCAAATACATCTTCCCCGGCGGGCTCATCCCCTCCCCCGCGGCGATCCGGAAGCACGCTGACGCCGCCGGACTACGCGTCACCGCCGACGACGGGTTCAGCGACCACTACGCCGAGACACTGCGCCTGTGGCGTGGACGCTTCCTCGCTCACAGGGACCAGATCGCGCAGCTCGGCTTTGATACCACTTTCTGCTGCATGTGGGAGCTGTGCCTCGCCTGCTCGGAGGCTGGCTTCCGCTCCCACTACCTCGATGTCCGCCAGATCGGACTGACGAGCACCACCAACGAGACGTCGAAGGCGGCGTATTCAGGAGGCAATCGATGACCACCGTGGCCCCTCGACTGGCCGACCTGCTCCGCCTGTACGCCCTCGGGGCACTGCCGGTGCAGCTGCGTGCCTGGGACGGCAGCGAGGCAGGGCCGGACGAGGCCCCCCTCGTCATCATGCGGTCACCCACGGCGCTGCGCCGGTTGCTGTGGCAGCCCGGCGAACTCGGACTCGCCGAGGCTTACATTGCCGATGAACTCGACATCGAGGGAAATCTCGCCGAAGGTCTGAGCAGCGTGTGGCGGTCGGTCGCCGCCCACGGCGTGGCCCGTCCCCGGGCTACGGAGCTCGCCCGGGCGGCAGTGACCGCTCTGCGCCTGGGCGCCGCCGGCCCCCGGCCCTCCGTTCCCGGCGCGCCGCGGGCTCGGCTGCGCGGCAGCCTGCACAGCGCGGCCAGGGATCGCGCTGCGGTCAGCCACCACTACGACCTGTCCAACGACTTCTACGCCCTGCTGCTGGACGAGTCGATGGCCTACTCCTGCGGCTACTGGACCCAAGAGGAAGCGCGCGGCTACCGTCTCGCCGACGCGCAGCGCGACAAACTGGCCCTGATCTGCCGCAAGCTGGGGCTACGCCCGGGCATGCGACTGCTGGACATCGGCTGCGGCTGGGGTTCGCTGAGCCTGTACGCCGCACGGGAGCATGGCGTGAGGGTCACTGCGGTCGCTCCCTCCCGCCAACAGCACGGCTTCGTGGCCGCCCGTGCCCAGAAAGAGAACCTCGCGGACGCGGTGGATGTGCAGCTGCGTCACTACCGTGACATCGACGAGGGCGGCTACGACGCGGTCGCTGCCATCGAGATGGGCGAGCACGTCGGTGACACCGAGTACCCGGCCTTCGCCGCGCTGCTGCACCACGTGCTGTGGCCCCGCGGACGTGCCCTGGTGCAGCAGATGTCACGAGGCGCCAACGCGCCGGGCGGCGGAGCGTTCATCGAGACGTACATCCCGCCCGACATGCACATGCGGCCGCTGGGAGCGACGGTCGGCCTGCTGGAGGAGGCCGGGCTAGAGGTACGTGATGTACAGGCGCTGCGCGAGCATTACGCGAGCACCCTCGGCGCCTGGCATCGCACCTTGGACTCGCGCTGGGAGGACGTCGTGGCGCTGGTGGGTGAACCCACCGCCCGGGTGTGGCGTCTGTACCTGGCGGGCAGTGGCCTGGCCTTCGCCGAGCGCCGCATGGGTGTCGACCAAATCCTCGCCGTCCGGTTGACTCCGGAGGGTGAGTCCGGGATGCCCGCTGTGCTGCGGCGCAGCGATGGCGACGGCGGCGGGCGATGAGCTCTGCAAGCTGGGCAGCTTTCGACCTGAACGCTGCCGTGTCCGCGGCCGCCGCCCTGGCGGTCATGCTTTTGACCTTTACCGTCGCCTTGCGCCTAAGGCTTCACCGGATCGTCGATATCGCCTGGGGTCTGGCGTTCACCGCAGTCGCTTCGGTCAGCTATCTGCTGTCGGCGGGCGAGGGGAATCAGGGCCGACGGCTCCTGGTCACCCTTGCGACCTGCCTGTGGGGCCTTCGTCTGGCCGCCCACATCGCATGGCGCGGCCGCGGGCACGGCGAGGACGCCGGCTACACCCGCCTGCTCGACAGGGCCCACGGAAACCGGAACCTGTACGCATTGCGGACGGTATACCTGCTCCAGGCCTTCCTGGTGTGGCTGGTGTCGCTACCCATCCAGGCCGCTCAGTACGTGCCAGCCCCCGTCGGGCCACTCGCGGTGGCCGGGGCACTGTTGTGGGCTGCCGGGCTGACCTTCGAAGCCACAGGCGACTACCAACTCGCCCGTTTCAAGGCCGACCCCGGCAACCGGGGCCGTGTCATGGACCGGGGTCTATGGGCCTGGACCAGGCACCCCAACTACTTCGGTGACGCCCTGCTGTGGTGGGGCATGTTCCTATTGGCGTGCGCCACCTGGCAGACCGCCGTCCTCACCTTCGTCTCACCCCTGACGATGACCATGCTGCTCACCTGCGGCAGCGGCAAACGCCTGCTGGAGACACATATGACCAACCGGCCCGGATACGTCGCCTACCAGGCGCGCACCAGTGGCTACCTGCCTCGCCCACCACGCCGCCGCGCACGTTCGGGCCCAGCATGAGCGCCCCCCTGCCGGAGCCGTACGCGCTGGTGGTGCACACGGCACCCGCGGCCCCGTCGGCCGCCGTCGTGCTGCTGCACGGCGGACGCGCCGACGCGCTCACCGCTCCGCCCCGGCTCAACCTGCCCGCCCTGCGAATGGTCCCCTTCGCCCGCGTTCTGACCCGCACGGTTCTCCCGGGACAACTGCTGGTGGCGTCCGTCCGCTACCGCCACCGCGGCTGGAACGGCAGACGCGCCGACGCCGCGCACGACGCTCGCCGCGCGCTGAACGAACTCGCCGCACTGCGGCCCGGCCTGCCCGTGGTCCTGGTAGGGCATTCCATGGGCGGCAGGGCGGCCCTGCGCGTTGCGGACCACCCACAAGTCCGGGGAATCGTCGGCCTCGCCCCCTGGTGTCCTCCCGATGAGCCGGTCGCCCACCTGGCCGGCCAGCATGTGATCCTGCTGCACGACCCGAGCGACACCGTCACCCACGCAAGGCAATCCTGGGCCTTCCTGCGCCGAGCCCACGCAGCCGGCGCCATCACCTGCGGCATCACCATGCCCAGCGGCCGACATGCCATGGTGGGCGGTTCCGGCACCTGGCACCGGATGACTGCAACCGCCGTCCGGGGAATTCTCCAGCCGGACACGATGCCGAACAGTGTAAAAATAGCTCAAAGCGGCACGTCATGCGTCGTCTTGTCAGCGCACGACGCAAACAGTGGCCAATGAACACCGCGTAGGCGAAACGTGCAAGCGCCGTTGTCTCACCCGGCCTGCCAGCACCGCCACAATGCGAGCCGCCGGCCGGGGTGCGCCTCCCGGTGCGCGGAGACGTTCCCAGCGAATGCATCCCGATGCCCAGGACCGCGATGGCGCCGAGCACAAGAAGAGGGAACACGTGCAGGGCGGGCTCAGGTCCCGCAGCGCAACGAGGCGGCCTTCGTTGCGAAGGAACCGGCCGCCCTGAACGGCCGTAGAGTCTACGGGCTGCTGTATGCGGCAGCATCCGATTTCAGCCCGGCCGATCTGCGGCCAGCTTCTGGAGACCGGGCCTCCCGCCTCTTGGTCCGCTCCTCGGAAAAGCCGTCGCGGTAGGGGATCACCATCGAGCCAGCAAGGCGCCACCGCCCAGCCCACCACCGCCCGGGTCGGCGTCATTCCTCTCTCGGCTCGACCCCGCTTGCACGTCCCGCCTCCGTAGAGGGGTATGCACACCACGCCTGCCAGGCTGTGTCCACGCCAGCGTGCCAGTGAACGCGGCTGTCAACGACCATCTGCGGGCGCACAGAAGCCGGAGCCAACAGGTGGATCGTATGAGGCCCACCTGGCCACGCTGTCGGCAACAAGTCGCTCTCCACCTCGAAGTCGAGCTCTCGCAGGTCCAGAACGATCACTGTTGCTCCGGTGCACCGATCAGTCAACTGCTCGCGCTGAGCACGGTCGGCAGACCTCGTCAGGCGCCCCGAGGCGGCACACCACATGCGGGCGCCCGTCAGAGCCAGTACGCGGAAACGACAGATAGCCGACAAGATCAACTACTCTCGTCCTGGCATTGATCCGGTCATGCCGGCAGGGTGACCAGAGCGATAGGGGTGGAAGTGGGGCGGGCAGACCCGCCCTCGGGTTCAACCGTGATGCCCACAGCGGAGGCCGAGTTCACCGAGCCGTCCAAGACGACGGCCTGGTGGGTGCGGCGGGCGTCTATCAGGCCCGCCGGTCGCATGACACCCCTCTGGTCGTACCACAACTGGTAGACCTTGCCCTCAGGGAGGGCGGCCATATCGGCTGCCGCCAGGACGGCCTTGTCGCGTGCGCGGGAGACGGTGATCGTGGCTTGGGCGCCGCCTTCGATGGCGACACGGCGCGAGACGGCGTCGGACGACCCCAGCACAGCAGCCACTTCATCCGCCTGTTGCCGCGCCTGCCGCGCCTGGACAGCGGCGTCCTCTGCCCGAGAGTGCTCCCATACAGCGATGCCACCGAGGCCGGCTGCCGCTGCGAGGCAAGCGGCCAGCACCAGATGGCTAAACCGTCCACGCAGGCCTTTGACCGGCTTCGGCAGGCGGACGAGGGGAGGAGCCTGCCGGACGGTTTCCACGCGCTGAAGGACGCGCTGCCGCATGGCAGGGCACGGCGTGACCGCCGTTGCCGCTGCAAGTTTCGCAGCGGTGGCGCTGAACTCTGCCACCTCATCGGCGCAAGGGCGGCATGCGCTCAGGTGCTGCTCGAACGACGAGCTTTCCTCGTCGGACAGCGCGTGCAGGGCATAAGCGCCGGTCAGGGTGTGCAGTTCAGCGTTGGTGGTCATGCGCTCACTCCCAGGCAGTCACGCAACCGGATCAGGCCGTCGCGCAGGCGGGTTTTGACCGTTCCCAGCGGAACGGACAACTGGGCAGCCACCTCGCGATAGGTCAGCCCCCGGTAGTAGGCGAGCATGACGGACTGACGCTGCAACTCGGTCAGCGTGCGCATGCACCGACGGACCTGTTCACGCTCCAGACGGTGCTCGACCTGCTCGCTCACCTCGTCGAACTCAGGGACCTGATCCAGCAGCGCGGCCTTGTGGTCTCTCGCCGCGGCCGCCTCCACCGATCGCACCCGGTCGACGGCCCGCCGGTGAGCGAGCGTAAGGATCCAATTGAGGGCAGTACCACGCTCAGGCTGGTAGCGAGGGGCGGTGCGCCACACTTCCACCAGCACCTCCTGCGCGACTTCTTCGGACTGGGCCACGTCGCGCAGCACTGCGCGCGCCACACCCAGCACAGGAGCCGCGACCGCGTCATACAGTGACGCGAAGGCATCGGTGTCCCCACAGGCGACCGACTGCATCAGTGCCTGCAGATCCGGCGGCCGCGCCGGATGGCCACCGATGTACACAGGCTCTTCCACCAAATCGTCCTCCTACCCATGAGGCCTTCACCGAGGCCCTGTCACTCGGGTGCCTGATGCACACCAGCGTGACCGACACGCTGCCCAATACAGATCCCGCTGTTCGTGGCGGCACCGAGCGTCCGCGACGTCCGCTCAGGGTCTGCCAGGAAGCGGAGCCTTGAGTGTGGGATTGAGTCTGGCGTCACGGTCACACTAGGAATCCGGCACCGAGGGGCCAACGGATTGGTCGATTCTCTTAAAGCCTCATGCCTATGCGCTGTATCAGCTCGGACTGGGCAGGTCGTCACCCACCCTGACCCTGGTGCCACAACAAAGGCGCCACGTGTCCAAGCAAGTGCCAAGGATGCGTGCCACCACCGCCACCCTTGGCCAACGGTCCTTCCCCGTCCTCGGGGCGTCTCTGCGAGCGAATTGGGATCCCCCCGGCCGTCACCCGCGGCCCGCTCAGCTACTCGGAGCGGCAACGGCTGAGGACGGCGAATTTGCAGCCCGCCTTGCGATCAGCTATCCCCCTGCCCCAGAAAGAGACGCAATACGTGCAGCCGTACTCGGCTTGCTCGCGGCGCTGGCGGCCGTACGCGCGCATGGGGCACCACTGCCTGAGGCCCGCCTTCAGTTCGATGGCGACCTGGTAGGCGTGCGGTGCGCCGGGCCGGACCGTGCGGGTGGGTGCCTGGACGCCGACGCTCGCCTAGGCGGTATTCGGTATCCGCACAAGCAAGGCGTCTCGGTCCCTTGGATGCGTTTGAACGCGTAGGCCCGCGCCGGTCAGGGCCTGCCGGTACCGCCGAATCTCCCGTTTCGCCGCCGCCCGCTCACCGATCGTGCACACCACCACGAACGGCGCTCCGTCCTGTCCGCCGTCCACGGCGAACCCGTCTTCCCCTTCGCTGAACTCGGTGCATCCGGCCTTGCGTAACTCCCTGCGGATCGTGTCGGCTTTCCTGCCACACGGCATTGATGACTGCGGCTTGGGCCCGCAGGCGAGTCCTGGCCGGCTGTCTTTGCGTCGCGTGCTTGCCATGTCCGCCGTCGCGGATGCGTGGGCGGCCGGACCCTCGGGCGTCGGCGTCGCGAGACCCATAACCGATCTGATCACTGAGAGCGGCAGGACGCCTTCCCATCCCAGCAGACGCACTCCGGAGGCACCGTCCGCGCGGACCTGCAACCCGGCGATCGGCGTCTCAGACCACCCTTGATCGTCGTCACACGCCATACCTCATCATCGACGCCAGCCGGCTCGACATGGTCGGGGACACTCCGAGCGGGGCCCGCAACAGCCGCGACCGGGTGCCGGATCGTACGCGCACACCATGACCGAGACCAGAACCCCGACGCCCCACGAAGCACCACCCTTTCCCAGGCCGTCGGCCGCGCCCTCGCACAGTTGCTCACGCCACCCCGGCCGCGCACCCCTGGCAGGGGTGGACGTTCTCGGCAGGCTGGGGGACGCAGCGCACGCTCGAGGTCGTCCTCGTGGAGCCCTAGGTAGTGCTGGAGGTGGCCGTCGACGTCGCCCGGGACGGTGCTGGACGGTTCAGGCACCCGGCCCGACCGCACCGGATCCGCACGGACGTCGACGTAGCGCAGGTGCCGCTGTTAGGCGAAGACCCTGCCTCGCCGCTCTACACCGTGGTCGGGCCGGCCGAGGCGAGAAGCTCCTGGCGCAGACCGAGGTAGCAGCGCAGCCGTACGCCCGGCTCGCCTGGGGTTCTGATCGTCCGCTCATCCGTCGCCGTCGCCCAGCGTTCGGCGAGCGCTTCTTGAAGAGCGGAAGCGGTGGCGTCCTCCGCGGCCGCGACGTCTACGATGACGAGCCCAGTTCCGCGACGTGTTCATCCCGGATCGGCCTCATGCTCTGGTCGACGTTTACGGACGACGGTCGGTTCATAGGGGACGGGAATGTTCACCCGGCTGAGTGGCAGTGGCCGACAGCCGTCACGGGATGTCGCCGCTCCAGTCAAGCGGGCCGGTCGCCGGGGCGCTCGTACAGGGCCCGCCCCGCCAGCGCCGAGCCCCGGGCTCGTGGCCATCCCGCGGCAGATGCAGCCCCGCAGGAGGAACGACGCCCGCACTGCCCGCCCCTGTCGAGGCTGCTGTTCGTCCTCGACGGCACTGGAGCGGCCGGGGTGGACGAGCGGATCAGCGCGCTGCACGCGGCCGCCGCCGAACCGGACACGGCCGCTCTCCTGTGGAACGTTCCCGTCCTCACCGCGACGCTGACCGACATCCCGCGGGCCGGGCCGGGCGCACCAGTCTGGCGGCCCGTGCACGCCCCCGACCAGCCCCTGCCCTGGAATCACGGGGCGTTCGCTGCCGAGGTCCCGGCCGTCGGCAGCGACTAGAGGTCCCGCCTGGCCAGCCGGGGCCGTCCCGAGGGCGGGGGAACAAGAAATCTTCCCAGGCATCCAGCCCGAACAGCATGAGCGCCAGTAGCGCCGGCAGGATCACAGCGATCACGACCATGACGCCTCCCGACGGAGCAAAGCTCACGACAACGCAGCAGCAGCGCTCCGTCCACACTCGCCCGAACGGGGCAACCCCGCTCACTCAACCTGTGTACGCGTAGGCCGTTCAGGCGACTTCCCGGCAGCGTCAACCTCCACTGCCGGCACCTGCGAACCGGCGCCTCACACCCATTGGCCCTCCGTTCCCGGCTCCCACAAAGGCCGTGGCGGGGTCTGCGCAACGGCCCCGACCAGCCCGCGGCGACCCTGGCCATGCAGGTCAGCGCACTGCACAGACGCCAGCCGATGCGCACCCGCCTACAGCCGCCGCGCCCACTGCACAGCCCGGCTGCACAGCCCTTGCGCGTCGGAGTGCGCAGCCGCCCCGACCACGGCCCGCCCAACCACGACCATGGGCCCTGACCGTGGCCCCCCGGACGCTGCGGATGCCCGGCTGCGCACTAAGCGCGCACCCGGTGCGCAGACACGGCGGGAGGACTCCGGTGCGCCCGGCCGTTGCGCAGCCGGTGCGCAGGACCGGACCGCACGGCTGCGCAGGCCTCGGCCGTGGGCACGGGGGGTCAGTTGAGGACCTAGTAGTGCTTCGTTACGTCGGGTGATCTCGCCTGGTGGTGGGCATCTTCTTGGCATGAGGCTGGGGGAAGTGGAACGGCTCCGGGGTGAGTTATCGGAGTTCGTGGCCGATGTGTTCGGGTCGTTGCCGCGGCGGGATCAGCGGCGGTGGGGCGAGTGTTACCTGCGGGGCCTGATGCTGGATGGCCGTCGGAAGTCGATCCAGCCGATGGCCGAGCGTTTGCCGGACGGCAACATGCAGGCCCCGCAGCAGTTCGTGAACCAGTCGCCGTGGGATCCGCTGCCGGTCAGGCGGCGGATCGCCGAGCGGTTGTGCGAGGCGGTCAGTCCTGAGGTGTGGGTGGTCGACGACGTGTCGTTCCCCAAGTGCGGCACCGCCTCGGTGGGGGTGGCCCGGCAGTACTGCGGGGCCTTGGGCAAGCGGGCAAACTGCCAAGTCGCGGTCAGCGTGCACGCGGCCACCGACACCGCATCGTGCCCGCTGGACTGGGAGCTGTTCCTGTCTGAGGAATGGGCGGAGGATCATGAGCGGCGTCGGCGGGCCGGGGTGCCCGAGGAGGTCGGGCATGTCTCCAAGTCCTGCCTGACCCTGGGCTTGTTGGACCGGCTGGCCGGGCAGGGGCCGGCGGTGCCGGTGATCGTGGCCGATGCCGGTTACGGCCGCAGCGTTTCCTTCCGGCTCGCCCTGGAGGAACGCGGCTGGTCCTATGTGATGGCGGTGGATCCCAAGGAGATCGCTCGCCCGGCCACGGCTGAGCCGCAACAGTCCGCCCATGGCGGGCTGGGGCCGCCCACCCTGCCCCGCTACCGTGAGCCGGCCCGGCCCCTGCCAGAGCTTCTCGACGCCGCCACGGTCTTCGAGGAGGTCACCTGGCGACAGAGCAGCAAAGGCACGATGACCTCGCGTTTTGCCGTGCTCGAGGTGCGGCCGTCGGGCAAGGAAGCCACCCGCGCCGCCCAGGAACGGGCTGGGGGACGCAGCCGGTGGGACGGGGTGCTGCCGCTGCGGAGGCTGTTGATCGAACAGGGTGAAGAAGCCGACCAGCCGACGGGTTACTGGATGACCGACCTGCCCGCCACCACCCCGGTCGCCGACCTGGTGCGGTGGGCGAAGATGCGCTGGCGGATCGAGCACGACTACCGCGAGCTCAAGCACGGCCTGGGCCTAAACCACTTCGAGGGCCGCACCTGGCGCGGCTGGCACCACCACGTCACCCTCGTCACCGCCGCCCAGGCCTTCCTCACCCTCAGGCGGCTTGACCCAAAAGCACACACGCCGGCCTGACCCTCTACCAGGTCCTCGATGCCCTCCAGGACTTGCTGAGGTGCTGGACCGGAATCTGCACCACCTGCAACCGACCCCTGCCCACCAGCAGATCCAGAACCTAACGAAGCACTACTAGGTCAGTACCTGTTTGCAAAGCTTGACGAGATCAAAGAGCGTCTCGGCTGTGCGTTGAACGCGTGGTTGAGGCACCCGTTTGCCGTAGAGGCACCCTGTGCCGTGCTTGGTTACTCCTCCCTCGGTCGTCTTGCGGTGTTTCCGCAGGTGGCAAAGGTGGTGGCGGTCGTCCGGTGATGTTTCGCGCACTGCCGGTGACGAATGCTACGGATCGGTAGCGGGCTGGCTGGGATGGCGCGGGGGCGGGTGGGCAGGCAGGTTCGTTTTGGTATCAGGGGTCGCCCCGCGGCTCGGGCCAGTGTCCGTGCGGCGGAGCAGGCCGCTCCGATCCTCTCTGTAGTGGAGACTCGAATGACGAAGAAGACTGCCTGTGCGCTGGCCGCACTGGCTGCTGTGGCGCCCGCGGTGGCGCTGGCCCCGGCGGCCGTGGCCGGTGATGATTCCTCCGGCCACGACAAGGCCATCATGCTGCACGCGACGCTCAACCCGTTCAAGGTCAACAAGGTGACCGGGTCGGGCACCGCCACGGTGCACCT
>NZ_JBEOTZ010000073.1:0-17849 GCF_040303825.1 Streptomyces sp. NPDC094143
CTCGAAGTACAGCCACCGATCTTCGTCCTCGTAGTAGGTCCGGAACCAGGTCATCATGCCGCAAATACTGACCCACGACCTTGACCGAAGACATAAGGGCACCCCCCCCGGCACATACAACCGCACACCGCCGCCCCGCACCCCCGCATCCACGACGCCCTCCGGCACCGGCACGTCGGCGGGCGGCCCGTCGACAACAAGCGGACCACCCTCTGATCTGCCGGTCGATGCGCCGGTCTCGCACGATGCCGACGCATCCTGCGCCGCAACTCCGCGACGTTCCCGCCCGCCTGAGCGAGGACCTCCCACAATGAGCCCTTTCCAACCTGGTGGCGGGGCAGGTCAGTTGGGCTGACAGACAGGTGAAGCCCCTGGTAGATGGGTTTTCGACCAAGAGAACCGTCTCCACCAGAGGCTTCGTGTACTTGTCTACCCGTCGGGCATCGACGTGTCCAGCTCTGCCCTGCGCTTCCTGTCCGCCGAGCTCCGCCGACACCGTCACGAGCTCGGCACCCGGTGGCGGCGCCTGAGCCCGGGCCGGCAGGCCCTGCTCACTCTCGCCCACCTCCGCAACGGCCACCCGTATGCCCAGCTCGCGGCCGGGTTCGGCATCGGCACCACGACCGCCTACCGGTACGTCGCCGAGGCCGTCGAGCTCCTGGCCGCACTTGCCCCAGCCCTCGAGGAGGCAGCCCGTACGGCATGCGCAGTCAGCGTCCCCTCCCCATCCACCGCAAGAAGCCGACGCACCACCACAACATGCGCCAACGGCACACCCCCGGCCGGCACAACACCAGCCGATCCCGCCCCCGCCCCACCTGCCGGACCCCACGAAGCGGTCATAGGTCCCAGCCCACCCGACCCCGCCAGCCCCTCACCCTGGAACAGCGAAACCCATGACAGCCATCCACCAACCTGCTAGCCGCACCACAACAGCCACTTGGTCATCCCATGACAGCAACCACAGCCCCGCCCCACACCCCCTACGAGGACACCCACTCGGTGAATCCGCTGACGCCCACCCGCTGTCACCCCACCGCCCAATCACAGTCGGGAAACCTGCATGTCCGGCCCCGCTGTCGTGGAAGTCGGCCGAAGCCGAGCGTCTCCTGCGCCGGGCCGGGCGGGTCGGCGGTGTGCCGCCTCGGTGTGCGGTCTGACTACGAGATGAGCCAGGCCTGCGCAGAATGTGCGAGGCCTGGCTCATCATCGCAATGCCGGGGAATCAGTCGCTGACAGGCCCGACCACCGTGCAGAAGTTCCCGATCACCTGGGTGTTGTCGCCGGTACCCGTGGTTTGAATGGGCGCAAAGGCCGCGCCGGCGTCGAAGTCCTGGTCGCAGTCCACGACCTGCAGGTTGCCGAGCAGGAAGTAGTCCTTGTAGTCCTTGTAGTCCTCGTACTTGTAGCCGTGCTTGTAGTCGTCCTTGTAGCCGTGCTTGTAGTCGTCGCCGTCACCGGCGTGGGCAACACCGCCGCCGAGAGCCATGCCACCGACCATGACCGCTACAGCCGCGACCTTCTTGAACGCGCTCATCACTTCTCCGGTTTCTTCCACTTCACGCGCATCCATTACGGAGCGCGCTCGGACAGTTACAGAACATAACACAGAGATACCTCAACACTGCATTCCCTGGTACGCCACATGGGGGCAATAGTCAGCGCAGAGCCGAGACGACGACAGGGAAATCCGGAGGCTGGAAAGCAGGAGAACCCAGCACTGGATACTCTGACCAGGCACCCAGCACGGAAAAGGTGAAGAGTCGGGTCCCAAACCGAAGCGTGAGACCCGACTCTTCACAACGCCGCACGAAGAACTCGGAGAAGCCAGGTCCGCTCAGCGTCATCCGATTACCGTGATCGTAAGAAGGGCGGAGCAACATTCAAGCACCCCGCCCGAGCCAATCACGGAAGTGCTCGGACAGTTACAGAAGATAACACAGAGATACCGCAACACGGCATTCCCTGGTACGCCATTTGGGGGGTGGGTCGTACCGTCAGCCGGCCTCGCGACGACGGTGCAGAGGAACGGCCTTCCCCGGGGGACAGCAAGAAGGTGGCTTGGGCGAAGGAGGCCTGGGGAAGACTCCGATGAGCATGCCGCCCTTGGGCCGGACCGCCTTGACCCGTACCGCGCCGCTGTCGTCGGGACGGACGTGCCATGACTCGATCCTCTCAGGGAAGCGAGCAGACCCGGAGCGGTTCAACGTGAGAGTCTGCGAAATGGCTGCTGCCGCGTTGCCCAGAGCGTCCATGGATACACCCTGGGCAGCGACTACAGGGAGCTCACATGCGCTTTGGCACAAAGGCCGCCTTGCTCGGCGTAGCGATCAGTGCGCTACGGTTTCGGGCGTGGGCAGCGCCTACGCCGACGATGACCAGCCCGCCCACACGCACGAGGGCCACTCCGGAAAGGGCCACTCCGGAAAGGGCCACTCCTCCCACGACGAAGATCTCTTCCTCTTCGCAAAGTCTGACAAGGTGAAGTACGCCAGGTTCGACGAGGAAAGCGGCCCCGCCCCCATCGTGGCCGTACCGGCGGGTCCACTGTGCGCCCAATCCATCACCGCCACTGGCGGTGACGCAGACGCTGGCGAGGGTGGAACCGCCACGGGCGGCGCAGCCACCGCTTCGGGAAACACCCAGACTTTGACGTGCAACATCACGGTCAACTCGCCGCTCGGGTCCGGCGACCAGACCGTGACGAGGACCAGCAGGGTGTTCTTCACCGAAGAGGACAACAAGAAGCTGCTCATCAAGAACTAGCGCGGCTGACAACAGCACAGCCACGGGCAGCCACGGCGAGCATGGTCCTTCACCGACTCCTCGCCATGGCTGCCCCGACCAGCCCGTACAGCCACGGCCAACAGCAAGAAGCCCCGGGTGGTCGAAGTCATCACGATGCAACTGCTGCTCAATCCCCGCCCCAGCACAACACGGACAAGGCCTTGAGCGCGGGTGCGGACCGGCGCGCACGGTGCGGTGAGTTGCGCACGATGTAACGCACTGAGCCTCCGCCAACTTGAAGACGCTGGTCAAGGGGCTGGCGTGACCGGTTCTCGGGGGTGCTCACGCTGGTCGGGGGCGGCCGTCCGCGGAGTAGATCGTCTGGCGAAGTGGTCGGTTCGCCAGTTCCCGCTCACTGTGGCCGGGCGGCCTTCTACGATCCGGTGCATGGATCCCGAGCTGCTGGAACGGATTACCGCGCGGCGCCCGGCACTAGACGAACTTGAGGAACAGCTGGCCTGGCGGAAGTACGGGCGGCGATCCGGCTCTGTGCGACGGTCATGAACGCGGCCGGGCGCAGGTTGGGGCGGCCGTCGGGGTGCCGCCTGACGCGCAGCAACGCGCGTGAGCGCAGCAGCCGCCAGGCGTAGCGGGGGAGGTTGGGTACGGCCGCGGCTTCTGCTTCGTCCCAGCCAGCCCACAGGATGTCGAAGGCCTCGGCCACGATCCGTTCGGGCCGTTCGATGTGCAGCAGGGCCCGGGCGTAGGCGGTGTAGTAGTGCTCCATCTGCTCGATGAAGCCGTGGTGTTCCACGGGCCGCTCCTCGGGCCCCAGCGGCCGGACGGCCGCGATGCCTTGGGTGATCCACGTGGTGGATTTAGCGGCCTCGTAGGCCCCGGCGGTCCACAGGCGGCACAGTGGCCAGGGCGGCAGTCCGAGGGCGTGGATGACGCTGTAGGTGAGCTCCCAGCTCGGGTAGTACTCGACGCCGCGCAGGAGAGCGGAGATGCGGGTCTTGCGGAAGCCGGTGATCCGGGCGAGCTCGTCCAGGATGATCTGGCGAGCGGATATCTGGTGGCGCAGACGCTCCAGCAGGGCCGTGGCTGGGGCCGAGGTTGTCGGCCATCGGCTCCGCGCGACGGCCGCGCCGGCCCGGTACGAACGGGGCAGGCGCTACGGAGAGTGGTGCGTCCGGCACATCCCCGGCAGGGGGTGGATCGTTCTGAGGAGTGGAGGTCATCGTTGCGGCTCCTCGGGCCCGGCCGGCTGGGATGCCGGGGCGTGGGCGGGCGCGGTGCCGCAGCTGTGGGCGGCGGCGGTGAGCTGCTGCACCAGCAGGCCGAGCGAGGGCAGCAGGGCCACGGCCGCGGCGAGGTGTCCCAGCACGGTCATCACCGTGCTCCACGCGAGGACCACCGCCAGCACGGCGATGATCCACACCTTTCGACTGGGCATTTCACCTTCTCTGCATCGAAGTTGCGGTCTGGAAGGCCTCCCTCCCTGGCGGTGCTCAAGCGCTGGGGATGGAGGTGGTGCACAGCATTACGGGCGCCAGAGCCGACACTCAACGTGATCAAGGAGTCACGGAACAAAGACGTTCGATGAGCCCTCCTATGCGCACCAGAACGTCAACTTCCGCCTCGTTAGGGGCAGAAGCACGTCAGGGCCACTCATTTCCGATCACCATGCATGCAATTGCACAGCCGCTGCCCGGGGACAGGCACCATGAAGGGGACGCCGGGGCGTCACACCTTCCCGTCTGGAAGGCGCGCGGGTTCCCTCGTGCTCAAGGAACCCCAGGAGGGCCCCGTGCTGCTCCCGTCCGGCACTTCGAAGCCGCCGGACGGGAGCCAACACTCCGCCGGCCCATGGCCCCGGAGACCCCGGCGCGCCCAGACCTCCCGGACGGGCCTGACGCCGGTGCGCCCGATGTGGACTGCTCGGACCTGTCAGGCCCCGTCTGGGTCGGCCCCGACGACCCGCACCGCCTTGACCGGGACGGTGACGGCATCGGCTGTGAGGCCAACTGATCCGCGGGCCGCGCTCGGCGGCGTACACGGTCGGGTGAAGGCCCCCGCTCAGCAGAACCTGCCGGGGCGCCAGGCGTAGTGCCAGGCATGAAGCAGATCAACGAGTCACATGTGGCAGTGCCGGGCTTGGCGGTCGTGGAGGTCGCGGCCGCCGATGACGACACCGCCTTCGCCGTCCAGGAGCTGCTCGGCGCGCGATGCGCCATCGCGCCGGCGGACCACACGACCCGGGCCCCCGGCGAGCCCGGTGTACGGCTGCGCTGCTTCCTGGACCTGCGTCAAGAGCCTGACGCGTAGCACTGCTGGCAGCAGCCGTTCCGCGCTGCCCAGCCGAGCTCTTCCAGCAGCCTGCGCACCGGGGCTCGCCACGCCGGACGACCCGAGGGCGATCGGGTTCACGCACTCTTGCGCGGTTTGCGCCCTGATGTCTTCTTTGCTGCGGTCTTCTTGGTCGGCTGCTTCCTCGCCGTCTTCTTCTTCGGCATGTCGTGGACGTCGGCGTCCTCGCCGCGGTCCGCCCGCGCCTTCTGCACGGACTGGGTCAGGGCGGCCATGAGGTCGACGATCTGGCCCGGCTCCCCCTCGGGCTCCGGCAGGGCCGGTGGCTCGCGGTGCTCCCGCTTGGCCTCGATGATCTGCTCCAGGGCTTCGGTGTAGGTGTCCTGGAAGTCCTCGCCTTCGAGGTCCTCGCGGGTCATGCTGTCCATCAGCGCCAGGGCGCCCTCGATCTCCTCGTCGGACAGCTCCACCGGCGGCGGCAGCAGTTCGCCGGGGTCGCGGATCTCGTCGGGCCAGCGCATGGCGTGCAGCACGATCACGTCGTCGCGTACTCTCAGCAGCCCCAGGCGTTCCCGCCCGCTCCAGGCGTACTTGGCGACGGCGACCTTGGCGGAGCGGCCCAGGGCCTGGGCGAGGAGCTTGTAGGGCTTGTGGGCGACCTGCCCGGACGGCTGGAGGTAGTAGCCCTCGCCGATCCGGATCGGGTCGACGGACTCCAGGGGCACGAACGCTTCGATCTCGATCGCCTTGGCGGTGGGAAGGGGAAGGTCGCGCAGTTCGTCGTCGCTGATCGGGATGACCTGCTCCTTGGTGAGCTGGTAGCCCTTGCCGATCTCGTCATTGCGGACCTCGCGGTCCTCGGCCTCGCAGAACTTGCGCACCCGCACGCGGCCCATGTCCTCCAGGTGGTACTGGTGGAAGTGGACACTGTGATCTTCGGTGACCAGACCGAAGGAGATGGCGCCTGACCACACGGTTCGGGGCATGAGGTACCTCCGCGCTAGCCCCGAGCAGGACCAGCCTACGGGCAGCCGCGCATGCCTACGCCCGCGGGCTCAGCAGTCCGGGGTATGCGTCCAGCGGAGCAAGGAGGCGTTCTGTCGGCGGGCGGCGACAAGGAGGCTCGTCACGCTCTTCGGGACCGGGCCGGTAGCCGACGTCGACACGGATGTCGCCGGTGCCAGTGCGGCAAACCGGTCGTGGGAAGGCGGCGTGCGCTACGTGCGGCTGCTGGGAAGCCCGTCCTGTAGGAGCGACTACTTCTCGAATCGGAGCCCGCAATGCAGCGCATGTGTCGGCCGTGAGCGTAATCGTTTGGACACGTTGAGTCGTGCCCTGTCGCTCGTCCTCAGACCGTGCACGTTAGCTCACGCCGGCCCGCTGACTCCCGACCGCACGAACCGCCGCAGATGCTCCCCGGTGAACGATCCGTCCGCCTCCAGGAGTTGCCGCGGCGTGCCCTCGAACACCACCTCGCCACCGTCGCGGCCGCCGTCCGGGCCGAGGTCGATCACCCAGTCGGCCCGGGCGACCACGTCCAGGTTGTGCTCCACGACGACGACCGTGTTGCCCGTGCCGACAGGCGCCGCCGGAGTGGAAGCTGAACAGGCCCGCGTCGAGCCCTCATCTCGCGGGTGAAGATCCAGCCAGCTCCATCCCACTCCTGCTCATGCCAGCAGCACGCATTTCCGGACCCCTCGTGGACAGAGCCACGTCCCTGTCGCCGACGCCGGCTGTCCAGACCGCCGACAGCGGTGACGAGCATCGGGTGCTTGAGCACGCGAAGGCTTGTACGCGACTGGCTGTGAGGGCGGCTACCAGGTGTAGCGGTGGTAGGGGAACTCGGCGGCGTAGGCCTCCTCGACGGCCCTGCGCGCGACGGGGATGAGCGGGTCGCGGTAGGTGATGCCGGGCGGCCCGCTCCGCGACCTGGGCCTTCACGATCACCCTGCCGGATGCCGCCGCACCGGGCAGCACCACGCTGAACGCCTCCACCTCGTACGAAGTGGCCGGCGGGGATCGCCTGCGGCAGGAGGCGGCCACCGCGCTCGCGGTCGCTCCGGCGCCGCCGCGCGGCCACCACGACTGGATCAGCGCCACCAGCGGATGGATGACATCGACCGTCGACCGCCCCGGGCGGGCCGGCGCGCGAGGCCAAGCGTCGGTGGCTGGACGCCCATCAGGGCACGACCTGACCGGCCCGAGCGGCATGCTGTTCGACAGCGGTGTCGTCGACCGCGACGGACCCGCGAGGCCGACATCGACCTGACCGGCGTCCGCGTCCTCGACCTGGGGTCGGCGACGCCGGGACGGCGGCTACAACGACCGCGCCGACTGAGCTGGCCTGAACGCCACCTGCTGACGCGGCACTGCCGCACTCCGGGCGCCTCGCTCGGGTGCGGCCGCGGAGCGGCTCGGATTGCGGGACGCCCCTTCCTGCCGGGCAGCGTCTCGGGCGGTCACGGGGTTCGGCCTGCCGTCAGGTGGGGTCGAGTGGGGTGATCCCGGTGGCCTGATAGAGCCCGGGCTCCAGCGACAGGACAACCAGGTGCTCCCCCTTCTTCACGGCCTGCCACGCGATCGCCGCCGCGTGGGCCACCGACCAGTCCGTGTCCTTCCAGGCCATCGCCTCCTTGGTGTGTTCCACGGTGAAGGGGACGCTCTCGGCGAACCGCAGGGACGCCGCGTGCTTGCCCGCTCCGGTCGCCTCCCGCTCAGCGGCGACGACGGACAGCGACGGGACGAGGACGCGGCCGGTGCCGCGCGAAGCCTCGATGTACAGGCCGGTGAAGAACGGATCCGCCCGGTACAGGGCAGCCAGGGCGGTGTGGTCCAGAACTGCTGTCAGATTCACGCGGCGGCGCCGCCCTGGTGGGCTCGGACCTTGTCCCAGGCGTCCTGGCCAGCCCGCTGGACCTGCTCGGTGTACTCGATGCCCAGCTCACGGGCCGCCTCGACGGCACGCTGCTCGCGCTCGGCCGCCGTGAGCTCGCGGGAGGCCAGCTCTTCCAGCAGCTCGGTGATGGTCGTGCCGCGCTCCGCGGCCAGGATCCGTAGGCGGTCGCGCACGTCCTCGCTGGTCTTGATGCTTGTCGGCTTGCTCATACCCGATATTCTACCGCCGGTAGAACGGGTTGTCTTCCTTGGGGAGCATTCTGCGTCGACTCGCACGGGGGCGGACACGCCTGCGGGCGAGAGCTCCACGCCCCCGGCCTGGCCTACTGCCCGTTCATGGACTGCTGGACCGGGCCCTTCAGGTCCCTGCCTACCGCAATGGGGTACGTCACGGACGCCGGTCACGAATGTGTGGTGTCCATCCCCGGCAAGGCCGTACGGTCCCCTGTCAGCGGCAAGGTCGTGACGATGCCGCAGCTCCGTGCGGATCATCACCGGTGTTGCCACGACCAACGACCTGGCGAGCGCCGACCACCGCAGCCACATCGCCTCACTAACAGGAACGGCAACTGCGCGAACGGCTTAGCTTCGTTCGACCGAGCGGGAATGCCGTTCGGACCGGAGAGCGCGTCGGCGGGGCGCTGTCCGAAGAGGAACGTGGTCTGCCTCATCAGCCCGCAAGCACCGCAACAGATGGTCTACTGCGGTTGAAGAAGGTGACTGCCACCGGGTGGAGGCTCCTGCACTCCCCTCGCCCTTCCCGAGGGAATACCGCATGCAGTTCGCGTACCCATCTCCCGCACCACCTGAAGCAGCCTCAGACCACGCCCGTCTTTCGACCGTTTGGTCTTCGAGCGTGGCGGCGTCCCCAGGTGCACCGTGACGCGCAGCCTCTGGAGCGGGAACTGGCGCGGGCGATGAGCTTCGGCACAGCGGAGTCAGCCGTGCCTTGCACCAGGCCCACGGTCATGCGCCGGGTCAGATGCCCATGGAGGCGATCTCGATGGGTGAGCGGTAGTTGGCGAAGGTGGTGACCACGCAGGCGCGGTACGTCCGGTTGTCCTTGACCGCGAGGAAGTAGTCGCGCAGGCGCGACACCGCCGTCGATCTGGCCCCCGACGAGGTCACCGAGTGGTACCTCATCCAATCCTGGCCAGCACCCACCGGCGAGGTGACCGTGCTCCGCCAGAGCGACACCTGCGGAGCGACAGTCCGCGCCCACTGACAGGGCACACCACCTGCCCGCCCACCACACGCAGTGGTGGGCGGGCAGACACGGTCGTCACCGAGGCTTACCAGCAACAGGAGGGCCTCTTGCCGGTGTGGCGGATGGAAAGGGATGGTGCGCGGAGCCGCAGGGCCCCGCACACCCGCTCACGGCATGGCCTGGCCTACCGTGTCCGCTCGCCGGTGGCCGGCTCCCCGACACGCTTGACGCGCAGGTCGAAGGCGAACGCCTCACCGCAGTTGAGTTCCATCTGGCGGCCCAGCACGTTCACGGTCACGTCGGCAGCCAGCGGAGTCCGCCAGCCCCTGGTCACCACCTTGCCCCAGGGCTCCGGGTGCACCTCCCGCACTCGCACGCGCGGGCCGGACGCCTCGTACGAGCCCGCAACGCGAGCGATCCGCTGGTCCCCCGCGTCCTCCTCCAGCCGGCTGTACGCCACCTGGCCGGAGATGACGCCCCGGTCGAACAGACCGCGCTCGACGGGCCCGCCTCCCCCGTACTGCTGCCCATCTACTTCGACGGACAGACTGACGTGGGTGCCGAAAGCGGAGTTCTCGTAGAGCTCCAGCGACACCTGCACGCCGTGCATCTCCGCCAGGCACGCCACGGCGTGCCCCTTCTCCCTGGTCACGCTTACCGACGTGTCCTGGCCGTCGGCGACTGCTGCCGGCGCCGCCGTCAGCAGTGTCGCAGCGAGCGCACCGATGATCGCTGTCCGCTTCCCTACCTGCATGCTGCACTCTCCAAGCGTCGTGTGCCTGTGATACGTGCAGTTGGACTCGCAGGGGCCGGGCGAGGATGTAAGTAATCACTTGAGCGTTCCGCCCGCGTCGGCGGTCCGGAAGCGGCTGCGGCGCTACGTAGCGGGAACTACTCGCGACGCCCTCGCGCCAGGAGACTGCTGCCGGCTGGGCTTGTCAGATGTTCGCGGTGTTGAGGAATATGCCGGCGCTGTCGTTGTCGATGGTCTCGACGGAAGCGGTGTAGACGGTGCCGGGGTTGGAGGGTGGTGGGGTGCTGGCGGCGGAGTCGCTCCCTTCGGATGCGCGGGTTGCGAGGAGGTCGTAGAGGTCGGGCATGTCGGCTCCGTGATGTCGGTAGGCGTGCTGCCGTGCAGAGTGTGCACAGCAGCACGGTAAAGAAGATCAAGGCAGAGGCGACCGCAAGTGTCGCAGCGTCCCGGAAGACCGTGAGGAACGTCCTGATTCTCCTCGTGCTGCAGGGCCCCTACCCGAGCAGAGTGAAAGCGGAAGGGCCGCTGCCTCCAAAGTCTCCGCCCCGGGGCAGAACGACGAAGCCCACCGTGTCGGCCCGCAGAGCGGCGCCACAGCGAGCACACCCACGAACGCCGAAAACGGCCCTACGCACAGGGCGCGCTGCTGAAGCGTCTTCGCTGCTGGTGGTGATCGCCCTACACGGGCAGCCGGGCGGGTTCGGGTACGGCCACGGCTCGTCGGTGGGCCACGGCAGTGGCCCGCCGACGGAACTGTCGTGCACGGTCGGCGACCCCGGCCGCGGGTGCAGCCGGGTCGCCGTGCACGCCAAAGGGGCCAGCTGGCGGAAGAGCGCGGTGATGTCGAACGGCCGCGGTGGGGTGGTGAAACTCAGGCCGGCTCCCGTTGACGAGAACTGAGTGGGGACAGTTACCGAGGTTGTACAACCCGGTGTCCGCGTAGGTGTTGGTGACGTAGACGCTGGGGGTCAGTTCGTCGGGGCGGCTCCTACCGCGTGGCGGACGGCAGCGGTGACTGTCCCCCGACCAGGGCGCGGGCGGCGGCGAGTTCCTCGCGGGCGGCCTGCTCGGCGGCCTCCAGGTAGGTGTAGGCGTCATCGCCCACCGGGACGCGCAACGGGGTGGGCACGTCGGCGGCGACGATGGCGAGGATCCGGGCGGCGAAGTCCTGGGGCCGTCCGGTGGCGGGGTCGCCCGCCATGCCGCGCACCGCGTCCAGGATTTCGGCGGTGACCGCGGCGTACTCGGGCAGCCGGCGGCCCGACTCGGCCAGCGACGTCCCGTAACGGGTGGCGAAACCGCCGGGCTCCACCACGGTGACTCGCACGCCCTGGCCTCCCACCTCCGCGGCCAGCGCCTGGCTCATACCCTCCAGGGCGTACTTCCCGGCGACGTAGGCGCCCAGTCCGGGGAACGCCATTCGGCCCGCCAGGGAGGAGACGTTGACGATGTGCCCGTGTCCCTGGGCGCGCATGAGCGGCAGGACCAGGCGGACCAGTCGCCAGGGGCCCACGACCAGTGTCTCCAGCTGGTCGCGCAGCTCGGCGTCGGAGACTTCCTCGACCGCGCCGAACAGGCCGGCGCCCGCGTTGTTCACGAGGACGTCGACCCCGCCCAGACGGTCGGCGGCGGTGCGGACGGCCTCCTCGCACTGGGCGGCGTCGCGCAGTTCCAGCGAGAGGGGGACGATCCGTCCGGGCCAGGCGGCGGCCAGGTCGTCCAGGGCGGCGGTATCGCGCGCGGTGACCGCCACTTCGTGCCCCTCCCTCGCCGCCGCCTCGGCCAGCGCCCGGCCTAGTCCTGAGGAGCACCCCGTCACCAGCCAACGTCGCCCCATCGCTGCCTCCCGCACGCTCTCGACGGCCCTCGCCCCTGTGGCGCCGGTCCCGGCCCGGCCCGCTCCCATGGTTGGCGCAGGAGCGCCGACGGTCATCCCCTCGCGCGGGGGCGCTCCGGTGCACGCCGGGGGCGTTCGACAGCGGGCAGGGGCTGCGCCCCGGGGCCGACCGGGTTCAGGCCGTGGACGGATGTCCCGGGCGGGGCCCCGGAACCGCAGGAGCGTTGCAGGACCAACGGCGCAGCATCCTCGGGAAATGGCCCCCGGGTCGGTTGCGGACGCCACAATGGGGTGGGTGACGTCCACGACCCCAGACCTTTGGCACCACTACGGCCGCGCGCGTGTCAGCAACGACCGAGACGTGTCTGGCGCCTTCCGCTGGAACTGGAGCCAGGACGCTGGCCCCGGCCCTGAAGTCCTGGGGGAGCTGACTGGCGCGCGTGTGGGGGACCTCGGTGCCGGCGCGGCCCGACACGCCGCGTACCTGGCCACTCGTCACAGCCCAGCCCAGGTCGTCGCAGTGGATTCCTCACCCGCCCAGTACGCCATCGCCACCGACCTTTATGGGCACCTTGCGCCCCGCTTGAGCATTGTGCGCGCTGACGTGGTGGGCCACTTGCAAGCGATGCCCGCAATGTACGACGGGCTCTACAGTGTCTTCGGCGCTGTGGACTTCACTGACCCCTGCAGGCTGCTGCCGACGGCGGCCGCCGCCCTGCGTCCGGGAGGACGGCTGGTGTTCTCGACCCTCGCCCACTACCTGAACGGGACCGCCGCCCGTTGTGATGTGGTGCCCGCTGCTGTCCGTGCGAGGACCCCAGACGGCAAGGAAGCCACAATGCACCGATGGGTGCTGCAGGATCGGCTCTGGGCGACTCTGCTTGATGAGGCCGGGTTCACCCGAGTCGCGGTCACCACGCTGTCTGCCTCTGACGACGGGCCCTGCACCGCCGACACGTTGCTGGTGAGCGCACGGCTCCCGACGCAATGAGGTCCGTGCCCACGGTCTGCGGATCGCGGCAGCGTCCGACGTCTCCCTGCACTCTTACTGTCCGGGGGCCGCCTGCGGGTAGCCGCCGTCGGCGATCACTGTCGTGTTGCCGACGACTGCCTTCGCGCCGGACAGCTCCCACCCCTTGCAGTCGTTGCGGTTGCCCGGCAGAAGTTGGTCGACCATCACGACGAGCCGGGTGTCAGCGTCAATGACGACCTGGCGGTAGGTGGAGTACCGGCAGTTCTTCGACTGCTCGGCCACTTTTTGGTCATGCGTAGGGACGAGGGTTCCGTCCACGATGAGGACCGTGCCCTTGCGAAACCGTCGGCGCGGCCGGAGCGCGAGGAGGGGCCCGAGGTGGTCGATGATGCGGTCGGCCGCGGACTTCGAGACCCTGAACAGCGGGGCCGAGCTGGCGCAGCGTCAAGTCGGTCTGCCAGTACGTTGCGACCAGCAGAACCCGGTCCTCCAGCGACAAGCTCCACAGCCGGCCCCGCCGCACTGCGTCTGCTCCCTCGCGGCGCAGCGCGGTCAGGAGCCTACGGAAACAGCGCGGGCTCAGCCTGGTGGACGGGCCTATCCAGGACGGCTGCGACGCCGTGATCACACCAGCTACACATTGATCATCTTAACCGGTCGGCCGGGCCGGAAGAGTCTCAGGGCTCTGGGATGAAACGGGGGTCGATGCCCATCCCGGCGATGCGCACGGCACGGTCGAACCGCTTGATCTCTGCCACGAGAACGTCCCAGGCGACGGGTGAGGTCCAGAAGTCCGGCGTCAAAATGGAACCGACCCGTCAGCCCTCATCGGAGTGGACGATGCCGATCATCCCCTTCGCAGCCTGCATTGAATCGAGCTCGAAGTTCTCATGACCGGCAGCTGGGCTCTGGAGCCAGAGCGCCAGGTGGTACGCCAGCTCAGCCACCGGGAACGCCTCCTCGGACCACACCTCCCGCCCCTGCTCCCAGATGGACAGCTTTGCCTCGATGTCGAGGAGCAGCACCTCTAGGGGCGCCTCGTGCAGTGTGTGGCCGCGCCGGGGCAGGTTCGACAGTCCAAAGCTCCGGCAGACGAACTGCACCGCCCGGCCTCCATGAGATCTGAGGCCAGCTCAATGCCCAGGCCACCCAAACAAGGACAACCCTACCAACCGATATTGGGTGCCCCGCCAGGCCCTGATTTTTCCGGACGCCCCTTAGGTGACCGCTACCGTGCGTCGGCTCAGCAGGGCGGCTGCGTGCGGTCTGGCTGTGATGTTGCTTTACAGCTCGAACTCGATGTGCTCGATGTCGGTGAAGCGGATCTCCTCCAGGTCACCGGCGCGGCGGCCGCCGTCCTGGAAGTACATCTCCTTGAGGCCCTCGGCGGCGATCTGCTGCAGTTGCTGGTCGCCGGCACCGGCCTGCTGGGCGTCGAAGAGGCGGGCTGCGTACTGCGGCGGCAGGGCGACGGTCAGGTGCCGCAGCCGGGCGTCATCGGTGGTGCCGATCGGTGCGGTGTAGCCGATGCGGGCGCGGGTGTCGATGACAATGCCGCCGGTCGTCGCCGCCTGCTGCCGGGCCCTGGCACGGACCTGGGGCTGCCACCGCCTGGTCACCTCGCGCTCCAGCCGCGCCGCGAGCTCGGGGCGCGGCTTCTTGATCTGGTTCTTCACGTAGCGTTCGACGGTGCGCTGGGAGACACGGAGTATCTGGGCGACCGCTCTGGTGCTCTTGAGCTGCTTGACCAGGTACCGCATCTGGGCGGGCGCGGTCTTGGGTGCCGGGCGGGTGAACGCCTTTTGCACCGCGGCTTCCAGGCCGTCACCGAACAGGCTCATCGTCGCTCTTCCCTACTCGCCGTTGTCGATGTCGGTGACGGTGCCGTCCTTGATGTACCGGGCGAGGTTGAGCTCCGGGGCGTCGAAGCGCTCGCGGACCTCCTCGCCCCACAGGACGCTCTGGGTACCCTCGTGCTTGACCAGGCCGGGATTGACGCCGAGCTTGAAGCCGCCCGGCAGCGGCTTGCCGTCCCGGTAGGGCAGGAAGTCCAGCGGACTGGTGCCGTCGGCCGCGTAGACGACGCAGTCGGACAGGATCGCGATCGGGTACTGGCCGGTGAACGCCGCGTGCTTGACGATCTTGCGGTGCAGGTTGATGCGCGTGCGAGAGATGACCGCGGCGCGGATGTCGGGCCGCCACGTCGGACGGGACAGGGCCCGCCAGGGCTGTCCGGGGCGCCAGCCCTCACCGCGGGGGCGTTCGCGCAGCTTGCCCAGGCCGCCCTTGACCGTGGCCTTGATCGCCGACACGACGATGGCCAGTTCGGGGTCGCGTTGCCGGTAGCCGTCCATGGCCGCCAGGAAGGCCGCCGGCTCCATGTCGGCGTGCACGCCGAGGTCGGCCATCGTGGCCAGGTAGGCGTCGCGCAGGCGCTGGTACCAGCCGTCCAGGTAGCGGCCGTTGTCGTGGCGGACGTAGGCCTCGATCGGGCGCACCTCGTAACCGAGCTCTTGGGCGTAGGCGACGGTGGGGGTCGCGTACCAGGCCGGGCCGTCGGGGCGCTCGCCCTTCGGTGTGAAGGGGCTGGGCAGCAGGCCGGCGTCCAGCTCCACCCACTTGTCCTTGCCGACCTTCACCTTCGACAGGTCGACGTGGGAGAGGTCGACCAGCCAGGAGCCGGGCAGCTTCGCGTCGAACACAGGCTGCTTCACGTGGGTCGGCTCGCCGAGGCCGACGATGAGGCCGTTGGCGCCGGCGGCGAAGGCCATGTTCACGTCGATGCCGACCAGGTGCCGCAGCGTGCACTCGTCGTCGGTCATGGGCCGTGCCCAGTCGTAGGCCTCCTCGAACAACTTCTCGGCGGGGCCGCGGACGTGGAAGCGCGGCAGATCCGCCAGGAGCGGGTGGCCATCCGGGGCCTCGCACGGGGCGCAGTCGACCGGATCCTTGCCCAGGGAACCGGGGTTGTGCTCGGAGTACCGACGGCCATCGGCGTCGGGCTCGGAGGCGCGGGTCGGCGGATGCAGGGCGGTCATCAGTTCCAGGCCGGTCACGGCGGTGGAGCCGCGCGGTGTCATCACTCGGGAGGCGTAGACGCCCAGCAGCCGGGCGAGTTCCGCCGGCGGCAGTTGCGCGGCGTTGCCCCAGTGCCGGGCGTCGAGCGCGTGCCAAGACGGGATGCACAGCTGCACGCACGCCCGTTCTGAACCGCTGGCCGGGCGGTAGATTCGCGCCCACGGCCCCAGCCCGCGCTTGGTCAGCTTCCACTCCGCACGCGCCAACTGCTTGACGACCTTGTGGCCTTCCGGGATCCGCCCGGCGAGCCGCTCCTCGTTCGTGAGGGCAACGGGCAGGCCGTAGCGCTTCAACGCGGCTTCGGTGAGTACGAGCAGCGGGTCGGCGTCCTTGCCCGGGCCGGACAGCCTCGGCTGCCCCAGCTTTGCCTCCGACAGCGTCCACTCCACCAGGGCCGGGATGCTCTTCGCGGGCACGTCCAGGATCAGGCCGCCCGCGCAGTACGCGAGGACCCGGCCGTCGTCGTCGACATCGATGACCGCCAGCGGGCCGTTCTCGAAGCGTGGGTCCATGCTGCCTGCCGGGCTGCCGGCCGCTGGCGTACCGGCTGGTGCCGCCTTCCGAGCGGGAGGACGGCGCGACGTCGGCGCGGGACCTGCGGTGCGTGCCGGGCGCGGCGGTGCCTGCACGGAGGGGCCTTGAGGCGCAGGGATAGCCGGCGCGGTGGAGGTGGGGTCCGTGCGGGGCTGCTCGCGCCCGGTCGAGGGCTCGGCTTGCTCCGTGTCGGCGGGCCGGCTGCTGGACGGTGCCGGAACGGAAACGGCGGGCGCGGGATAGAGCTCCGCGAGTTTGTTCAGCAGCCGGGCATAGGCCTCACGCTCCGGCCCACGCGGTTCGACCGGCTTTCTGAGCGACTCCCAGCCGGACACGGTCGCTCGGCGCACCCTCAGCGCCGCGGCCACTTCGTCCAATGTCAGACCGTGGGCTTGACGCAACCGCTTGCGCTCGTCCACCGGGGGCAGTGGCGCACGGGATGCGACCAGCGCGTCGACCGCGTCGAACAACTCGGACATGCAGCACCTCCTGGCGACACCCTACCTCACGAAACGTACGGATAGCGCCAATTCTGCGTACATAATCCGTACGGTTGGGTGGTCACCCGAGTGCGGTTCGTTCCAGACCGCTCACAACGGCTGGTTAGGTGAGCTGTCGACGTTCACCGACGCCGATGACTGCCACCTTTTGCATGATCGAGATACCAGTCATCGGCAGCGACGAGGTGTTCTCCTGGGGCGTCTGGGCCTCGCTGAGCCGCGAGAGCTTATCCCGGGCTGCGGATCTGTGGGGCACCCCCGGCCGCGAGGCCGAGACGCCGTAATTCGGCTGGCTCACCACCGAGCTGCCGGTCTACCCGGCCACGACCCTCAACCTGAAGACGCGCGTGCACACCCGCCCGGTCGGCGAGCGCCCCTTCGTCGAGCTGGAGCCCACCGAGCATCCCCTCGCAGTCGAACAGCGCGCAGGGATCACCCTGGACCGTGTGCGGGAGATCGCGGCAACTGTGCTCCACTTTGGCGACGGCGAGCAGCAGTGACGGCTGACGACCCTGTATCGCCCATCCCGGTCGGGCCCGACGGTCTGAGCCGCCGGGCCCAATGGTTCATCCAGGCAGACGGCATCCGTCTGCCTCGGCAGGACATCCGGCACCACTGCGACGCATGAATCGGGGACGGCATCCCCGCCGCGGAGATCGAACGGGCCGCCAATTCCAGGGCCGCTGGGGCGGCCTCGCCCTCCCGCCGGCCCCGTATCTACGACGGCGGCCCGCGCACGCCACAGATCCGGAGGTTCGGGCCATGCACCGTATCGTCGTCATCGCGGTGCCGCCGGTCACCGCTTTCGACCTGTCCATTCCAGAACTGATCTTCACCCCGGTCGAGGCCGGCGGGCGGCCTGCGTACGACATCCGGGTCTGCACGGCGGAGCCCGGGTTTTTGCGGTCCGGCGGTGCGTTCGACGTGTCCGTCCACAGGGGGCTGGAGGCCGTGGCGGAAGCCGACACGGTGATGGTGACCGGTGGAGCCGGTCGCGAGGACGTCCCGCCGGCCGTCCTGACCGCGCTGCGCGA
>NZ_JBEOTZ010000074.1:0-17640 GCF_040303825.1 Streptomyces sp. NPDC094143
AGCGTGCCTGCGGGCGCCCGGATCTCGGCCGGGAAGTTCGGCAGCGTCGACAGGTCGTTGCCGAACGACGCGGTCTCCGAGGTGAAACGGTCACCGGTGAGCTGCATACCGTCACCCGAGTCCCCCGCGAACCTGATGATCACCCGGTCCAGGCGCGTGACCGGCTTCCGCCCCTTGACGATGTCGCCGGGGTCCTTGGCTACAACAGTCATGTCGGTTGTGACTCCAGAGTCGTCCTGACCACGAGCACCCGCCGGGCATCTCTGAGCCGGGCGGTCCTGGCGCCCCGGCGTCTGCCTGACAACGGCACGAGTGGACCCCATCGCGTGTCCGCGGGGCAACGCGGTACCCAGGGCTTCGTCAAGTGTCCGTTCACGGGGCGCGCGCCCCGGCGGGGAGGCAAGCTGACATAGTGCGGGCCTCGTCCCGGTCCGGCCCGCCCTGCGTCGCTAGGCTGCAACGGCCATCGCCATGCGGTCAGATCCCCGGAGGGGTCCGGTGGTCCGCCCCCGGCGGTGGCGTTCCCATTCGTCATGCGACACGGAGGATGTCTTGCCAGCGATCAAAGTCGGCATTTCCCTGCCCACCATGGCCGACCTGGCGCCGAAGGGCTTCCCAGGCATAGCGGCCGGCGCCCGCCACGTCGAACAGGCCGGTCTGGATTCCGTGTCCGTGTCCGACTTCATCATGGGCAACGGCGCGCCGGCCCTGGAGGCCACCGTCGCGCTCTCGGCCGCCGCCGCCGTCACCACGCGGGTCGACCTGCGTTTCAGCCTCCTGGTGCTGCCGCTGCGGAACATCGCCTGGACCGCCGCCCAGATCGGCACGCTGCAGCATCTGTCCGGCAACCGGGTCATCCTCGGTGTCGGGTCGGGCGGAGCCCCCGGGACTCCGTTCTGGCAGGCCGTGGGCGCCGCAGCGGAGGGCCGCAACACACGGCTGGTGCGCTCCCTCGAGCTGCTGCCGGGGTTGCTCGCCGGCGAGGAGACGACGCTGCCGGACGGCACCGCTCTGACGCTCGCACCGGCCGTGCCGGCGCCGCCGGTGCTGGTCGGCGGCAATTCCGACAACGCGATCCGGCGGGCCGCGCTGCACGCGGACGGCTGGTTGCCGTCGATGGTCTCCCCGGCGACGGTGGCCCGCGGTGTCGCGAAGTTGCGGGAGGCCGCCGAGGAGGCGGGGCGGCCCGCGCCGAGCACCACGGTGTGGCTGCACGCCGGGCTCGGTGACGAGGAGTCTGTGCGCTCCGCGCGCGTCGCGTTCGAGAAGAGCCTGGTGGACATGTACGGGCTGTCACCCGAGGAGGCGCGGCTGGTGCCGATCGGCGGCAGCCCGAAGGAGGCCGCGGAGCGGTTCGCCGCCTACGCGGAGGCCGGCGCCGACCATCTCGACCTCCTGGTCGACGGCGGTGACTGGGAGCGGCAGGTGGAACTCATCGCCGAGGCGCGCGCGTTGCTGTGAGGTCCGCTCCGTCCCGGCCGGAGTCCTTGTGCCGGCCGGGGCGGACGCGGCGCGGAAGCGGGCTGTGCGACCCGGCCGGTCGCCCAGCCCGCTTCGTGTGGCGGGAGTGTCACCTGCCCGGCAGCTCGATGGACTGCCGGTGGCGGAAGACGTTGCGCGGGTCCCAGGCGGCCTTGACCTTCCGCAGCCGCGCGTAGTTGTCCTTGTAGTAGAGCTGGTGCCAGGGGATGCCGGACTTGTTGAACTCGGGGTCGCTGAGGTCGTTGTCCGGGTAGTTGATGTAGCAGCCGTCGGTGACGTCGTTGGGCACGGGGACGCCGCCGGTGTCGGCGTACACGTCGCGGTAGATGTCGCGCAGCCAGGCGATGTTGGCCTCGTCCTGGTCGGCGCGGTGCCAGTACGACTCGTAGAACATCACCAGGTGCGAGTCGCGGTGCGGCGCCGGGGTGTCGTGCGGGCCCAGCTCGTTGATCCGGCCGCCCGCGGAGGCCAGCACGATGTAGCTGTAGGTGTTGTTGTAGTCCTTGCGGGTCAGGTGCTTGTACAGCGCGTCGATCTGGCGCTGCGGGAAGACGTCCTTGACGAACGCGGACTTGTGGAAGGTTCGCAGGTTCGGGTTGTTGAGGGTCTCACCGCCGGTGGTGCTGTAGGTGGTGGCCTTCATGAACGGCAGGTTCTGGGAGTCGTGCCAGTTCGGCCGGGCGCCCATGGCGTCGCTGAGGAAGTCGACGAAGGCGTCCATCCGCTGCTGGGCGCCGGGCTTGTCGGCGTCGATCTGCGCCACGAGGAAGAGGGTGCCGGCCGACACGTGGTTGAGGAACAGCCAGTGCCCGAGGTCCAGGTACTCCGAGTCGAGGGAGGCGTTGTCCTTGGACCACTGGCCGTACTTGCGCAGCAGGTTGGTGAAGCCGGCCTCCGTGATCTGCTCCCAGGGCCAGGTGACCTGGGTGTAGACGACCCGGGACGGCGGCCGGGGCAGCAGCCGGCTGGGGTCGTTGCCCTTGGCGCCGCGGCTGCGCAGCCAGTACTTGGTGACGATGCCGAAGTTGCCGCCACCACCGCCGGCGAGCGCCCACAGCAGGTCGCGGTGGGGGTCGTTCGGCTCCCGCGTGGCCACGACGGCCCGCACCCGGCCCTTGCGGTCGACCGTGACGACCTCGGCGGCGTACACGTGGTCGATGACGATGCCGTGCGCCCGGGACAGGACACCGTATCCGCCGCCCGCGAAGTGCCCGCCCGCGCCGACGCTGTGGCAGCCGCCGCCGGGGATCGTCACGCCCCAGCCGTTGTGCAGGGTCTCGTAGATGTCGAGGAGGGTGGCGCCGGGCTCGACGAAGAAGGCGCGCCGCCGCTCGTCGTAGCCGACCCGGTTCATCAGCCGCAGGTCGGCGATGATCTGGGCCTCCTTGTTGAAGACGAAGTCCTCGAAGCAGTGACCGCCGCTGCGCACCACGATCCGCTTGCCGGCCTCGATGGCCTCGCGCACCACCTGGACCACCTGCTGCGTGGTGGCGGGCAGCCGGACGGCCTCGGGGGTGCCGACGAGGCGGGCGTTCATGCCCGACACCATGTCGGCGTACCGAGGGTCACCGGGTCTGACGGTCGGGATCGCGCCGGAGGCGGTCCCGGGGGCCGCGTGCGCGGCGGGCGACAGCGTACCGAGTGCGGTGACGGTCCCGGAGGTGGCCACAGCGGCGCCCGCTCCGGCCATGAACCGTCGCCTGTTCAACATACTCATATGCAGCTCCATTCGGCGAGGGCGTCCTTGTGGGTTGCCAAGCGGCCCCAGCGTGCCCACGGCCGGGCAGGGCTGACACAGGAGCCCCGCATCTTTGTCAAGTAGCCTCTCGGACCGTCACGTTGAGGTGCTGCGGGGCCGGGCCAGGTGACACACCGTGGACGCGTCGACGGGCTCGGGGATCGTGGTCTGCGGCAGGATCGGCACCATGATTGCCGCCTACGTGGAAGAGTTCGGCTCGCCGGACGTGATCCGGTACGGCGAGTTGCCCACGCCTCGGCCGGGACCGGACCGGCTGTACCGGCTGCCCGCCGGGGTGCCGGCGGCCGACGTGGTGGCCGTGGCCATCCGGCCGCGACGGCGTACCTGGGGCTGTTCACGCACGGCCGTCTGCGGGTCGGCGAGACGGTGGTCGTCGTGGGAGCGGGCGGGAACGTGGGCGGCGCCCCGGTGCTGATGGCGGCGCGCGCGGGTGCCCGGGTCATCGCCGTGGCGGGCGCGGCCGGCGAGGAGCGGGTGCGGGCGCTGGGCGCGGGGGTTTCGTCGACGACCGGGATCCCCGGGCGGCCGAGCGGATCCGCGGGGCCGCGCCCTCGGGGTCGACATGTACGTGGACACCTCCGCGCGCAACGACCTGCCGACCGCGGTGGACCTGCTGGCCAGGCGGGGCAGGACCGTGCTGGGGATGAACACGGCTCCCACGCTGCCCGCGGGCCGGCTGCACGTTGCAGGACTGCTCGATCGTCGGGTTCGCCATCTCGCAGGCTTCGGTGGGTGAACTCGCCGAGGCGGCCGGGCTCATCCCCCGCCTTCTCGCGGACGGTTCACCGCGCCCGTCCGCCGTGCACGCGCTGTCCCTGAGCGCGGCGGCGGAGGCTCACCGCCTCGTGGAGGAGGGCAAGGCCGCGCGGCAAGATCGTCCTGCACCACGACGGTTAGGTCCGCGGCGGATGCGGGGGGGGGGAGTGCGGCGGCGGGCGCGGAGCACGGGGCGGAGTGCGAGGCGGGTCCGCGGAGTGCGCAGGCGCAGACGGTCCCCGCCGCCCGGGGGTCCGCCCACCCGCATTCCCGCCCGCGCGGGGTACGGTGACCACCCGGGGTACGGTGACCGGCCGGGCAACCCACCCCGGCGAGCGTCCCGCCAGCAATTCGCCTCGCAAGGCCGCCATGTCAACCAGCCCGCAGGGCAACGGAACCCCTCGACGGCCGCTCCCCGCACGACGGCGGCGGCCCCTGGAGCGGACGCACCAGTTCCGTTGCGGACCTGACTAATACGGGGTCGAGTGTCTGACGGCCCGCCGGGGGTGCTGCGACGCTCTCGGCATGACTTCCAAGAGCAACGGCCGGATCGTCACCTCCCTCGGGAAGCACGAACCCCGGGAGAAGCGGGCCGACGGCGACCGGTGGCGCATGGGCGACGTGGCTTACCGCGCCAAGTGGGGCCGCCTGCGCCTGCTGGACCGGGAGGTCGACGAGATCCCCGGCATCGACAGCACCCTGGAGATCGAGGACAAGCTGTTCGCGAGGCTGCCCGAGCTCACCGAGGTGGTCATCGTGCCGGGGCCGGGCGACCGGCCCGTGCCGGTGGTGTCGACGCGGGGCGACCAGCCGCTGGATGCGGTGGCGTGGAAGTCCGCGGTGGTCGACTGCCGCAGAGGGCCGACCCGGTGCCGTGGCGGCTGGAAGGCCTGCCGCAGACCGCGACCACCAAGATCAAGCGCCTGGAGCTGCTGTGAAGCGGCTCCAGAGCCAGGGCTGACCTGCCCGGTGCCCCGGTGGACCGGGGCGCACGGCACCCGGGTGACCGAAACGCCCCGGCAGCGTCGTCGGGTGAGGCGGTGCGCGGGCCGCGCCGCTCGTTCCCGCCGTCCGGTCACCCCTTCTTTCGTTTTCCGGCTCCGGTGCCGGGGGGACGCGGCGCGCCGGTGACCGACTTGACGCAGTCGCACGCGTCGCGGGGCGGACGGCGCCTCCTTCGGGCATGGTCGTCGCGCGGGAGCCGTCGTCCCGCTGCTCCCCCGCCACCGGCACGGGCGCAACGGCCGTACGGCCCGGGCGTCAGCCGACCCGCTGTTTTCCGAGGTGACCGGCGAGAGGAGAGGCCGCACCATGGCCATCGACAGGAACGAACGGTATGCCCGACTCCGGGAGATCCAGGGCATGGACGTCAAGGAGGAGTACAGCCGCATCTGGTGGCTCGACATGGGCTACGAGTTCCCGTGGGACTTCAGCGTCGCGGGCGCGCTGGCGTTCTGCAACAGCGTCGCACCGCCTCACATGGCCGCGCTCCTGGTGCGCACCGGGGAGCTGACCCACAACACGCAGCGGCGCATGGAGCACTTCGCCCTCATCAGCCTGGAGATGGTGCGGCGCGGGTTCAAGGACGAGCGCGGCCGGGCGGCGGTCCGGCAGATGAACCGCATCCACAAGAACGCGGTCCGCCACATCAGCGACGAGAAGAAGCAGTGGAGCATCAGCAACGAGGAGTACCTGTTCGTCCTCGCCACCAGCATGCTCATCCAGATCCGCTGGGTGGACCGGTACGGCTGGCGGCCGCTGACCGACCAGGAGCGGACCGCGGCGTACCTGCACATGCGGGAGCAGGGCGAACTCATGGGCCTGAAGGACATCCCGGGCTCGTACGAGGAGTTCGCCCGGTTCCACGACGAGTACGTGGAGCGGACGTTCGCGTACTCGCCGGAGGCCGTGACGCTGTGGCAGGTGCTGCGGAACACGGTCATCGAGCCCATGGCGGCCTGGCTCCCG
Source organism: Streptomyces sp. NPDC094143 (assembly GCF_040303825.1). Classification (NCBI taxonomy): domain Bacteria; kingdom Bacillati; phylum Actinomycetota; class Actinomycetes; order Kitasatosporales; family Streptomycetaceae; genus Streptomyces; species Streptomyces sp. NPDC094143. The sequence continues at coordinate 5,966 of NZ_JBEOTZ010000074.1, forward strand.
AAGCGGCTCCAGCCGCTGGGACGCAAGGTGGCGGCGGCCGCACTGCCCGCCCTCCTGACCCCGCACATGCGCAAGGCGTTCGGCGTGTCCGAGCCGTCGCGGCTGCTGCGGCTGGCGGTGGACGCCGCGCTCAAGGCGCGGGCGGCCTATGTGCGCCGGCAGCCGCCGCGCAAGGAGGCCGCCTACCCCGATCCGCTGCCCACGCCCAGCTTCCCCACGGGTGAGTTCAAGATGGAGGAGCTGGGTCCCGCGCACACGGTCGGGGGTAAGGCCGGCTGAGCGCCGCCCCCGCCGGGTCGTCACGGCACGGTCCTGCGACCGCCCCACCGGATCGCCACGGCACGGTCGCCCCTTGACCGGCCCGCGCGATCCGGCCTCCGGGGCCGGCCCCGTGACCGGCCCCGCGCGCCTGACCCATCTCTCCGCCTCATGACCGAGCGGCACACGGTCGGACCGTGTGCCGCTCGGTCGTGTGCGCGCCGCCCGGCGCGGTGCTCAGTCGCTCGGCACCGGAGCCGGCGCCGGTGCCGCCACAGAGGCCGAAGCCGCGGCCGCGCTGTCGAGGATGTCGCGCAGCAGCCGGGCCTGCTCCAGCGTGGCCCGCTCGTGCTCGGTGTCGACGGCGCCGCGACGCACCGCCTCGGCGAACGCAGCGACGGTGTCGGCCACCTGGTCCTCGGGCTCCAGCCGCAGCTCCCGGCTGCCGGACGAGTCGTCGAGCCGGAGCACGGGGACATGGTCGGCGGGCGGGGTGAACGCCATGTCGAGGGTCAGCCGGCCGGAGCTGCCCCCGATCTCGTAGGAGCTGCGATAGGCGTGGTCGAGGCCGTAGGACAGCTGGACACCGACGCCGTCGCCGGGCCGGCGCAGCAGGGCGGCCCCGGAGGTGTCGACGTCGAAGCCCGCGGCGGCCGTGGTGACGGCGCCCACGACGGTCAAGCCGGTGCCGAGCAGGAGCTGCGCGGCGCGCACCGGGTAGACGCCGGTGTCCCACAGGGCGCCACCGCCCAGTTCGGGGCGGTAGCGGATGTCTCCGGCCGGGCGCCGGGGCACGGTGAACGTCGCCTGGAAGAAGCGCGGTTCGCCGATGACGCCCTGCGCGACGAGCCGGCGCACCCGAGCGTGCTGGCCGTGGTGGACGAACATGACGTTCTCCATCAGAACCAGGCCGCGGCGGCGGGCCAGCGCGAACAGGTCCGCGCTGACCTGCGGGGAGGTGCTCAGCGGTTTCTCGGCCAGCACGTGCTTGCCCGCGCGCAGGGCCGCCTCGACCCACTCGGCGTGCAGGGCGAGCGGCAACGGGACGTAGACGGCGTCCACGTCGCCGTCCTCGATCAGCCGGGCGTAGTCGGGCAGCACCCGCGCGCCGTAGGGTGCGGCGGCCGCCGCGCCGCGGTCCGGGTCCCGGGAGGCGATCGCGGCGACCTCGAAGGCCGCGGAGCGGGCGAAGGCCGGCAGCATCCGGCGGCGCGCGATCTCCGCGCTGCCGAGCACGCCGACGCGGAGGACGTCTGTCACGGTGTCTCCTGGTTCCAGCGGGGCAGCACCCCGGCGGCCAGGGTCTGCGCGAGGCCGGGCGCGGCCCTGTCCTTCGGGGACATCAGGGGTTCCTCGGTGAGGTCCCAGGGCAGGGCCAGTTCGGGATCGAAGGGGTCGATGTCGATCTGAGTGCCCGGCTCGTAGACGGTCGACATCACGTAGCAGATGCAGGTGTCGTCGCTGAGGGCCTTGAAGCCGTGGCCCACGCCCTCGGGAATGTAGAGGGAGCGGCCGGAGGACGCGTCGAGGGTGCAGACGTGGTGCCGGCCGAAGGTGGGTGAGCCGACGCGCAGGTCGACGATGATGTCGCGCAGCGCGCCGCGTACGCAGCTGACGTACTTGGCCTGCCCGGGCGGTACGGCCACCGTGTGGATGCCGCGCAGGGTGTTGCGGCGGGACACGGAGTAGCTGATCTGCCGGGGCACGAACGGCTCACCCAGCACCTTCTCGAGTTTGTCGGCGCGCATGCCCTCCCAGAAGGCGCCGCGCTCGTCCGGCAGTTGCTCGGGGGTCACCAGGTACGCCCCGGGGATCGACGTCGCGGCGATACGCACCGCGTTCTCCTCTCCTGTCGCAGGGGGCGGGGCCTGCCGGCCGGTTCAGGTCCGGTCGGCCACCAGGCGCTCCAGGTCGCGGACGATCTCGTGGGCCGGGGGCAGCTGGGCCATCTCCCGGGAGATCTCCCGCGCCCGCTCGCGGTACGAGGGGTCCTTCAGCAGCAGCTCGCAGGCCGCGTTGATCTCCTCGTAGCCGCCCGACTCGACCAGGGTGGCGGCGCCGTACTCGACGATCCGGCGGGTGGCGGTGGTGGGGTACTCGGGGTGGGCGATCAGCTGCGGGACGCCGGCGTGCAGGGCGGTCATGTCGGTGCCGCCGCCCCCGTGGTGGATGATGACGTCGCAGGTGGGGGCCAGTACGTCGAGCGGCACCCAGCCGACGCGCGCCTCGGGCACCTCCTCGCGCAGTTCCGCGGCGACGACCTCGGGGGCGCCGACCACGACCTCGGCGCCGAGCTTGCCGACGCTGCGCGCCATGTCGCGCAGTCCCTCGCCGCTGAACAGCCGGGTTCCGGCGGTGATGTAGACGCGGGGGCGGTCGCCCTTGGTGTACATCCACGGCTCCAGCGGCTTCTGGGGGTTGCCCGGAACCCAGCGCATGAGCTTGGCGGGGACCGCGTCGTCGGGCCGCAGGCTGGGCGGACACACGTCGAGCCACAGGTCGGGGTCGGGCAGCTTCTGCAGGCCCAGTTCGGCGAGGACCGGGGCGAGCACGGGCTCGGCGCCCGGGTCGTAGGCACGGGAGTCGATGCGGTCCCATTCCAGGCGCACGCTGGGGATGTCCAGGTGGTCGGCGAGCAGCGGGGCGGTGTAGAACATGCCGCCGCCGACGACGAGGTCGGGCCGCCAGTGGTCGGCCAGGTCGAGCAGGCGGTCCAGGCTGTCCACGGCGATCTCGGCGTAGACCCGGCCCACCGCCTTGAGCTGCTCGGCCGGGTCGTCCGGCATGGCGCCCATGAAGGCACTGACCTCCTCCATCGACACCGGGGAGATCTTCACGGCGGGCAGGCCGACGCTGGCGATGTTGGGCAGCACCCAGTCGATGCCGCCCATGAACACCTGGTGTCCGGCATTGCGCACGGCCGTGGCGAGCGGGGTGTGGGAGAAGATCGGGTAAGGGCTGTTTCCGGGAATGAACAGGACCTTCATGGGCTGTCTCAACCTGCCTTCGTGAGTGCCGCGGCGGCCCGGACTCCCGAGAGCATCGCCGCTTCCGTCGTGGGGGAGTTGAAGTAGTCGCCGGCGAAGACGACCGGAGGCCGCTGCTGCTTCAGGACCGCCACGGAGCGGCGGTAGCGGCCCGGCGCGGGGATGGGGAACCCGTAGGGCCGCTCCGCGATCTGGAACGGCTCGGCGCTTGCCACCGGGAACTCCGGCCACAGCGACGTCAGCATCTTGCTCACCTCGCTGAACTGCTCCTCGGCGGGACGGCCGAGCAGGCGGCGGGTGTTGGCGCGGCCGGGGTAGGTGAACACGAGGAGCTTCTCGACGGGCCGTCCCCGCTCGTCCCGCACCGTGCGCGGGTAGGTGATCATGTTGCGCAGGGGCGGGTCCTCGGGGCCGCCGGCCACGATGTGCGCCTCGGCGGGCAGGGTGCCCTTGTCGACCAGGAACGAGACGGACAGGGCCGGCTCGTACTTCTGCGTCTCCAGGAACCGGCGGGTCTCCTCGCCCACGGTCTGCGCGGGCAGCGTGGCGACGAGCTTGGCCGCGATCGGCGCGGGCGTGGCCACGACGACCTCGTCGAAGGTCTCGGTGACCGGGGTGCCGTCCGGGCCGACGGCGGCGACGACGACAGCGGTGCCGTCCTGCTGGATGCCGGTGACCTCGTGCGACAGCCGCAGGTCGGCTCCCTCGGCGTTCTTCTCGGCGAGGATCTCCATGCCGTCGCGCAGCACGTAGAAGCCGGAGCCGCCCATCCAGGCGAGCAGGGCTCGGGCGTGGACGGCGGAGATCTCCTCGCAGGCGAAGTTCCAGAAGCCCTCGATCTGGGGGCGTAGCAGGAAGTCGAAGCCGCGCTTGGAGACCCGCCGGTAGCCCCAGTCGGCGGCGCTCTGCCCGTCGTCGAACGGGGCCGACTTGACCGGGTCGAACAGGTCGAGCTTCTTCTTGCGCGCGACCTGGGCGAGGGTGGTCAGCAGGAAGGCGACCCGGTCGCGCAGCTTGACGTGCCGGTAGCGGAGCAGGCTGAGCGGGGAGTCGGAGGAGAGCGGCACGGCCTTGCCGTGGTCGGAGATCCAGACGTTGCTGGAGATCCGGATCAGCTCGTCCTCCAGCCCGTACTCCTTGATGAGCTGGGTCATCAGCTTGTAGAAGCTGACGTACATCAGGTTGATGCCGACGTCGGGCTCGATCTCCGGGCGGTGCCAGGAGCGGGCCCGGCCGCCGAGTCCGTCCGCCGCTTCGAAGACGACCACCTCGCGGCCGCTGCGCAGCAGCTGACGGGCGGCGGCGCAGCCGGCCATGCCACCGCCGATCACCGCGGTCCTGGTGCGTTGTGTGCGACTGGTCATCGCTCCACCTCCGTCTGCTGGTCCGACCGGGTCAGTGTTCGACGATCTCGTCGTGCGGCCACTCCAGGCCCTGGCCGAGGCCGCCGTCGACGGGCAGGTCGACGCCGGTGGTGAAGGTGGCGTCGAAGGCGAGGAAGAGCACCGCGTCGGCGACCTCCTCAGGGGTGCCGAAGCGGCGCATGGGGGTCAGCTCGACGCCCTCCTTGATGTTGGCGGCGCGCAGTTCGTCGGAGATCTCGGCGATGCCCATGGTGGGGGTGTCGGTGAAGCCGGGGCTGACCGTGTTGACGCGGATGCCACGCGGCAGCAGCTCGGAGGCGAAGACCTTGGAGAAGGCGCGGATGGCGGACTTCATGCCGGTGCCGACGCTGGTGGCGACGAAGCCCATGCCGACGGCGACGGCGGTGGTGAAGACGAACGAGCCGCCGTTCTTGACCAGGGGCGCGAGCCGCTGCGCGGTGAAGAAGGCGCCCTTGGTGTTGGTGTCGAACATGCGGTCGTAGGTTTCCTCGGTGACCTGGCTGAGGGAACCGAACTTCAGGTAACCGACGTTGACGAAGACGAAGTCGACCTCGCCCAGCGTCTCCTCGACCGCCTTGCCGAGGGCGTCGATGTCGGACATCCTCGCCGCGTCGGAGCGCAGCACGTGGGCGCGCGGGCCGAGTTCGGCGCGGGCGGCCTCGACGTTCTTCTCGTTGAGACCGGTCAGCAGCACCTCCGCTCCGCCGTCGAGGAGCTTCTTCACCACGGCCATGCCGATGCCGTGCGTGCCGCCGGTGACCACGGCCTTCTTGCCGGCGTACTTGTTCATGACACCTTCCGGTTGGAGTTCGGGGGCCTTCATGGCCCGTTATGTGGTCCCTGGCGGGAGATCAGACGATGTGGACGTCGGGCACGTAGAGGATCCACTTGCCGCCCGCGGCCCGGAACTCCCTTTCCTTGGCCAGGATTTCCTCGGCGTGGTTCCAGGCGAAGAGCAGGGCGTAGTCGGGGTAGGGCTGGGAGAACTGCTCGGACGGCCGGATGGGGATGTGCGTGCCCGGGGCGAGCCGGCCCTGCTTGGCGGGGGTGTTGTCGCAGATGAACGGGACCAGGTCGGGGCCGATCCCGCAGTAGTTGAGGACGGTGGCGCTCTTCGCGGTGGCGCCGTAGCCGACCACGGAGTGGCCCCGCTCGCGCAGGTCGGTGAGCAGCCGCACCAGGTCGCGGCAGCTCTTGTCCACGTGCCGCGCGAAGCGGTGGTAGGTCTCCGGCCTGCCCAGGCCCGCCTCGCGCTCGCGCTCGATGTGCTCGGTGACGGCCGCGGAGACGGTCCGCCGTCCGGGACGGGCGATGGTGTACCGCATGGACCCGCCGTGCACGGACAGCGGCTCCACGTCGGCCAGTTCGAAGCCGAAGCGCCGGGCCATGGCCTGTACGGAGCCGACCGAGAAGAGGTAGAAGTGCTCGTCGTAGATCTGGTCGAAGGCGTTCTGCCCGATGATCGAGCCGAGGTAGCGGTCCTCGATGACGAAGACGCCGTCGGGTCCGAGCAGTGCGTCCACGCCCCGGAACACCGAGCCGATGTAGGCGATGTGGCTGACGGTGTTCGCGGAGAAGATCACGTCGGCGGGTCCGTCGGCCGCGGCGATGTCGCGTGCGCTGGAGTCCTGGAAGAAGTCCGTGCGCACCCGTACGCCCGCGGCCTTGGCGAACTCGGCGACCTGCGCGGAGGGGTCGACGCCGAGGTGGCGCACGCCGGCCCGGCCGATCGTCTTCAGCATGGTCCCGTCGTTGGAGCCGATCTCCACCACGAAGGGGTCGTCGCCGGCGAGTTCACCGTCCAGCAGCCGGTGCGCGTACTTCTCGAAGTGCTCGCGCATGACGGCCGAGCCCGCCGAGCGGTACGGGTAGTCCTCGTGGAACATCTTCTCGCGGGGCACCTCTTCGATGAGCTGCACCATGGTGCACTCGGTGCAGACACCGGCGGCCAGCCGGAAGTAGAACTCGCTGCCCGCCGTCTCCGGCGTCACGAAGGAATCGGAGACGGGCTGCCGGCCGAAGTCGAAGAACTCATCGACCGGACCACCGCAGATTCGGCATTGGACCATGGACGGATTCCTTTGCGTGTCGAGGGCGGGCGGTTTGGCGCGCCGGGGAACGCGAGCGCACGAGTCCATGCTGTCGACGGCCGGGGAGGGAGGTCCATGAGCGGGCCGCCTCATGTGTCAGGTCAGCGGCTTGCCCCGGCGCGGAGAAACGGCGCGGGCCCTTCGCCGGGGTGGCGAAGGGCCCGCGCCGGGACGTTCGGCGGTCAGGAACCGGCCGGGACGGACTCCTGCCGGGCGGCGGCCGGCTCGTCCTCGGCGGGCGGGGTGCCGCCCACCTTGCGCAGCAGGGTCACCGCCAGCACCGCGGTGACGGCGATGAGCGAGGCGCAGACGACGCCGACGACGTTCAGCCCGCCGGTGTAGGCCTCGCGCGCCGCGGTCAGCACCTGGTCGCGCAGGTCTGCGGGCAGGTCCTGGGCGGCGACGATCGCGCCTTCCATGCCGCCGCGCACCGCCTGGGCCTGCTCGGCCGGCACGCCCTGCGGGACGGTGATGTCCCCGCGGTAGAGCGCGGTGCCGAGGCTGCCGAACGCCGCGACGCCGAGCGAGACGCCGAACTCGCCGCTCGTCTCGGACAGGGAGGCGGCGGAACCGCCCTTCTCCGGCGGGGCGGAACTGACCACGAGGTTGGTGCCCAGGGCGCCGATCGGTCCCGTGCCGAAGAAGGCGATCACGAAGCCGGTGATCAGCAGCGGGAGTCCGCCCACCGGGTCGACGAACGCGACCAGGAGGTAGCCGACGGTCGTCAGGGCGAGACCGCCGCCGATCACCAGGCCCATGGGCAGCCGCTTGGTGAGGCTGGGGGCGATCATCGCCGCCACGATCGAGGCGAGCGCCGACGGCACCATCCACAGGCCGGCGGCGGTGGGCGACAGGCCCTCGACCATCTGCAGGAAGCCGGTGATGAACAGGTAGCTGCCGCCCATGGTGGCCATCGCCAGCATCAGCACGAGCAGCGCCGAGGTGAAGGCGCCGGAGCGGAACAGGCGCAGGTCGAGCAGCGGGTGCGTCAGCCGGGTCTGGCGGCGGACGAAGACCACGCCGACGGCCAGGCCGGCCACGATCACCAGCAGGGGCAGCGGCTGCCAGCCGTAGCGGGCGATCTCCTTGAGGCCGAAGATGACCGGCAGGATGGTGCCCAGCGAGAGCGCGACGCTGAACAGGTCGAGCCGGCCCCCGTCGGGGTCACGGTACTCGGGGAGCAGGACGGGACCCGCGATCAGCAGGATGACCATGACCGGGACGCCGAGCAGGAAGACCGAACCCCACCAGAAGTAGTCCAGCATCACGCCGCCGATCATGGGGCCGAGCGCGGTGCCCGCCATGAAGCAGCTGGCCCACACCGCGATGGCCCGGCCGCGCTGCCCCGGGTCCTGGAACATGTTGCTGATCAGCGCGAGTGTGGAGGGCATCAGGGTGGCCGCGGCGACACCGAGCAGCGCCCGGGTGGCGATCAGCATCTCGGCGCTGGTGGAGTAGGCCGCCAGCAGTGAGGTGGCGCCGACGAAGGTGGCGCCGATCAGCAGCAGCCTGCGCCGGCCGATCCGGTCGCCGAGCGTTCCCATGGTGACCAGGAAACCGGCGATCATGAAGCCGTAGATGTCCATGATCCACAGCGTCTGGGTGCCGGTGGGGTGCAGGGACTCCGCCAGGTGCGGCAGCGCGAGGAACAGCACGCTCTGATCGAGCGCCAGCAGCAGCGTGGGCAGGGCGAGCACGGCGAGACCGAGCCACTCACGGGTCCCTGCCTTCACCGGCGTCGCCGGGGAGACATGAGATGACATGGGTGTCCTTCCAGGGTCGGGGACGGTGTGGTGCGGACCACGGGAACGGTGCGGGGGGCGTCAGCCGGGGTAGGGCCGTACGGCCCGCGCGTCGCGCAGGGTGCGCCCCCACCAGGTCAGCTGGTCGAGCATCGTCTTGGCCGCGGCCTCGCACTCCGTGGCGTTCACCAGCCGGCCCTGCTCGTCGAAGCGGTTCCAGTACTCGGGGAAGGCGACGGAGTCACGGACCGTCACGGCGTGCAGACCGGGCAGAATCTCGCGCAGATGGGCGACGGCGCGCAGCCCGCCGGCGATGCCGCCGTAGGAGACGAACGCGACCGGCTTGGCCTTCCACTCGTCGACGTACCAGTCGATGGCGTTCTTGAGCGAGGCGGGGAAGCTGTGGTTGTACTCCGGGGTCACGATGATGAACGCGTCGGCGCGGGCCAGCCACGGCGCCAGGTCCTGGACGGCGGCCGGCCGCTCCGCGTGCTCGTCCGCCGGCAGCACGTCGGGCAGCCACACTTTCGCCAGGTCGATCACGTCGACGGCGAGATCCTCGCGCTTGGCCGCCTCGTCCGCGATCCAGCGGGCCGCCGTGGGCCCGAATCGGCCGTTGCGGATGCTGCCGATGATGACGGACACCCGCAGTTTCGGCTCAGGCATGGTTCCCCTCCGTGGGCTCGGGTCCTCGGCTCCCACGGTGCCCGGCACCGCTCCCGGCCCGCTCCCGGTCCGCTCTCGGCCCCTCTCGGTCCTCTCGGCCGGCGCCTCTTGGCCGGCGCGCTCGGTCATCCCCGGCCGGCGCCGCGCGGTCACCGCCGGCCGGTCGCCTCCCGGCCGCTCTCGGCCGACGCCTCCCAGTCCCTCTCGGCCGGTGGCTCCCGGTCCCTCTCGGCCGGTGGCTCCCGGCCGTCTTCGCGCCGCATCGTCCTGTCGCGGGCCGCCCGGTTCGGCTAGCGTGATCACATGCGTTTCGGGGTGCTCGGCCCGCTGGCGGTGTGGACGGATGAGGGACGGCCGGTGCGGGTGCCGGAGCTGAAGGTGCGTGCTCTGCTCACCGCGCTGTTGATCCACCGTGGCCGGCCCGTGTCCGTGGACCGGCTGATCGACGACCTGTGGGGCGAGCAGCTGCCGAGCAACCCCGCCGGTGTCCTGCAGAACAAGGTGTGGCAGCTGCGCCGGGCCCTGGAGGACGCCGCGCCCGGCGGCCGGGACCTGGTGGTCTCCCGCCCTCCCGGCTACGGGCTCGTGGTCCCGCCCGGGTCCGTCGACGCCGACCGCTTCCTCGACCTGACGGCCCGCGCCCGTCACAGCACCGATCCCCGCACCCGGACGAACCTGTTGACCGAGGCGCTGGCCCTGTGGCGGGGGCCGGCGTTCGCCGACTTCGTCGACGAGGAGTTCGCCCGCACCGCCGCCGACCGTCTGGAGGAGCAGCGGCTGACGGCGCTGGAGGAACAGGCCGAGGCCCGGCTGGAGCTCGGCGAGCACGCCTTGGTCGCCGACGAGTTGGCAGACCTGGTGGGGTCGCATCCGCTGCGGGAACGGCTGCGTACGGCCCACATCCGCGCCCTGTATCTCGCCGGCCGGCAGAGCGCCGCCCTCACCAGCTACGGGGAGCTGCGCGAGCGGCTCGCCGAGGAGCTGGGCGTGGACCCCTCCCCCGAGCTGGCCGCGCTGCACCAGGCGATCCTCACCCAGAGCCCGGCCCTGGCGGCCGCGCCGTCGCCGAGCACCACCGCGGCCCGGCCGCCGACGAACCTGCCCGCCCCGCCGGTCGACCTTATCGGCAGGGACGCGCTGATCGAGCGGCTGCGCGCACTCGTCGGCCGGCACCGGCTGGTGACCCTCACCGGCTCGGGCGGCGTGGGCAAGACCCAGCTCGCCCTGGCGACTGCGGCCGCGGTCGGACCGGAGTTCCCAGGCGGTGTCTGGCTGGCGGAGTTCGCCTCCCTCGACCGCTCCGCCACGTCGGCCACGGAGGTGCACGAGGTGGTCGAGGCGGTGCTCGGCGTGCGCGACGACATCACCTCCTCCCCCTCCCCCGACGGTGACCCGCTCTCCTCCACCGCGCGGGTGGTGCACGCCCTCGGCGACGAGCCGGCCCTGCTGGTCCTCGACAACTGCGAGCATGTCGTCGAGCCGGTGGCCGAGTTGGCGGCACGGCTGCTCAGGGCGGCGCCGCGGCTGCACATCATGACCACCAGCCAGACCTCGCTCAGCGTGGGCGGCGAGCAGCTCGTGGAGGTGCCTCCGCTGGACCTGCCGCAGTCCGTCGCGGGCCTGAGCACCGAGGACGTGCTGCGGTTCAGCGCCGTCGAACTGTTCGCGGCGCGGGCCTCCGCGGCCGCTCCCCGCTTCCGGCTGAGCGAGGAGACCATCGCCCCCGTGGTCTCCGTCTGCCGCCGTCTCGACGGCATCCCGCTGGCACTGGAGATGGCGGCCACCCGGGTACGCGCCCTGGGTGTGCACGAGCTGGCCGCCCGTCTCGACGACCGGTTCACGCTGCTGGCCGCCGGGGCCCGTGACGCCCCGGCGCGCCACCGCACGCTGCGCGCGGTCATCGACTGGAGCTGCGGCCTGCTGAGCACCCGGGAGCGGGCGGTGCTGCACCGCCTGGCCGTGCACGCCGACGGCTGTTCGCTGGCGGCGGCGGAGGAACTGTGCGCGGGTGCCGGCGTGGACCACACGGAGGTGCTGGACCTGCTGGCCCGTCTGGTGGACTGCTCCCTGGTGGTCATGAGCGACGGCGTCGACGGGCCGCGCTACCGGCTGCTGGAGTCCGTCACCGCGTACTGCCTGGAACAGTTGCGTGCAAGCGGTGAGCTGGAGGCCCTGCGGCTGCGCCACCGCGCCTACTACACCGCGTTCGCCGAGCGGGCCAGGCCGCATCTGCGCGGTCACGGGCAGCGGGAGTGGCTGCGCCGGCTCGACAGCGAGACGGCGAACCTGCGCACCGCGCTGGAGAGCGCCGTGCACAGCGGGGACGGTGAGCGGGCCCTGCGGTTGGTCAACGCCCTGGCGTGGTACTGGCACCTGCGCGGCCGCAACCGCGAGGCGGAACGTGCCCTGACCGCGGCGCTCGCCCTGGTGCCGCGGACCCCGCCCAGCCAGGCCGTCGCCGAGTCGCTGTGTCTGCATGCCCTGGCCGGACGGGCCGCCGTCGTGGTGGTCGGGGGGGCCGGGGCCGGGCTCGGGCCCGCCGACGCG